>JBBREZ010000166.1:0-12698 GCA_038225095.1 Caldilineales bacterium
CCAATTCCCGGTTGGGCCGAAATTTTTGAAGCGGTGGGCGTGCGTGCGCGGCTGACTCCAACGATCAATGCGCTGCCCGAAGGCGGCATGGCCGGCTGGAAAGTGGGCGATCTTTATCCGCTGGATCCAGAGGCAGGCCTCAAAGCCATTGATAAAGCCGTTGCCTTCGCCCAAGCCTGGCACGGCGCCGCCGACCACCGAATTACAGTGATGTTCGGCCCGCAAGCGCCAGACATGCTGGACCGCGAACAGTTGCTATTGGTGAAACGGCTGGCCGCCCGCGACGGTCTCATGCTCCACATGCATGTGGCCCAGGGCGATCGGGAAATCGAACAGATGCTGATGCGCTATGGCAAACGTACGCCACAATATCTGGATCAGATCGGCTACCTCGACGATCAATTGTTGGCCGTTCACCTGACCGAAGCGACCGATGATGAAACTGAGCTGATCGCGCAAAGTGGCGCCAGCATGGTGCTCTGTTCGGGCAGCATTGGCATCATTGATGGCATCGTGCCACCGGCGCATGTCTTTCGCCAGGCCGGTGGATTGGTGGCGCTAGGCTCGGATCAGGCGGCCGGCAACAATTGTAATAACATGTTTAACGAAATGAAATTGACCGCCTTGTTCAACAAAATTAAATATCGCGACCCGACGCGCATGCCCGCCTGGACGGTGCTGCGCATGGCGACGATTGAAGGTGCGCGTGCGATTGGGCTTGGCGACGAAATTGGTTCGCTCGAACCTGGCAAACAGGCCGATTTGATCTTAATCGATTTGCGGGCGCTGAACCTGACGCCCGTGCTCGAAGCGCCGGTGCGTAATCTTGTGCCCAATCTGGTCTACGCCGCCAGCGGTCATGAAGTCAAAACCGTGATGGTGGCCGGGCGGATTCTGGTGCAGGATGGCAAGGTGTTGACAGTTGATGAGGCAGCGGTGCGCGAAGAAGCCCAGATCCAAGCCGAGGAATTGGCGCAAAGCGTCGCGAACGACCCTGTACATACGGAGTTGGATCTGTTAGTGGCGATGGAGAACGGTAACTTGTAACGCACTTTTCAAAGCGCCAGTCAGCGTAGGTCACATTTAGCGCGTGACAGGCTGGGCTAGTGCCGGAAGATGGAGAGGGTGACGGATTTGTTCACGGTATAATGCACCCCGTGAACAAATCCGTTATAGATAAGGAAATGCATGAACGGAATTCCGACACCGGCCGAAGTGCTCAGTGCGATGATTACACCTGCGGTTCTGATCTCGGCCACTGGCACCTTGGTGCTTTCCACATCGAATCGGCTCAGCCGAGTGATTGATCGGGTGCGCGCGCTGACGGCCGAAGCTGAGAATTTACAAAACGCGGCCTTCCAAGTGCGCGCAGGCAAACGTGAACTGATCGCGGATCAGATCGTACGGCTTTCTGAGCGATTGCTCGTGCTCCGTTCGGCTATGACGGCGCTGTATGCAGCTATCGGGCTCCTGGTGATGACGAGCATCGCGATTGGCGTCGTCGCCTTGTTCCAATGGCGCTACGGCTGGATTACCGTCGTATTGGGGTTGGCGGGCGCTTGTTCCTTGCTGTACGGCAGTTTGTTACTGGTGCGCGAGGCGCGGCTGGCGGCCAATGCCATCCTCTCCGAACTGGCCTATGCGCGCCAGGTCATCAGTTCAAGCAATGATGTGAGCATTGAAACAGAGCACAAATAAGGCAGGGTTAGGTGTCACTTGGGCCAGTTCAATGAGCTTTCTAATGACGCCAGCTTGCCAACGGAAACAATGACCCAAATTATTCTTCAGAAATACAATCTCACTGCGGCTGATTTGATCGGGCAAGGCATGGAGGCGATGGTCTATCTTTACGATCCGGCCCACGTCTTGAAGCTTTATCAGGGCACGTCGAATCTAGAGCGCCTTCAAACGCTGCAAACTTTTTATGCGGCTTTGGATCAGCATACTACCCTTATCCACCTACCCCAAATTCAGCGCATCTGGCAGGAAGATGGCATCCTGCTCACGATTGAAAAGTACTTGCCGGGCGTGCCGATGGCAACCATCGTGGCCCAGGCCACCGCGCACCAGTTGCCGCAGCTCTTCGATGCCTATTTGCGGGCAGCGCTTGAGCTGCAACAGGTAAAAATCTCACCCGAACCTACGCGCTACAAGTTGTTTGATGAGCGGGGCTTGAGTGCGCGCACCAATGGCGATTTTCACGCGTTTCTCTGGCGTTGGGTTGCGGCGCAAATCCAAGCGATTGGTCAGCCGTTGGCGCGTGATGTGCACCATTTTGCCGATAAACTTGAACGCCTGCAAGACGTGCTCGCGCAGCCCTATTGCGGCAGGTTAGGCGTCGTGCATGGTGATTTCTTCCCAGGCAACTTGCTAGTAGACGAAGAGAACCGGGTGACGGCGCTGCTCGACTTTGGTCTGTTCACCATGTACGGCGATCCGCTCTTTGACATCGCCACAGGTTGGATGTTTTTTGACATGTATGACGAATTGAAGCTCAACATCCGCGCCCACTTGTTGGATTTCATCCTGGCAAAGTGGGGCGCGGAAATTCGGCCGCGTTTGCAGCTTTATGGGTTGCTGTTTAGTATTTTAGGGGCGGATACCTACAGTGATTGTACAGACGGCCATTACGCGTGGTGCGTGATGAACTTGAATGATCCCGCACTGTGGGAGACAATCATGTAAAATATCGTCGGCTGACGATGATTGATTGAGGTTAGGTGTAGCTCGCATCTGAGAATGCGAACTACACGGCAGGCTTATCAGTTTATGGCTTACACATCCGAACGCTAGTCGATTCGGAAATCTGGCTGCCAACCAAGCTCTTCTGTCGCTTTGGCAATGGAGACCGTACCGTCATCCTCTGCCACGTTATAAATTCCCGGCGTCCTGCACGTGAGCGCCCGCCGTGCGGCGTCGGCGGCGGCATCGACATGCACCGGCCCACCGCTGGGTGGATTGTCGATGCCGCCGCCTGGCCCATAGAATTTGCCATAGCGCAGCACAATGCCTATCAGCGGCGCAGTTAACACCTGCTGTTCGAGACTAGCCACCCCACGCGCCTCCACGTTTAGCGGAGCGTCCTCATGATAGGGCAGTGGGCCTGGCGCATACGCGAAAGAGATGCTTTGGGCAACCATGCGCTTGACATTGGCCGCAACCGCCGCCGCCAGCAAATTGCGCGTGCCGAGGTCACGGAGGCGGGTATTGCGGATGCTGGCTTCGGCCATTTTCGCCGGATCGAGCGCGGGCGGCAGGTCGGTCAGTTGATGGATCACAATTTCTGGTTGCGCATCAGCCACGATGCGATGCAGCAATGCTGCATCGAACACGTCAACGATCACAGGTTCAACACCCAACGCGCGCAAATCGGACACCTTCTCGGCAGAACGGGTCGTGCCAGTTACCTGCCAACCATTGGCAATTAATAAACGACAAAGTCTGCGCCCAATCGCGCCGCTCGCGCCCGCCACAAAAATTCTTTTCATCATGACCAGCATAATAGACGGTTGGGGCAAATTTTGTCAATTTGGCGAGCGACACCAGCAACGGAGGTCACGATTTCTTTACGTGATATTCATGCCAATTGCACATGAACATTTCCTGATTAACTGATCATACACGTGCTCGTCCTCACCCCAGCTTGAGCCTAAAGACGAACACCTCTCCGAGTCGCGTGGAGCCGTCGACATTGCTCCACTTGCGCGATTCCTCGTCGTCTAATGGTAGATGATGGTTGCTCGTGTGTGCGTGTATGGCACTGGTTAGGAGGGTTCAATTTGAAAGAACTTTTGACCAGTGCCATACACGCACACGCAGTGTTCAAGGGGATTAACCCTTAGGCGTGCCGTTGGGTGGCGTACCGTTTGGTGGAGGGCCGCCAGGCCCTTGCCCACCTGACTGGCCAGCGCCAATGGTTGACAAATCTAACCCAATCGGGAACGTGGCGGCATAGCCCTGGGCAGTCTTGGTGGTCGTGAGCAGCATCAGTTCTTGGTAGATGTTGTCCGTGCTGTTCAGCGTGTTGCGCTGGCCCTTGCTGACATAGGGGGCCTGCGCAAAGACCTGATCCGACAAGGTTTCATCAAAAAATAGCTGCGAGGTAAACACCAGGCTTTCGTTGGGATGCACCTTGTAATGAATATGGACAGCGCGACCGCGATACCAACCGGGATAAATCGTCGTGAATGTAGCCACACCCTTCGCATCGGTCACTTGCGAGCCCCGTAGCCACTTCTGCCCAGTGGTATCGAAGCTGCGATCGGTCACATCGGAATAGGCGCCGGCTGCGTCACAGTGCCAGATCTCTACAGTGGCGCCTTCAAACGCGGCGCAACGGCTATTGCTCACCTGCGAGACATTGAACGTCAAGACGAAGGGTGCACCTTCTTTCATGGCACCGGTGGAAGGATCAGATCGGATGTCCGAGCGCACGAGTTTCTCGTCCACATAATAGGGGCCTTCTGTCACCTCGGGGCGCACCACACAGGCCGGCACCGTCGCCACCGCGGCCTGCATAGTGGCAACTGTAGTCGGGTCACTTTTCAGAACGGCGGCGGTTGCGGCCTCGGCATTGGGCTGGGCCGTGGCGAATTGGACAGGCGCACAGGCCGCGGCGAGCAGCGCGCTACCCGCCGCACCAAACAGCACCAAGATCTCCCGGCGACTCAGAACCCGGCCGATGGGGCGATCATCGTTATCGATTTCATTGCTGGGCATAGTACACCCTCCTCAGGTGATAGAGTTTTAATAAATCATCGAACTATATAACCATTAACTACCATGACAGCGCCAGGTTGTTAATCGGTAGACCACAGCGGAGCCGGCACGCCTACGCGCCGGACCATGCGCACGAGGCCTGCTGGCTCCGCCCTTGCGCGCAACCTTGCGCTGTCATACTGCTTGCTGCCATCATAATCAACGATTGTTAGGAAATTATAAATATCATATTTGGAATTTCTTGAATTTTATTTCCGTGCAAAATTTGTTATTTAGCCGTGAGGATGGGCGGCAATTTGTCCCCGGCACGTTCATATGGACAAGTGCGAACACATGTGCTAGACTAGCGATTTGAACAAGCCAAAACTCGTCCATTACACAGGATAGCAAACGGATGAACAGCCATAGGAGGAGAGACTATGACCGAGCAAAAGGAATACAATCGTAAGTTAATCGAGGAGTTTCGCGCAACGCGCGGCAAGATTGGTGTGCCATTCGCCGACCGGCCTCTCCTGCTGCTCACGACCACCGGTGCGAAGAGCGGCCAACGCCGGACGACGCCCATGATGTTCATTGCGGATGGCGACCGCCTGCTCGTCATCGCCTCCAACCTCGGCGCGCCAACGCAGCCTGATTGGTATCGTAACTTGGCGGCACACTCGGCGGTTACGGTTGAAGTTGGCACAGAAACTTTCGACGCCACCGCCATGGTCATGGCCGGGACGGAGCGGCAGCAGTTATGGACACGGATCGTGGAGCAGGCGCCGTTTTTTACTGAGCATCAGGCAAAAACCACGCGCCAGATCCCAGTTGTCGCGCTGGAACGCCGCAAAAGTTAAAACACGCACGCTAATAAATGAAATGGCATCAAAGGAGACTATGAATGAATTTTTCAGCAGAAGACCGCAAGCTGATTCGCACGCTGGCCCAGCAACATCAGCTGAGTGAAGGCGCCGTTGAAACGCTCTTTGCGGCAGTTCAGGCCGGCAATGGAACCTTGGCGCAATTCAATCATCCGGACTTGGGCGGCATGGGCCAGTGGATGGCGAGTGGCATGCTTATGATCGGTGATTTTTCTAATCACCAACTAAAGGCAACCATCGCACAAATTTGCACCGAAATTGCAGCTCACCTGCGCGCACAA
Organism: Caldilineales bacterium; assembly: GCA_038225095.1. Classification (GTDB taxonomy): domain Bacteria; phylum Chloroflexota; class Anaerolineae; order Caldilineales; family Caldilineaceae; genus JAPLGZ01. Next base: position 5,864 of record JBBREZ010000166.1, read on the forward strand.
CCACAAACGGCACAACCACAGCACGAGGCAACGATGGATCCAGGCTTTTCCGCCGGTGCAGCCTGGTGGCCCAAAGAACTCGGTACACCCAACGCGAGTGGGGCGCAGAACAGCATGCAATATGCCTACTTTGCCGCGAAGCATCGCCTTGCAATCCGGCTTGACGATCGAATTAATTTGTATGACACCCAAGATCATCAGATTCACAGCGTTTCTCAACAACAAGATCGCCAACAAAGAATCGTCTTTCACAGCCAAAAAGGCGAGGTTGCGCTCGACAAACTTCCGACGGTAGACAGTAGACGGTAGTAGACAAGTCGGGTTTTACCTCTACACCGCCTACTGTCTACCGTCCACCGTCTACCGCCCTCAATACCAAACACGCTTGCCGTCGGCTTGTTCCACCAACGCATAGACCAGCCCGCCGGCGCGAATCATAAAACCGTGTTCAAATAGGTGGATCGGGGAACTGATGCCTTGTTCTTTGGCCGTCGCCCAGCCAAGTTTATCGCGTACCGCTGGGTTCTCGCGCCAGATTTTGCCAAAGCCACGCACGGGCTGAAGTTTGCCTTGGGGCACGCGCAAGTTAGGGTCATTTTCGACATCGCCTTCCTTAAATTTATCAGGGAAAACAGCCCAGGTGCGATCTGAAAAGATCACATAAATTTGCTGCGTGTCACCGCGCCAAATCATTGTACCGTGGTCAAAGGTCTGGATCGCGGCTGCGGTCATGCCAGACTGCGGCGCTTTGGCCCAGCCCAATCCCTGTTGCAAGCGCGTATCCTTCTCCCATTGGCTGCTAAACGCGCCGCCAGGGTGATATAAACCAGCCGGTGGATCACCCGCCAAGGGTGGCGGGGGCGTCGATGTCGGTCCGCTGGCGATAGGCGTAGCTTCAGGCGTGCTAGCGATTGGCACAATCGCAACCGTAATCGGCTTGGTGGCCGTGACAATTTTGCTGGGGATGACGGGTGCCGTCGCTGCGACAACGACGGTCGGTGTAACGTTCGTAGCGGCCTGCACCGGCGCAGCGTTGACACCTTGCATTGGCGCTTGCCATGGCAGCATGACCGGATTTAAGGTCCAGAATTCACCGGCAGCCGTGCCGATCACGAGCCGAGAAGCGCCATCACTCATTTTAGGCGACACCGCCAGCGCCGACAAGCGATTGCTCGCATCGCGCCCGTGGAGACGTTGATCGCCCCAGGCTTGGATCGTCGCGCCGTTGTTGGTTGCGCGCCATACTTGATCGTTACCAAGAATGTAGAGTGTGCCGTCAGCGGGATAACCCGGTGAAGGCAGCACTTGCAGCAGTAAAGCGTCTGCCGACAAGGCCAAATCGACGGCCTGCCAGGTCTGCCCACTGTCAACCGTGCGCTCTAGTTGGCGACCATTCGCCGTAATCCGCAAAGGCAAAAGTGGTGTAACGGCCTCACCCAACACTTGGGCGGGGGCGGGCGCGCTGGTTTCATCCGTCGTCGTCAACGTTAGTGACCAGCTTACGCCGCGATCTGCTGAACGCTGAATCGCTACCCCAGTTTCCATCTGGTTCAAGCGCGTGTAGTGCGCATAGGCCAGCAGCGCGCCGTCGATGGCATAGGTCGGCGACAAGGCGACCTTGTAAACGCGCAGGAAGTTCAATTGATTCCACATCGGCTGCCAGGTATCACCGCCATCGGTCGAGCGCAACACCCCTTCGCCCCAGCCTTCGCCCACATAACCGCCCGTGAACAAGGTGTGATCCTGGGCAAAAGCAGGCGAGATTGCTAAACTTAACGTGGCGAAGGCATTCATAGGCAACGCCCCACGTAGCATCGCCCAGGTCTGTCCGCCGTCAACCGAGCGGTACAGCCGGCTCTTTTCGCTGATTAAAAAGAGCGTATGGTCAGTGGCATAGGTAGGCGAGAAGCTGATTTGGCTGATCGCCTTCTCTGGTAAAGCACCAAGCGCTGCCGGTGCAGGCGCTTGGGCCTGGCCACCCCGCTCGGCCAGGATCACCAAAGCATTTTGTCGGCTGCCATAGAGCAGGCCTTTCTGCGTGTCTTGCATAAACAGGCAAACGGTGGGCATCTGGCCAAGCGGCTGCCATGAATCTAGATCAATCACCCAGCCATTGGCATATGCTTGGTTGGTCTGTGCATTGATAAAAGGTTGTTCCAGGCCATCGCGTAAGCTCAACAATTTGCCATTCAAATCTTCGGTCAACAGGTTATTGTAAAAGACATAGCGGTCATAAGTTTGGTGGCGATAGATGCGATCTTTGACTGGCTTGAGCAAGCTTTTGTGGCTACCACAGCCTGGCTGGATCGTGGGTATGTCAGCCGGTTTTGCCAGCGACGCCATGCGCGTGGCGTCGAGAAAACGCGGCGCTGGGATCAGGCCCGCGCCTTTGCCCGCCGAAATCGGTTGGATATCCAAAGCCACCAGGTTTTCATTCGGGAAAATGTAGACATTATTCGCAAAATTACAGCCATCGCACCAAGGTAACGGCTGGCTGCTAATTTCCGGCAGCAAATCCTGTTTGATTTGCGCCGTATCGGGGTCGGCAGCATACACGGTATAGCCGACAATCAACAACTCGTTGCGGATCGCGTTATAGACCGGGATGCCAGCCTGGGGGAAAGTAGCGATCAGCGTCAGCGAATCGGCCTTTAACTCACGTACATTCGATGGTTTTTGCGTACTCGTTCCCGAAAGCCGATTGCCCACAAAAATACGGTTATGCGCTGAATCCAGCGCCAGATGGGTGGCATCGGTAATGCTGGCCGTAACGGTCAACAATTGGGTATCGATCACCGTGATCGCGGGCTTGGGCATAAAATAGGCATCGGCCGGCGCCACGTAAAGCCGATGCTGCGCCGCATCCATCGTCAATGCACCCGCGGCCGGCAACGTGGCCAGCACCGCATGGCTCGACGCGTCGAGTACGTACAAATGGCCAGCATTGTCGGTTACATAGATACGGTTGGTCATCTGATCCAGATAGAAATCAATTAGCACAGCCCCTGCGGGCGCCAGTGAAATTTCGGCGAGCACGGTGGGGAGCGGTCCCGGTTCAGACGATGGATCCTTGATTGGCACGGGACTATTAGGCACAGTAGTTGTCGACGCTGCCGTCGTTGTTGATGCGACGGTTGTTGTCAACGGCACAGTTATGGCGACGGGCGCGACCGGCGCAGGTGTAGCCACGGCTGCGGCGGCCACTGACGTGTTGGGCGCTTGGGCCAACGTAGCTACCGTGGTGGCTAACCGTGCATTCTCGGTGGAAAGTACGGCAACCGTGGCCTGGTCATTATGCGCCGCCGGCGTGCTTTGCCCGGAGTTACAGGCTGCCCCACCATAGATCGCCAATGTTAACAAAAGGAGCCGTGCTAGCCCGATCTGCATTGTCTTTACCATCAATCGTCCCCCTTTCTGGTCAAATTTCAAACAGGTAAGTATTGAGCGCAACGCCTTGTGCGCTCCTACAAAACGCGTGGGTAATCTAGCAAGCGCTGCGTTGATCTGACGTACATTCGTCAGTGATTCGCGCGGTAATTATGCTATCATACAACGAATCTACCGCAACCATGATACACTACATGTTATGAACAGTGCATTGTCCGACCTCCTGATCCTCGATCTTTCGCGCATACTGGCTGGGCCGTACGCCACCATGCTGCTTGGTGATATGGGCGCGCGCGTGATCAAAATTGAACAGCCCGGCAGCGGCGATGACACGCGGCGTTGGGGTCCTCCGTTTACCGCTAACGGCGAAAGCGCCTATTTTTTCGCGGCCAATCGCAACAAAGAAAGCGTCACGCTTGATCTGAAAACCGAAGCCGGACGCCAAATATTGCTAGCCTTAGCCGCTAAGGCAAATGTACTAGTTGAGAATTTTAAAGTGGGCACCCTGGATCGCCTTGGTTTGGGTTATTCGTCGCTACACGAAATCAATCCAAGGCTCATTTATTGTTCATTGACCGGCTACGGTCAGACCGGCCCGTACCGCGATCGACCCGGCTACGACACTGCGATCCAGGCGCAGGGTGGTCTTATGAGCATCACCGGGCCAGCGGATACGGACAACGGTGCGGGTGAACCCTACAAAGCGGGGGTGGCGATTGTTGATGTGACGACTGGTTTGCATGCCGCACTGGCAATTTTGGCCGCTTTACATCATCGTCAGACGACCGGCGAAGGCCAGATGATTGACATCGCCCTCTTCGACGTGCAACTGAGCTGGTTAGTTAACGTCGCCAGCGCCTATCTGGTTTCCGGTGAGCCGCCGCAACGCTACGGGAATGCGCACGCCTCGATTGTGCCCTATCAGGTGATGCCGGCCGCGGATGGCTGGTTGATGTTGGCGGTGGGCAATGATAGCCAGTTTGCCGCCCTTTGCCGGGTGCTGGGCTGTGCCGAACTGGCGCTCGATGCGCAGTTTGCAACCAATCCGGCGCGGGTGGCGCAGCGTGCGACGCTCATTCCGCTGTTGGAAGCACAATTTCGCCAACAACCAACCGCTTTTTGGCTGGCGCAACTGGTGGCGGCGAAAGTGCCGTGTAGCCAGGTGAACGACATTCCCACCGCCCTTGCCGACCCACAAGCGGTTGCCCGCCAGATGGTGCAAGTGATCGAGCATCCGGTCACCGGGCCCATCTCCCTGCTGGGGCCGGTGCCCAAAATGAGTCGCACGCCAGCGCAGATTCAGCGCGCGCCGCCGCTGCTAGGTGAACATACGGATGCGGTGCTACGTGAATTATTGGGCTATGATCAAGCCGCACTGCAAGCGCTTAGGGCAGGCAAAGTTATCTAGCCAGAAGCATCTGTTGTGGAATAGCGGGAGCGTGCGGTGCCCAGGTCATAGGATCATTTGGCCTAAAAACCACTTGCTGACCTGTGCGCTGCACTCGCCTCTGCTAACCATGCTATCAACCCATCCATACACCCAACTATGACTACGCGAATTAATATTACGAATATGAAGGAGCAAAAACATGGACTTTAGTCTCAGTGAAGAACAACGCATGATCAAGGAATCGGTGCGCAAGTTTGCCCAAGAACAGATCATACCGCACGCCCGCCAATGGGATCACGAAGGCCAGTTTCCACGCGAACTACTGTATAAAATGGGCGAATTGGGCTATCTAGGCGTGCCAATTCCCGAAGAATACGGCGGCGCTGGATTGGATTATATCGCCGAGGCCATCGTCTTCGAGGAAGTGGGTTATGCTGATTCCAGCGTACGCACGACGCTTTCGGTGCAAATGTCACTGGTGGAATTGACCATCCTCAAATGGGGAACCGCGGCGCAGAAGCAGAAATATCTGCCGGATTTGTGCAGCGGTCAATGGTTGGGCTGCTTTGGTCTCACCGAACCGAACGCCGGTTCGGATGCCGGTAATATCTCAACCACCGCCAAACGCATCGGCGATGATTGGGTGCTCAGCGGCCAGAAAGTTTGGATCAGCAATGGCACCTGGGCCGATGTGGCGATTATCTTTGCCCAGACTGAACCTGGATCTAAACATCGTGGCATGGCCGCCTTTTTGGTGGAGACCAAAACGCCCGGCTTCACCAGTCGCAAAATGACGGGTAAGCTTGGTTTGAAGGCCAGCGACACCGGCGAGCTTTTTTTGGACAACGTGCAGGTGCCAGACAGCGCGCGCCTGGGCAAAGTGGGCGAAGGTTTCAAGATTGCCATGAGCGCCCTGGACAACGGTCGTTATGGGGTGGCCAGCGGCTGTGTCGGCACGGCGCAACGCGCGCTGGACGTGAGTGTGCGCTATGCCAAAGAACGGATTGCCTTTGACAAGCCGATTGCCAGCTTTCAGATGGTGCAGGACATGCTGGCCCAGATGAAGGTGGATGTCGAGGCGGCGCGCTTGTTGGTTTATAATGCCGGCTGGGTCAAAAACCAGGGCCAGGTCAGCACGATCCCGGTGTCGATTGCCAAGCTCTTCGCCACCGAAGCCGCCAAACGCAACGCCGACATGGCGATTCAGGTCCACGGTGGTTACGGCTATTCGGATGAATATGAGCCAGAAAAGTTGTGGCGCGACTGCCGCGTCGCCAGCCTCTACGAGGGCACAAGCCAGATTCAGAAGTTGATCATCGGGCGCGACCTGACGGGGATTGCGGCGTTTGAATAGTGATACTCAGCACGGGCATAGCTGCGTTTTTTGTCATTGGTAGACAGGAGACGGTATAAAAGGCAGTCGGCGCTTCTACGTTCGGCTGTCGTTCGGCGAGGTCTTCGGCGTTGATTCGACAAGCTCATCAACCGTGCGGTGAGCTTGTCGAACCGCAGTCGAACGCTCACGCCGAAGTCTCGCCGAAGTCTCAGTCGAACGCTCACGTCGAGCCGCACGGTTCGGCTGAGGGCTCACTTCGAAGCGTCGAAGCCTGAAGCGTTACTGTCTACCAACGCGCTTAGCGGTGACCGGTGCGCGTATAGCTACTTTCACTTGCTTTTTATAATGCATGTTGCGCAGTTGGATTGCCAGCGTAGTAGGGCATGCGGTCGACAGCGCCCGCAGCAATCGGTGAAGCGCCAACGATTTGCGCCGCGGTGGGCGCGCCTTGGGCGCGTGCCCACCTTTATGTCACGGTTCACAGGCTGCAATGCCTGAATGCGATCGAGCCGAAAGGTCAGTACCTGACCGGCCTGATGCCAACAGGCAATTGGATAGGGCGCGCCAGCCTGCGTTGCCAACCAAAAATTTGAAATTGCCTATTGATCTTTTGCTTGCTCTAGTGTATAATCATTGCAGAGATTTACCTAATTTTCGATGTGGTACGCTTTTTGGGGCTAAAGCGCAAAAGGCCCTTTTAGGGATAAAATGCTAGATATAGG
>JBBREZ010000167.1:0-12636 GCA_038225095.1 Caldilineales bacterium
CTGAAATGAACTGGTGTGGGGATGGCTAGGTAGGGGCATGATTATGAAGATTAACAAATAAATCGGCAATCACCCTGTGTAGTGTGCATCCTCAGATGCGCACTACACTTTACCGAAAAATTTTCAACCTTCATAATCACCCCCTACTCAGTTGAAATAGTAACCGACACGCTAAGCGGTAAAACGAGGGCCGTATTTCTGCTGAAACTGTTGAACTAACGCGCTGAGTTTTCGCTTTAGTTCAATATGATCAATTGCTTGGCGACGGATCAACAGCCTCTCAAATTGCGCGAACACATCGCCCTGTGTTTGCTGGTTGGCTGCGCTTAGTTTTTCCTGTACGTGTTGCTTGGTGAGGCGGTATGCTTCCAAGTAAAATAAAAATGTTGGCTCTTTGGCGATTTCACTGGTAATGGTGAGAAACTTCGGCAGTTCGCTGAACGGAATATCGGTCAATTGACAGGCGGGCGCCAGGTTAGCCAGTTTTTCCAATTCTTCATAAATGCCAATCGTTTCGACGCCGGTTAGCGCACCATCCGGCGCAAAAACTGGCAACAAGGGATACAGTCGGCAGATTACTGGCCGCGTGTCGTGGTCGCAGGCACAGCGTGGCCGCCGACTGACAATCGATTCGATTTTGAGCATGTAATCATCCACTGCGTATTCAATGACTTTGTGATCGTGGTCGCCAAACTGGGTCAGCCAACCTTTACCTTGCAAATATTCGTATTCCCCAGGCAGCAAAGGCAATTCTTGAAAGGGGGTTCGGGCAATCAATTTAAACCGAGCTTTGTAGCGGGCGAAGCTACAGCAATGCGCGTCGCCGCACAGCCGCCAGCAGTTGCTGACATACACCAGATCGGTAGTGTAGATCCGGTCGAAGCGCTTCATAATTGTCGTGTCGATTGTCATATCTAGCCTAACTTGGTCCCCATTATGATCGGTTATTTATACCAAGTCTTGTCCATAATCTTTATATTCACCGCGTCGCCGAATCAGCCGAGCTTGTCCCTGTTGCACCAAAACTTCGGGCGGTGTTGGGTGGCTGAGAAAGCCCAGCGGACTGGCCGCGCGCGCATAAGCACCCGATAAAAATACGCCAATCAGATCGCCAATCTCAGGTTGTGGTAATTCGATGGCCCGCGCCAATACGTCGAGCGGCGTGCAAAGTGGCCCGACCACATCCAGCGTGGCGGCGGCCGGCTGGTCCAACTTGTTCAAAATTGCCACGGGGAAGTTGCGTTTGATCGTTTGGCCTAAATTGCCAGAGGCGGCTAGATGCTGATGCATGCCACCATCCACAATTGCAAACTGTTTGCCGCGCGACATTTTAAGATCGATCACGCGCGTCACGTACACCCCGGCTTCGCCCACCAGAAAACGCCCCGGCTCTACCATAAACTGGGTGTTGCGTAGCGCCGGTTCATTCTTATATTCGGCTAGCAACGCGGTTAAGGCCTGGCCCAACTGTGCCATGTCGAGCGCTTGTTCATGCGCAAAATAAGGAATGCCATACCCGCCGCCAAAATCAAGCGTAGCGAGCGGCTTTCCTAACTGCTGGAAGACTTGGCGGGCCATTTCCAACCCCCGCCGGTATTGAGTAATTAAAACGGTAGGATCGAGGATCTGGGTGCCCGCAAAGAGATGAAGTCCACGGAACTCAAGCGCAGGCTCAGACAGGACTTTCGCCACGGCGCTTTCCAGGCATTCTTCATCAATCCCAAATGGGGCGGCTTTGCCACCCATCCGCATTGCGCCACCTTGCGCTATTTCGCTGGGATTAACCCGAATCGCCACGCGAGCTTTGCGGCCTAAGCGGCGGCTGATCGCGCCAATCCGCTCGATCTCGTGCAGCGACTCGGCGTGGATCTCGCCAATCTCATTTTCTAATGCATACTGCAATTCTTCTTCACGCTTGCCAGGACCAGCAAAGACCAGCCGTGCGGGTGGACAACCCGCGCTGAGCGCCTGATACAATTCGCCACCCGAGGCGATTTCTAGCCCACACCCATGCTCTAAAAAAAATTGGAGAATGGCGCGAGTCGGATTAGCCTTGATCGAATAACTGATCGCAAATTCAGGCGGCAAGGTGCGCCGCAAAATCGCTAATTTTTGCGCTAAGATACCTTGATCATAAACGAACAGGGGCGTGCCATAGTCGGCCACCAGTGAACTGACCGGCAGTTCGCCCAGCCAAAGTTCACTATCCGAACGACTAAAGTAGGTTTTAACTAAATTCTCGACAGGGTTCATCAGCTGCCACAAGCATTAACGATTGATCGTTGACAATTCACGATTTACAAGCCTTCACGCTGCCGCAATGCTGGATAATTCACCTTGCCGCTGCTGGTTTTGGGCAAATCGTCAAGTACCTCGATGCATTTTGGCACCATGTAACGTGGCATGCTTTCGGCGCAAAATGCAATTAACTGTGTGGGATCCGCAATTTCGCCCTCTTTGGGCGTCACAAAAGCTTTGATCGATTGGCCCAGCAAACCATCTGGTAGACCAATCACCGCTGCACCGCGCACTTTGCCACTTTGGAATAGCATCTCCTCGATTTCGGTCGGGCTAATCCGGTAGCCAGAAGATTTAATCATCGTATCACGCCGACCAATAAAGTAGAGAAACCCCGCTTCATCGGTTTTCACTAGATCGCCCGAATAACAAACGCGTTCAAAATTTGCCTGTTCGGCGGGCAATAGCGGGTGGGCCCGAAAGACTCGTTCATTTAAATCGGGATGGCCCCAATAGCCTAATGAAACCGTTGGGCCGCGATGCACCAGTTCGCCAATTTCATCTGGTTGACATGGTTGCCCTTGCTCATTGATCACGAGAATTTCTGTATTCGGGATCGCCCTCCCCATCGAAGTCGGCCGGCGATCTAATTCTTCGGGCGGCAAGTAGGTGGAACGGAACGCCTCGGTTAAACCATACATCAAGAAAATCTTGGTCGTTGGTAAACTTTGGCGGAGCGTTGCCAGCACATTTTGCGGCATCGCTCCGCCTGTATTGGTCATATAACGAAGCGCAGGGAATTGATTTTTCTGGAGACCCGCATTGGGTTGTGCCAACAAACTCCACAAGGTGGGCACACCAGCCAGACCCGTAATGCGTTCTTTCAACAACACCTGGACAAGCTCGCGTGCAAAGACAAAGGTGGCCAAGACAATGGTGCCGCCTTGTTGCATCGCCGTCGTTAACTGATTCAGGCCAGCGTCAAAGCTAAAGGGCAAAACGGCCAAAATGCGCTCTTGTTCGCTAATGCCCAGATAGGTTGAGACGATCGATGCGCCGGCCACGATATTGGCGTGTGAAAGCATGATGCCTTTGGGTTTGCCCGTCGAACCAGAGGTGTAAAGAATCGCTGCCAGACTTTTCTCAATGCCCCAATCTTGCCAGGTGGTGGGCGGAATGGCGGTGCATAAATTTTCAAAATAGTAAACTGGCACGCGCGTGGTTGGTAATGGCGCCGCCTGTAAAGCGCTGTTCTTCACAACAATCACAAATTCCAACGAAGGCGTCGTGTCGATCATATCAAGGATACTCGTCAGTTTAGCCTGATCGACGATCAATCCTTTCATGCGACAATCGCTGGTAATGTGCGCCACTTGGTTGGGGAAAAGCGCATCGTTGATCGGCACGAACGCGCCACCAGCTTGGGCCACCCCGAAAATCGCCAATACTTGCGGCACCGACGGCCCCAGCCAGATACCGACGCGATCTTCCGGCTGTAAACCAAGTTGACGCAAACCGGTTGCCAGCCCTACTGCTTGCCGCGCAACTTCCGCATACGTTAAACGTTGACTGCCATGTACAAGCGCTTCTTTGTCTGACAAGCGCCGCGCGCTTGTGTGAAGCATATGATGAACTAGAAAATCCATATTTTCCTACCAGTAGACGGTAAAGGCAAGGGTGAGGCTCCGAACTTACACCAGTATTTTCTGGGCTTGCTTGGCCTGGACGAAACTTTCCATCCGGTCAACCGTCTCGAAATTTTCGGCTAACAGATCTTCGTCGGCCACGATCACACCAAATTCGTCTTCAATAAAGGTAACTAAATCGAGTACACCCAACGAATCGACAATCCCACTGCTAAACAAAGAATCTTCATCCGTGCTGTTGGCCTGTTGGTGCGCCAGCGGAAAATTTGTAGTGATAAACTGACGAATCCGTTCTTTAACGTTCGGTTGTTGCATTTTCTACCCCTCAAAAATTTGACTTCAAATGCGCTAATGCAGGCGGGTGCGCCGCACTTTAGTGACGACGAAGATGCCGGCGAGGAGCATAAGCACGGGCAATAGTCCTGCGAATAAAGGGACGGCGGCGTTACTTGCCAGTTTCGCCGCCGTAGGGCGATTGCGATCAAAAGTAACTGTCACACTGGTCGGTAAAGCAATCGCCGTAGGTTCTAGCGCACTGGTTGGGGTCGCAACGGGGATCGGTGTAAAAAGCGCAGCGGGAACCGACAGCGTTGCGGCTGCTAATTCTGGCGTATCCACCTGAGCATAGGAAAACCAGACGCCGTTGGCGCCGTTGCCGGGGTCGGTCGCCCAGGTGACTAATAATACATTGCCTTGGCTCACCACGGCGCGTGCATCGCCAGGGTCAAAGGCTTTATCATCCGCGCCTTGCACGAGCGGACCGGAAACAACCGGCTGCAAAGTTGTCCAACTACCATTGCGTAACGTGCTGTGCCACATCCCGTGAATGTCGGTTTTTCCGTCATGCGTCCGCTGTCCGAAAAATAGATGCATGACATCGTTGCTATCGACCACCACCGACGCTGGGCCATTACGCCCGATATGGCTAGGAAAAGGCCGTAGCGGATTGGACCAGGTTTTTCCATGGTCGCTGGTACGCCGCACCCACAACACAGGGGTTACTTCTTGCCCTACACCATTGTTGTAAAAAACGTAGACTTCACCGTGATATTCAAACACGGATGGCGCCGCAATGCCAAGCCCAACTGATTTGTCCAGTTCAACCGGATCGCTCCATTGCATCGTTGCGACAGCGGCCAGCTCAGCATAGTAACCGGTTACATTGCGCCCCAGTTTATCAACATAGTTCCAGACCGCGTGCAATTGCCCGGACGCGCCGAAGCTCATTTGCAGATCACTCGGCCAGAATTCAGTGCTATAAGTCGACCACATCCGGCTTGGATTGCTCCAAGTTGCGCCATTGTCATCGGAATAAACGCCATACAAACTATTGCCTTCGCCTAAATTGCCGCTATAGACAACCACGAGGTTCCCTTTGTCGTCGCCGGCCAAGGCGGCAATGCTCGGTGTGATTGCGCTGTCGGCGATGGGCACAGGCGTTGACCAGGCTGGCGCTTTATCCGCATCAACGGCTGCTGCTCTGGCGTAATACATGTTAGCGCCATTGTCATTGCCACCAAAGAAGAGCAGATGCATAATGCCCGTTTTGTCGAGAAAGACGCCCATAATGCGCGCTTCATAGAGCGGTGAAATCAAGATGTCAACCGGCTTTGTCCACCCGCCTGCTAGCGTCCAGCGATTGTAGGTGATGACGACTTCACTACCCGCCCCTTCTCCAAAGCGTTGAGAAACAAAGGCATGCACCGTATGGTTTTGGTCAGCTACCAAATAAGGGGGGTGCGTCCTGTCAAAATAGCCTGGGATACGCTGTTGGTGCGACCACCGTACACTTGATTGCGCAACTGCGGGCATACTATTGCCAAAAATTGGCAACAAGAGCACGATCGTCAACATCAGCAGGCGTAAGGTGTGGCGGAAATTCATGGCAATCTTACTCTGGTTGGCCAGCACGAGCAATCAGAACAATACCGAGACAGATAACGGCGATCCCAATCCAGCGTGAGGTTGGAATCGTTTCGCCCAATGCCACGCGTGAAATAAGCGTGATCAAGACGAAATTGAGCGCCAGAAAAGGATAGGCATAACTGAGATCCATACGCGCCAGCACCGCAATCCACGCTAAAGCACCGACGCCATATAAGACTAGCCCACCCAGGATCAGCGGTGACTGCAAAATCATTAGAATCAGGCCAACGAGATTGGCTGACTCACTAACGGCACTGGGACGCGTGACGCCCAGTTTGATCATTGTTTGACCGGCGACGCCCGAAGAGATCGACAGGGCGATCAGCCACCAATATTGCATAAGTTGCTTTTCCATCGCGATTAATTTGCCTTCTGAAATCACATGAAACCAGGAATTGTTAGAGCCAGAGTGTAGCATACGCTGCGCAAAATCCCTGGTTTCGAGTGTGATTGAGCTTGCTATAGGGCTGAGACGGTAAGGCGAGCCCCGAGTGCATCGCACGGGTCATCACCTGATTGGGCAATCCAACTTGGCCTGACCAGTGCAACGCACTCTACTTGTTCCCCAAACGGCGGCTCGCTTTACAATCCGTCTAGCCTTTCGCGAACTGCAACATCTGCCAGCCGACATTGATTGCGCTCTTTGTGCCTTCCCAGGTGTTCAAACCCTTGAGGAAAGTCAGCATAGGAGCTGGTCGGAGCGACCATTCACGCGTGGCGCGTTTTTGCCAATATCCCAGGCGCTCGGCGGTTATATTCCCATAATCGAGCACAGTGGATTTGTCCATATCCACTTCTTCCCATTTGGTGCCGGGGCGGAACCAGTTGTTTTCCACCACTTCGTAAAAGAAGGGTGTGCCTGGATAGGGTGCTGCGATATGGAAGAGCGCAATGTCTAGTGGCAACTGCTTCGCATAATCGATCGTCTCGCGGATCGACTCTTCAGTCTCACCGGGCAGACCAATAATGAAGTAGCCCCAGTTCATGATGCCAGCCGCTTTGGACCACTTTAGGGCCTTAAACGCCTGCTCTTTTTTGTACCCCTTGCGCGCCCGCTTGAGAATTTGTTCGTTGGCGCTCTCAATCCCCCACGAGATCATCCAGCAACCGGCCTTGCCCATCAACTGCAGCATCTCTTCGTCCACATAATCGACCCGGCTGTTGCACATCCAGGCAATGTTCAATTGGCGTTCGATGATCAGGTTGCAGAGATTGATGACGTGCTCGCGATTGACCGTGAAAAGGTCGGCGTACATGTGAATGTTATGGATGCCGAGCGAGACCAGGTATTCCAGTTCGGCCACAATATTTTCCGCCGAACGGACACGCACACTGTTTTGGTAGGTAACATGTTTGATGCAATATTTGCAGCCGGCCGGGCACCCGCGGCTGGTGACAATAAAGGTGAAGGGACCCTTGATCATTGGCATGCGCTGTTTGTCGAGCGGCAATAGCTCATGCTTGGGCATGGGCAAATCATCCAAGTTCGGAATAAAAGGCCGATCCGGGTTGATCATAATTTCTTCGCCTTTGCGCCAGGCAAGCCCCAGAATCGAGGCATAGGGCGATCCATCGGTTGATTCTGTAAACGCATCGACGATCTCTTTGCTGCCCATGCGCTTAATTTGTGTCTTACTCGTCTCCGCCAGCATCTTGATGACTTTTGGGTTGCTGGGCGTCTTGTCTTCTAATTTGTCGAGCAACTCGCGCAGGGTCATTTCGGGTTCGCCGCGCAAAATAAAGTCGAGCGCAGGGAATGGGCGCATGCTCTCTAGCGTCATTGGGGTCACATGGGTGCCAAACGCCATTGTCTTCGCGCCCAGACATTTGGCAAGAAACACGCCATACATGTCATTGCGCAGGGTGGGCGCGGTGACTTGGGTTAGATAATACTTAGGCCGCTTTTCCTCTAAGATTTTTTCAAACTCCGGCCACCCCATGCGCATGGCGACCGCATCCACAATTTCTACCGTGTATTCCGGTGAAAGGATCGCAGCTAATTGCGCCAGGCTGACCTGCGGCCAGATCATGTTTTCGCGGCTGCGCCGGCCCACGCGATGTTGGCTGCGAATCCAAATCGCACCGTCCGCCGTCGGTGGGTTGACGAGCATAATATCCACATTGCCCATTGGACGCGTGGACGATGTTAAGGTTTGAACGGCGGCCCCAGCATCGGGGAAATTAGACGAACGCAGCGGCGGAATGCGCCGTGTCCCCAGATTGTCACGAATATCAGCCGATAATTCGATGTTAATGGCTTTTTCACTTTCAGTGCTTTGCGGTGTGATCTCTTGCATAATTGACTCATTTCCCTTTGAGGAAGTGCTAACGATTGCTTTCATCAACAGTACGACATTTTTATATTTGACGCAGAGGATGACCTCTCCCCCCGCCCTCTCCTGCTGAGAGGGAGCCTGTCACGGGATAGAACGAGATATTTCATCTGTCCCTGATTCAGTCCCCACCCTTCCTAGGGGAGGGTTAGGGTGGAGGTGTCCTACGCTTGTGGCTGCATCATTTTGATCTTGAATTCTGCGCTGCTGGCCGGCATGTGGTCCTTGCCCTGCAAATCTTCGGTGACTAGCGCATCCCGAATGCGTAAAGAATCGAGCACTTGCATTTGAACCCAGGCGATGGTCAATTGAATGCCCACGAGGGCCAGGCAAGCGCTGGTCATGTAATAGAGCCAGAGGCGAGCGACCGGCCAGCCAGCGATGCCCAGGCTTAAACTCACCGCGCCCAGCAACACGCCGCAGCCAAAGGTGAGCAAGCCGCCCCAGCCGAAGTGGCGCGCCATGCTTTGGTTGAAGAGCGGGCGTCCCAATATACCTTGGCGAATGGGTGATTTGTGAAACAAGGCGACGAAATAGTTGAAACTCATGCCCAACGTCAATATGCTGACGCCCGCCACCGCCAGCACCAAGGCGGCAAAGAGCGTAAAGGCGCCCACCGGGCCAACGGAATCGATGCCTTGCGCGCGCATAAAGACGAGGCCGAGCCCCACTGCGGCGGCAATGATCAGCGCGACCAAGCCAATCAAACCAAGCGGGCGAACCGGATTGTACGTCAGCGCGGTCCAGACAATCGACTGGGCAAAGCGCATGCCATCCTTGACCACGCTCAGTTTAGAGCGACCCACGCGTTCGCTATACGGGATCGCCACTTCCACCATCGTTAGTTGTTCGTGGAGCGCCCGTGTGCTCATCACCGGCGTCAGATTCAGACCATCCGGCAATGGGTAAAGGTTAGCCAAAATTGATTTTTTGAAAATCCGCATCCCGCTCGCCGAATCGGTAATCTGACGGGCGCTGATCAAACTGACCAATCTAGCAAAGATCAAGTTGCCCAGGCGACGCACCGGCGGCATCTCGCTTTTTGCCCCAGCCATGCGCGATCCAATCACAATATCGGCTTTTTGTGCGCAAGCCGCTTGATAAAGTTGCGGATAATATTCGGGAGGATAGGTGCCGTCGGCATCTAAGAAACCAATCCATTCCCCTTGCGCCGCCGCAAAACCGGTCTTCAGCGCGGCGCCATAGCCGCCATTTTTGGCGTGGCGAATCAGATGCACGTCCTGTTGCGCCATGACTAATTCTGGTGTGCGGTCCTTCGAGCCATCATCGACGACGATCAACTCTAGCGCATCAACACCCACGTCGCGCAGTTGCGTGCGGATGGATAAAACACGCTCCATAATTTCTTGAATCCCATCTTCTTCGTTATAAGCCGGGATAATCACGGAAAGTGTGGTCATGGTAACTTGCTCCTCATTTGCCTCTGCCCTTATTATCGTTAGCGATCAACAGTCAGTGGGACAGTCATTCCTGTCTTACTGATCTACTGTTTTACTTTGGCTATTAAAAATAAACTTGCTTATCTGTTTGCTGATGTTCTGTCCCATCAATCGCTTTAATCACCCGCGCCGGCACCCCGCCGACAACGGTATGGGGTGGTACATCTTTGGTCACAACCGCACCGGCGGCGACGACAGCCCCTTTGCCAATTCTCACGCCGTCGGTAATAATCGCGCCGGCGCCGATCCAGACATCATCTTCGACAATAATCCCTTCTGCCGTGATGCCTTGTTCGACCATCGGGCGAGTGGGGTCTTGGTAAACGTGATTCACAGCCAGCATTTGCACCAGCGGCGCTGTATAAACCCGATCACCAATCGTGATGCCGCCCTGGCCGCGCAAGACGTTGAGTTCACCGATCAGGCTGTTGGCGCCAATCCGGATAAAGGCGTGGGGCATCTGCCGAAAGTTATACACATGCAGCACGGCGCCATGCATGACAAAACTGTTGTCGCCAATCGCAATCCCTTGTGGGCAGGCGTGTAAATAGACCCCATGATCCAGGTAGACATTGCGGCCCAGGTGAATTTGGTCGGCAAACCGCAACCGCACACCGTTTTCG
Source organism: Caldilineales bacterium (assembly GCA_038225095.1). Lineage (GTDB taxonomy): Bacteria > Chloroflexota > Anaerolineae > Caldilineales > Caldilineaceae > JAPLGZ01. The sequence goes on from JBBREZ010000167.1 coordinate 10,227, forward strand.
ATGGCGACGACGCCATCCAGTCGCATGATCAATTGGTACAGCAGCGCGCGCAGACCAATGCCAATCACCGTTGGCACCCAGCCAATTAGCGCAAAGACCAGTTGTTCCAGACAGTAGCGACCTAGGCCACTGGCTTGGCGGCTGATGTAGAGCCGCAGCCCGCCGGTTGTTGGTGCGGTTGACACAGATGATGGCGCTGGCAAACGATTGATCGCCGGCTTTGTTTCTGAATTGCCCTGCGATAGACTACTTTGCATGTCCTCTTAACCCTGTGGAAACTGGATTTCTGCTGGCCCTGGCTGTTCGTCAATCCACCGTTTTTGTGCGCATTGCCAGTGGATCGTGCGATTGATGCGCCTTTATGATAAGTAGTTTTGCAGAAACAAGGTGTTACAAAGTGCTTACAGATCGATTTTCGGCTGTTCATCACGAATGGGTGCACGAGGAAAATGCTGGATAGGTTAGCCCACGCAGGACGGGCTAACGTCATTGAATGCCGCGCGTCTGTGGGAAATGTGGAGCCAGAATTGCGTACATAGCGGGGATTTAGAGAAATTTGCGGCTTCGGCCCTAACGCCTAAGGGCGCAGTTCAGGTTGGGGGTGCGACCAACTGCGTGCATTGCCCTGGTCAGGCTGCGTTGGATTATCCACGCACGTGATGACCAGGGCAATGCACGCTGCCTGCCCCCAACCTGAGCTACACCCCAACGCCCAAAGGCGCTTGCCAAAAATAAACGAATGTGCTATCCTTTAATCAGCATTGGCACGGCACAAGTGAACATTCAGTGGGGTTGCTACACCTAACGTCAATGGCGTGTGGCGTAAAATGTTCTGCCTAGCCCGTAAATAAATGCAGTGGGGCGACACTGCATTGGTTGCAAGACCATAGAAGCCCAGTCACTTTAGTGCTGGGAGTCGTCACATCTACCAGCTTGATCTCCTCATCGATGCTTGTATTCTGTGACAAAGATATTTTTGATTAAAAATGCTTGGCTTGCTTACAAGCACCGATACAATTTGGTCACAAATACAGGTGCAAATGATGTCGGTCCTAGGCCTTGCGGCACTCCATATGTTGTACTGCCGCAAGGATCAACTATAGTTTTATTCGCCTGAAAGGAGATAAGCGTCGCCTATTTTGCTATATCCTATCTACCCTATGCCCCGCTCATTATTTTAGATTTTATTTACCCAAAATTCTACTCAATTGTGTTGACCACAGGAGGCTCATTTGAATAAGTTTCGCAGTGCCCCAGTCTCGATCATCTCTCTGTTAATGGTGCTTTCGCTCTTGCTGGCCGCCTGCCCCGCGCCAGGAACAGCCCCCGCCGCCCCGGCTGCCGCGGCAACTACCGCAACGACCGTGGTAACCGATACCACAACTGCCGCGGCTTCTGGCGACGCGATGAAGACCGTCTTCGGCACAAAATTGCCCGATGACGCCGCTCCGTATGACGAGCAAGTCTATACAACTGGCTGTAGCAATACCGCCAATATGACCACGATGGATTTCGCCGTATCGGTCTACACCCGTTACTGCCTCTCTGACCTCTTTCAGGATACTCTGATCGACTTGGACAAGGACTTTAATGTCAAGCCAGCTTCTGCTGAGAAGTGGGAAGTTGCGGCTGACGGTGTAACCTGGACTTTTCACATTAAGCCGGGCTTAATGTGGTCCGACGGCACGCCCGTAACGGCGCATGACTGGGTCGCCACCTATCAATATGAAGCTGACCCGAAGCATGCTTGGGATTTTACCTGGTTCTACGCCGGTGTGATCAAGAACTGGGATGAGATTGTCGCTGGTGAAGTGCCATCCACCACGCTGGGTATCACCGCCCCGGATGATCTGAGCTTGCAGATTGTCACCACGAAGCCCTTCCCGCCGCTGCCTGGCATGATGAAATTCTCCTTCCTGATGCAGAAAAAGGCGTTGGAAACGTATGGCCCCTTCTACAATAACGATCCGAAAACATCGGTCTCCGCAGGCCCCTTCAAGCTAGAATCGCTTGAACCTGGCAAGAAAATTGTGCTGGTCGCCAATGAGAAATACAAATGCTTCCGCCAGCCGCGTCTTAAGAGCTATGTCGGGATTTTTATGGATCTCTCGCAGGCTTTTGAGTCGTTCAAGAAGGGCGAAATTAATGATATTGGCTATGAGACCCTCACACCAGCCGACTTCGATATCATTCAGAAGGACCCTGTGCTGAGCAAGAATTATTTGCGCGGCTTCGGCGACTTCCGCACCGATTATCTGCTCTTTGACACCTTTAACCCGCCCTTCAATGATCTCAACGTCCGCAAGGCCTTTGCGCATGCGGTGGACCGTGAATCGATTGTCAAGAATGTCTATGGCGAAATCAAATCGATGCCCGCCTATGCGATGCTGATGCCCGGTTTCCCGTCGTC
>JBBREZ010000168.1:0-12545 GCA_038225095.1 Caldilineales bacterium
TTTGCCCATGTACACACCGGTGGGTGATCATCAATGTGCGCTGGTGGGCGCGTTTTTGGGCGACGACGAACTTTCGCTCAATATTTCAACCGGCTCGCAGGTTAGCCTGCTCACCGCGCAACTACTTTTGGGTGACTACCAAACGCGCCCATTTTTTGGCCGCTTCCTCAATACGATTACCGGCGTACCAGCGGGTCGTGCGCTCAATCATCTCGTCAACTTGCTGACTGAATTGGCGCGGGCGCAGGATATTCCCCTGACTGATCCTTGGCGCTATATTAGCGAGGCGGCTAGTGCGCTTGACGAAACGGATTTGAAGGTAAATCTGGCATTTTTTGACAGCGCGGGTGGCAAACAGGGCCATATCACGCACATTCGGGAAGGTAATTTGAGTATCGGCCATCTGTTCCGCGCGGCGTTTCAAAATATGGCAGATAACTATGCCAGCAGTGCGTTACGGATTTCACCGGAAGCCAACTGGCGACAGCTTGTCTTCTCCGGCGGCTTGGCGCAGAAGATTGGCGGGTTGCGCACGATCATCCAGCGTAAATTTCAGGTTGATTACCGACTCTGTGCTTCCACGGAGGATACGTTGTTGGGCCTGTTAGCCTTGGCGCTCGTCGCCACCGGGCGCATGGCGTCAGTGGAAGCAGCCACTCAAATGCTGCTGACGGCTCACGTTGAAGGTGAGCATGCCGACGAATGAGATTTTATACGCATGCAGCCGCCAGCATACTTGGTCGGGTGTGGGCGTGTTGTCGATCAAAACATTTGGGCAGGGGCAGGCTTATTATGCGGTGGGCCAGCAGCGTTATCTGGTCGATGATAGCCACTATCTGATCTTAAATCACGGTCAACCGTATACGATCACGGTTGATTCGCCCACGCCGCTCGAATCATTTTGCCTTTTCTTTGCACCGGGCTTTGCCGAAGAAGTTTATTATAGCGTCAGCGCGCCGCCCGCGGTTTTGTTGGACAATCCAACGCTTGCCACGCCGACACCGCTGAATTTCTTTGAAAGAACTTACACCCATGATGCCATCTTGTCGCCGCGGTTGTTCCAGTTGCGCGATTGGTTTGCGACTCGCCAAACCGAGCGGGGTTGGGTGCAAGAACAATTGCATACGATTATGCAACAGTTGTTGGCCGTTCATCGCGCCACCTACAACGAGATATACTCGTGAAGGGCATAAATGATAACTGTGACCAGTGAGAAAGTGGTAGAAATCTTTATCATCTATGGCCTTGCTCAGTATAGAAGCTTTGCCTGCGTTACGCGTGGCGACGCGCGAAGAACTGTATCGCCGCCTCCACAACGCACGTGATTATATAGCTGCAACGTACCATCAACCCATTACGTTGGATGAGATAGCCCGCGTTGCCTGTCTATCGCCCACGCATTTCCTACGTACTTTCAAACAACTTTTTCGGCAAACGCCCCATCAATACCTCACCGCGCAACGTTTACGCCAAGCCCAAAAGCGCCTACTCACCACCGATCAGTCGATCACGGAGATCTGTTACGCCGTCGGTTTTGAAAGTGTAGGCTCATTCAGTTGGCTGTTTCGCCGCCACACTGGCCATTCGCCAGCCCATTATCGAAGCGCAAAAAGGTGATTGCGCATTATCGAAGCGCAAAAAGGTGATTTTGAAGAAGCAAACCGGCGCAACCTTCGCTATACTGGGCGTAGAGTAACGCTTGGCGCAGCTGGATTCTCGCGGCAAGCATCGAGTTTGAATGTCTCAATAGTAGAAGGGAGAACATAACATGTCCGTTAGCACGAATATCGACATTACGCAGATCGGCCAAATTGGCATCAATGTCCACGACTTGGCGCGCGCCATCGCTTTTTACCGCGATGTCTTGGCCTTACCTTTGCTTTTTAATGTACCAGGTTTGGCCTTCTTCCAATGCGGCGAAGTACGTTTGCTGCTGAGCCAGCCAGAAAAGCCCGAACTGGATCACCCTGGCTCCATCCTTTATGACAAAGTGCCAGACATCCAGCACGCTTATACGATACTGCGCACCCACAACGTAAACTTTATCGATGCACCCCATTTGATCGCCAAAATGCCCGACCACGATCTGTGGATGGTCTTTTTCTACGACCCAGAGGGCAATACATTGGGTTTGATGAGTGAAGTTCGCCCAGAATAATCTATTGGACGCAAACGCATAGAGGGTGCATTGCCGGTTGAGGGTAGACCTGCGTGCAATGCACGCGCGTGGTGCCCGCAACGCGCCCTAAGCCAGAAATCCACCCACGCATAGATTGGGGATTGACACTAAATCGTGTATGTGTATAATAGTTTCAAATAAATGTATAATACATACACATGAGATGAATTTATGACGACTGTTGTTGTACAATCAAGAATAAAGCCGGAAGTGAAGGAGAAGGCCGAACGTGTACTCGATGCGATTGGATTGAGCATGGGCGATGCGATTCGCATTTTCCTTCAGCAAGTAGCCAATACGGGTGGGTTGCCCTTTGTGCCTACGGCCAAGCGTCCAAATGCGACGACGGATGAAGCATTAGCCGAATTTAATGCCGGCATACGCCACAGTTTCACCGGTCTGCAGGCAATTTTAGATGAGCCGGACGAGGAATAAAAGTGCTGACTATAACGACATCAGCACGCTTTAAGAAGGACGTAAAACGACTACGCGGTAATCATCGTCTACTCGCTGCCCTGGATGAAACAATCAGGATATTATCGCTAGGTGAGAAATTGCCGGAAAGATACGAAAATCATAGGCTCGTAGGCGACTATGATGGCTTCAGCGAATGCCATGTAAGAACTGATCTGCTGCTCATCTACCAAGTGATTGAAAGCGAGTTGGAATTGTACCTATTGAGAGTTGGCAGTCATAGCGAATTATTTGGATAACCTGTTTGCTACAGTAAAGACGCGCACGCAATCGGCGGCGAAGGTCGCTTGCGGGTTACTCATGGCTGGGTGCGCCGCCAACCCGGGAGCCCCCTGGGCTCCCCTACCGTATCATTTACCTTACGTGGTTCGCCTATTACAAAGGAAATCAGCCATGAACACAGGAGAACTCGAAGCCATCTGGCTAAAACGCGCCAAGCTCGGTGTGATGGATGCCAAAGATCGGGCCACGTTGATAGGGAGACAGGGAGATAGGAAATATGCCCGTGTATCCGTGTTTCCCTGTCTCCCTACCCATCACTACGCTTGAACAGTTACTCCTTTATTTTTCTTCGCGGCTTTGCGTGAGCTTTTGCATCAGCCCTTGATACCTGTCATGATCACGCCGCGGATAAAATAACGTTGCAGCGCGAAGAAGATCAGGATCGAGGGCAACATGCCAATCAGCGAACCAGCCATGAGCAAATGGTCCATCGCCTGCCCGCGGCGACTGAACGAGCCGCCCAACGTGCTGCGCAACGCCAGCAAGCCGGTGGTAATCGTCGCTTTGTCCTGGTCAGTTAGGTAGATCAATGGCCCAATCAAATCGTTCCAATAATACTGAAACCAGAGAATCGAAAGGGTGATGATCACGGGCATGGAGAGTGGGATCAAAATCCGTAGGTAATAGCGGAAAGGCCCACAGCCATCAATTTTGGCCGCATCGTTCAGGTCTTTGGGGATGCTGGCAAAGAATTGACGAAAGAGAAAGATCGAAAATGCGCCGCCGCCAAAGTAGGCCGGGATCACCAGCGGGTTGATCGTATTGCCCCAACCCAGAATGTTGATGAAGAGGATATACGTGGGAATCAACGTGACTTCACTCGGCAAAACCATCGTCGCCAGCAGGATAATAAACAGGAAGGTGCGCCCACGAAAGCGAAACGACGAAAACCCATAGCCGACGAGTGAGGACGAGATCACGCCGCCAATTGAGCCTAAGACGGTAATGACCAAGGTATTCCAGAGATAGCGATAAAAGGGGATGACCTTGTTCACCTCGACAAAATTACCCCATTGCGGCTGGGGTGGAAATAAGAGCGGTGGAATGACCTGTAGCTCATTCGGTCGCTTTAAAGAACCCACAATCGCCCAGTACAAAGGAAAGAAAAACAACAGCGCGAGCAAAACTGTCAGCGCGGTCGCCGCAATCGCGAATAAGCTGATCTGCTTGCTTTTCGCCTTGCGCGGCGCCTGTCCCACTTGTGATATAGCAGCCATCGATGTTCCCTCAGAAAGAACTGTCGTTCGTCGTTCGTTAACTAAAAGCTGGCCGTCTCGGATTCGTAATAGACCCAACGCCGGGCAAAGCGCAACTGGATCAACGTGAAGAGCATGATGATCACAAACAAGAGCCACGCCAGCGCCGAGGCATAGCCCATGTTCAGGTCTTTAAAGAAGGTGTTGAACAGATGCAGCACGTAAAAGTAGCTGGCGTAGGCCGGGCCGCCCGCAGTGGCCACATAGGCAGCGGTGAAGATTTTAAAGGCGGCGATGATCCCTGTCACCAGATTAAAAAAGATCGTCGGGCTGAGCATTGGCAAGGTAATACTCCAAAACTTACGCAGGCGGCCTGCGCCATCAACCTCGGCGGCTTCGTACAATTCGGCAGGAATATTCTGTAAACCGGCCAGAAAGATGATCATGGTGGGGCCGCCCGCCCCCCATAAGGCCAGCAAAATGAGCGTCGGTTTCACCCAGGTAATGGAATTAAACCACCCTGGCCCTTGTATATGAAACGTGGCCAGCAAACTGTTAATCAGGCCATACTGCGGCTGGAATAAATAGCCAAAGAGAAAAGCCGACACGACGATTGGCGTAATCGAGGGGATATAGTAAATCGTGCGCCAAATGGCGCGACCAGCGATTTTGCGGTCTAAGAGCAGCGCCAGACAGAGCGACGCAGCCAGGCCCAGCGGCACCGAGAAGATCACATAATAGGTTGTGTTCCACAGCGCTTTTGGAAAAAGTTCATCCTTGACAAAGGCGCTTGTATAATTCTGAAGCCCGATCCATTTTGGTGGCAGTGGGAATTCGTATTTGGTAAAGCTCCAATAGAGCGAAATGATCATCGGGCCGAGCGTGAAGATCAAAAAGCCCAGCAGCCACGGCATGATAAAAATATAACCCCAGAATTCCTCAATCAGCGCGACTCGACCCTGTTTGCGCTTTTGCAGCGTGGCCCGTGGCAGGCTCGCAGGGATCAGTGGGGTGGAGTGTGATTGTTGCATGCTTGGATTGCTCCCAGGTAAAAAGGAGAGATTAGGCGATTCGACATCAATCATGATCGAGGGATCGAGACCTGACAGGAGGAAAGGGCTCCACGGCTCGACTGCCGTTCGACAAGCTCATGGCCCGGTCGGGGTCTGAGCTTGCCGAAGACCGCCGAACGTCCGGTCAGGCGGGTGCCCTCTGGGCGCACTGGCAATTTTGAAAGCGACCCAGCCTGTAACCTAATTGATTAGGATTGGCCTAAGACTAGTTAATCTCCTGTTTCACCACTACGCGCCCGGCTTTGGCTGATCCAGAATTGCTTGCAACTTGGTCTGGATTTGCGCACAGCCATCTTCGACACTGGTGTTGCCCAACCAGATGCCCGAATAGAGTTGCTGCACTGGGTCAGCAATCTCGGACAAACGTCCATTGGCTGGCACCGGCATCGGTTTAACCGTTTTGAGCAATTCGTAGTGCGGCTTAACCTTGGGATCGTTCAGCAAGATTGGGTCTTCCCACACGTCCGTGCGCAGCCCTGGTTCACCAATGCGCTTGACATTTTCTACGCCAACTTCCTTGCTGCAAAGGAACTTTTGCCACAGCCAGGTTTCATAGGGGTGCTTGCTATTCTGGAGAATCGGGAAGATATTCGCGCCCATAAAGCCGCCGCGGTGGCCGGATGGGCCAAGCGGACCCGTGGCGACCTTCATTGTTTTGTCCTTCGGCGTAACGTCGCCCAAATAGGAACCTTCCCAGATGCCCGAAAGCACCATCGCGACTTTACCGGACGACCACAATTGGGCACGGGTATCAAAGGCGGGATTTGGTAGCGCAACTTTGTCTTTCTGCATCACGTCGTGGATCCAACGAATGCCGGCGATGGTCTTTTCGTCATCGTACTTGGCTTTGGTGCCGGTCTCATCCATTGGCCAGCCGCCAAACGCATCCATCGGTGTCAGGCTCGCTTCGTAGTAACCCGCAACCCATAGGCCATATTGATCTTTCTGATCACCACTGCCTTTGGTCAATTTTCGGGCCGCCTCGGTCATATCATCATAGGTCCACTTGTCGGTTGGCTCGTCCACGCCGGCTGCTTTGAACAATTCTGGCTGATAATAGATCGCCGACCAGCCCGGATGTCCATTGACTGGCAATGCATAAACCTTGCCTTCCACTTTGCAGGCATCCATGGCGCCCTTGAAGTAAACGGAGAGATCGTAGCCATCTTTAGCCACAAAATCATCGAGCGGATACAGAATGCCGCGCAGCGCCCAGTTCGCCATGCCGTAATGCGTGCCATAGCGGAAACAATCACCCGCCGTGCCCGAGGCGATGCGCGTGATCAACGTCGCCTGGTAGTCATCGGGCATCACATCGACCTTAATCGTGATGTTCGGGTTCTTCTCGGTAAAGCGTTTCGCCAATTCTTTGCGGAACTCGATATCCTGGGGCACATTGCGGTCAACATGCACCAGTTCGATGGGTGCATTGGCCGGCGCCGCGCCTTGTCCGCCTGCTTGTGGTGCACTGGGCGCGGCACAAGCCGCTAAGGCGACGCCCGTGATCGAGATCGTCGCCGACTTTAGAAAGATTCTTCGGCTGAATACCTTGCATTGCATGGCTACACCTCCTCCTTACGGTAGGTAAATTGACACACGAGTAGATTGACAATCATGCCTAAACAAAACCAGGCATGGGCAGAGCGTAGGGCGAAATTAGGCATGGGGCCAGGGAGCAACCGGACAACATGGCCTACAGCTTCGCTGCCAGCACGGCAACGCGCTGTTTCTGTGATAACTAAATGGATTCTACTTGTAAAAAATAATTTGTCAAACAGCCAAAAAATGCGTTGCGTATCATTTCTGCGCCAGTTTGACTGGTACAAGGACAGCCCGGCTTGGAAATCTACAGAAAGGGCAAAACTGGCCTCAAGGCGCAGCAATTTCCGCTTGAGCTCTACGCCGAGCACTTTGATCAGGCGCTGGCTAGTCCAAACCTGGCCGTGAATGGCCCCGTCAGCAATCCGACCATTCAACACCCGCTTAACCTGCGCCTGGGCGATGCGATCTGGCTTAAAGGGTACAATCTGGACAAAACAACAGTAAAGCCTGGTGAAACCCTGCCTTTGACCTTATATTGGCAGGCCACTCAATCGATGGCAAAAAATTATTTGGTCTTTGTCCAGATCATTGATCTGAAGGACGCCCACAAGGCTGGTCAACGCGATGGGCAACCCAATTGCGGTGCAGACCCAACCACGTTCTGGCTGCCGGGTGACATGATTGCGGATCGCTACACCGTGCCGATCGAACCGAATGCGCTTAGCGGCGATTATACCATCTTAGTCGGCATGTATACGGGCGATCAGCGGCTGGCAGTCCACACTGCGGATGGGCAAGCGCAAGGGAACCAAATCGAATTGACCAAGGTGCATGTAAATTAATGGCTCGGATCTTTAGGTCGAACGTGCCGTCCCCGGCACGTTACGCTCAGCGTTGTTCATTCAAGAACACAGTAAAATCCAGGTCACCTGGTGATTGCGCATACGCGCTAAGCAGAATTGCGGCTTCGCTCCGATGTTGGGTTCCGTGATTCACCACGTGCAACAAGCAATGCCAAAGTACTCGTTCGCGCCGTTCGCCTTCACCGGTTGTATACCGGATGAGGCCCACCAGATCGGCATCATGGAGTGTAGCCAAATAAGCGCGCATCGCGGCTTCTTCGTCACGCCAACGTTGCGCCAACAGCGCAGGCATTGGAAAGTCTATGGCCGCCAATTCTGAAGCCTTCGCCCCTTGTTGACACAACATGCGCCAACCAACCTCGGTGTCGAGCAGATGAACTAATATATCGCGCAAACCGCCATAGCTATGGGCCGATGGGGCTAGAAATTGAGCTAAACTTACTTGCGCGGTCGCCGCTAGAATTCGCTGCATTGCCCATGCGTTATAGGCGTAGAGGAGCATCATACCCTGAAGCTGCATGCTGATTTTCCTTTCCTATCCACCCTTATAAGACCTTCAAATATGGTTGAGTATAGTAGCATAATTTTCTCGCGGGGATGAATCCCGCTTCTGACAGTAGCAAGTCACCTCAGCGACTAAGAATCTCAGTCACTGAGACGACTTGCTACTGTTAGCGGCCAAATTTTATTTGCACCCAAAATTTGGAATACACCCTTTTCTCGCCTTCACCTTCTCTATATACTTGTTATGGATTCTCAACAAAACCTGCACAAACTACAGACAAACGTTCGTTTTAGTTTTATCTTGTGATTGTAGACCCGATTTCATACGGGCAGATCTAACCAACAAATGAAGTGAGGAGGGCTCAATGAGTACACCTGAGGCTAAATTAATCTTAATTACCGGGACCACTGGTTACGTAGGTGGCCGGCTTGTGCCGCGCTTGCTAGAGGCGGGCTATCGCGTGCGTTGTCTGGCCCGCGATCCGGCGCGCCTGCTCGGTCGCCCCTGGGTTGATCAGGTGGAAATTGTACAAGGTGATGTGCTCAAGGCCGACACATTGGCGGCGGCCCTGCAAGGGGTTGACGTGGCGTACTACCTGATTCACAGCATGAAAAGCAGTGCCAATTTCTACCAGCGCGACCTGACCGCAGCCGGCAACTTCGGCAAGGCGGCGAAAAATGCGGGCGTGCAGCGGATTATCTATCTCGGTGGCCTGGTTGACCCGCACCGTCAACTTTCAGAGCATCTGAGTTCGCGCCAAGAGACGGGCGAAGTCCTGCGTGCAGCCGGGGTGCCGGTCACCGAATTTCAGGCGGCAGCCATTATTGGATCAGGCAGTCTTTCGTTTGAAATGGTGCGCTATCTGACCGAACGCGTGCCGCTGATGGTTTGCCCCAGTTGGGTGTATACGCGCACGCAGCCGATTGCGATCCGAGATGTGCTGAATTATCTGACCGCGGCGCTTGAAGTGCTCGAAAGCGCTGGTCAGACGATTGAAATTGGTGGCGCTGATATTCTAACGTATGGCGATATGATGCTAGGGTATGCGCAGGCGCGCGGTCTGCATCGAATACTTTTACCGGTGCCGGTGCTAACCCCGCGGCTTTCTTCTTACTGGGTGCACTGGGTGACGCCCATTCCGGCGGCCATGGCGCGCCCCTTGATCGAAGGCTTGCGCAATGAGTTGATCGTGCGCAGTGATACAGCGCACAAGCTCTTTCCAAAGATCCAGCCAGTTGGTTATCAACTAGCGGTTGAGCGCGCATTGGCGCGGTTGGATACGGGTGAGGTAGAGACGATCTGGAGTGATGCGCTCGCCACCAGCCAGGGCGATATTACACCGCTCACTTTGACGACGCAAGATGGCATGATCATTGAACTGCGCCAACAAGTAGTGGACGCACCCCCTGAAGTCGTTTATCGCGTCTACACGAGTTTGGGCGGCAAACGCGGCTGGCTCTATTTGGATTGGGCCTGGCGTTTCCGTGGCATCCTCGACCGCATGATCGGGGGCGTTGGGCTGCGGCGCGGTCGTCGCCATCCAAAGGAAGTCCGGGTGGGGGAAGCGCTTGATTTCTGGCGCGTGGAAGCGGTCGAGCCGGAAAGTTTGCTGCGCCTGCGCGCCGAAATGAAAGTACCGGGGCGCGCCTGGCTGCAATTTGAGAGTAAGCCGCAACCTAATCATCAGACCTTGCGCCAGCAGAGCGCGCTCTTTGCACCCACAGGATTGTACGGTCTTCTCGGTTGGGATCTCTTATATCCTAACCACGCCATGATTTTTTCGGGCATGGTCCAGCGCTTGGCCTGGCGCGCCGAAACCCTGCAACGCGGGGGTGACCTACCAGATGAAGCGGTTCAGGCTACGCAACGCCAACGTCGCTGGCTTGGCGCTGGGTTGGTGCTGGCGAGCGGGTTGCTATTGATGCTAATCGCGCAACTTTGGCGACAGTCGCGCGCGTAAGGCCATTCCAAATCAATAAGGATACGGGCTAGGCCTATCGCGCCCAGAGCGCACCCGCCTGACCGGACGTTCGGCGAGCTCAGTCGAGTCGTGGGGTTTTTCCCTCCTGTCAGGTCTCGAGCCCTGGATCGTTATTTATTTATTTGGATTGGCCTCAGATCAGTTACCGGGGGATTATAGGTCACGGCCAGCGCTAAAAGTTAAATATTTATTTTCGGTAAGGCGATTCCCAATCAATCAAGATACAGGGATCGAGACTTGACAGGTGGAAAAGGCTCACCTGTCAAGTCGGGCGATAGGGCTCAGCCCGTATATCCTGATTGACTGGGAATCGCTTAAGGTGTGTGAGCATCCTCAGATGCTGTCTTTTGCCCAGAGGAGCGCATCTGAGGATGCTCACTACACGGTGTCATTACCGGTTTATTAGCTTAACTTTCATCAACGGGTTTTCGATAGCAGACGCCGAATTAATTCAGCAAGGCTATTCTACCAGCTCAGCCATTAACCCAGACGTTCAGATTGGTGAGGGTGCCAGGCCCAAACTGGGTGGCCAGCGCAACGTCAGCGGCATCACGACCATAGGCAATCGCAATCCGACCACCGCGCGGCTGCTCTTGGGTGGCATCGAACGTATACCAACGGCCTGCGACAAATGCCTCAACCCAAGCGTGCAGATCCATCGGCTCCAGTTGGTGCAGGTAGCCAACCACCATACGGGCAGGGATACTGAGGCTGCGGCACAAGGCCAGGCCTAAATGGGTAAAATCCCGGCAGACGCCCACCCGCTGTTCTGCTGTATCCTGGGCCGAAGTGGAAGCATTGCTGACGCCATAGCGATATTCAATGTTGGTATGGATCCAAGTGCGAATGGCCTCGGCCTGGTCGTAGCCGGGCGTTACACCCGCCACAATTCCTTGGGCCAGGCTGCCCAGCAAGTCGGACTGGCAATAGCGACTCGGCAACAGAAACTGTAACACGTTATCGGGCAGATCCTGGACGAGCGTCAAAGGTGCACCGGGTTGCACATCGATCGTGTCAGCCGTGTCTACCTCCGCACTGGCCGTCACCACAAAATGACCAGGCGGCGCCACGAGCCGCTGACAGAGGTTGCCGTAGTTGTCCACATACTCAACAACGGGTACGCTCGGCGTCAAGGTGTAACTCTCCTGACCAATCCACTGGCCATAACCACTGCGTGGGCGCAGCATCAACACGAGTGGTGTAAAGCCGCCCATCTCAAACGTGATCTCACAACCGGCATCTAGATGCATTTTTCCTCCCTATATTAGTAACTACTCAGGTGGAGGGTTACGCTAGGTAGACAGGTAGCAGCCCTGCTACCTGTCTACCTATTTACCTCTCTACCTGTTTACCTCTCTACCTATCTACACGAGGGCTGAGTAGTTACCTATATTATAGGCAATTGAGAAAGCAGATCACAGCGCTATACTGAGTTCAGAATGAGAACCGGAGTTTTTCACAGTTCAGATCAAGGTCAAACCGTGGCCAAAGGCGTGAGATGATCTGCAAAGGATCGCGGTTAATCGCGTTGATAAAAGCCAAGCAAGCGTGACGAAGTTCATCCAGGGTCTCGTGGCAATAATGTTGAGTGACTTCTTCACGTAGCCATTTCCAAAGGCCCTCAATGGGATTCAGATCGGGACTGTAAGCCGGCAATGGGAGAATTTGAAAACCAAGTTGTTCCGCATAAGTGTGGACCTTTTTACTTCGATGATAGGAGGCACCATCCCAGATAATCACGACTTGGCGGTCAGTTTTGCCAAGCCAGCGCGAGCGTTGTTGCAAAAACGTCATGGCGGTATGGCCATTGCATTTGCCATCTTCCCAGACATAACAGGCACCATCGGTAAAATTGTAAGCGCCAAACCAGTTCAGGCGTGCCGAAAGGCCAGGGGAAGCGCTGGGGATCCAGTTTGATGCACCCACGGGCGACCAAGTGTAGCCAACTTCCATATCTTGGTGCAAGTGGACTTCATCAACATAGATCACGATCACTTCATTGCGACAGAGCCGCGCATAGAGGGCTTGAAAGTGCTCGATAAAGTGTGCCCGCTGCGCTGGATCACCGTTGGCTAAGCGCTTTTTGCATTGTTTCCAACGCAGACCCGCTCTGTGCAGAAGCGTGCGCAGGGTATTGCGACTGACTGCGTGCCCCATCTGGGTGGCGACCCACCGTTGCAGTTTCTTTAAGGTCCAGCCCCGTCCGGGCAGACCCTGTTCGTTTGGGGTACTGATTTTGACAACGGCCACGAGTTCGGCTTGCTCGTCTTGGGTAAAAAAGGGGCGCGTCCCCCACGGGGCCGATAGGCAACTGCGACCGGACCACCGTCATGATAGGTGTGAACCCAGCCCATTACCGTCTCATTTTCCCGACCCGTCGCTTGGGCCCACTGCGTTGCATTGCTCTGTTGCGTGCTGATCGCATACAACGCCATGTATCTTGCTTGACT
>JBBREZ010000169.1:0-12515 GCA_038225095.1 Caldilineales bacterium
TGGCCTGACGCCTTGTTGAGCGCTTGGCGGTCGCATCAATAAAAGCCGTAAAACCCCGCACGCTTTTCAGCTGCTGCTTGAGCCTAATGGCCTTTATGCCTTAGCTTGATCCATAGGGGACAAGCATGCTTGTCCCCTATGGTTTCTGCGCAATATAGACCACCCATTCGTCGGCATCGTACAGTGGCACGCGATCCCAGCGTGGATAGGCGTTGACGGTAGCAAATCCGGCTTGCTGCATCAGGTTAGACATCGTCGTCATCGCGTAAGTTTGGTCACACAGATGAATTTCAGTTACCTGGTTCGTTTCTAAATGGATGATGTAAAAGCGTTCGGTGGAGAGCGCCGCATCATCATCCCAAAAGCGTTCCCCTAAATGGAGAAATGGCGTATCGCCCCATAAGCCGCTATGATCCGTAAACCACCAGCGACTGTCGGTTTTGTCAACGCGTTCCTGGTTCAGCAATTCGATGACTAATGTGCCGCCCGGTTTTAAGATCTGGACACTTTTTGCTAATAATTGTTCAGCTTCCACTTTGGGAAAAATGGCGAGTTGTCCATAGAGCAAGAGCACGGCGTCAAATTCGTGGGCAGGGAGGTGGACAGTCCGAACGTCTTGTTCGATAAAAGTACAACGCTCAGCTACGCCTTCCTGATCGGCCAAAGCTTTGGCATAGGTAATTGCGGCTGGGCCAAAATCAACGCCGGTCACGGTGCAACCGCGGCGGGCCAGTTCAACCGCATAGAGGCCAGGCCCACAGGTGAGATCGCAAATGTGCATACCCAGTTGTAAATTGAGTTTGGCCCATAACCAATCAATTTGGAGCAGGCGTTCGTCTACGATGCGCGAGGCCGCACCATGCGCCTGATCAAGATGTTCGCGTAACATTCGTTCGGAAAATGCGGGATCATGCCAGGGTAGATTGCCGCCTTGGGCCCAGGCCGTAGGTCTTTCTGGCCGTTGATAGATGCGCCAAAGCGCGGCGCTGAGCTTGTCGTTCATCGCATTTGTCATAGCTTTGACCTTTATTTTCTGACCTTTGGGTAGGTGCTTATTCCAGTGTAAATTAAGTTGTACTGAAGTCTGAATGAAACCGGAATTTTACCCCCTCCTAACTGTTCGGCGGAGCTCACGTCGACGCCTCCCTCTGATAAGGGAGGAACTGACACTTTGTCAGCCCCGTGATGGTTCCTGCCTGCCTAGGGGAGCGGGTGGGGTAAACCGCTGGGTTTCATTCAGACTTTGGGATAGTTGGTCTGTGTCGCCATATACAGAGCCGATACCAAAGGCAGATTCCTAACCGCAAAGGATGCAAAGCGTTGTTCTTTGGTTCTTCTTCGCGCTCTTTGCGTCCTTTGCGGTTAGGAATCTGCAATCGCACTACTGGTTTGTTTTCCCCCTCGGCGCGCCTGCCCTCGCTGATCGGCTTGGGTGGAGAAGGAGAAGATAAGAATTTTGTTGGTTTCTTTGTAAATCTGCTTCCCTATATAATAAGTTTTCTGCTTTTTTTCTGCAAAGGAGAATTAAATGAAGATCGTAAAAATCACACCATTTATGGTAGATCGTTTTCTGCTGGTGCGTGTTTACACCGACGAAGGCATTGTCGGCAACGGCGAGGCTGGTTTGTGGGCGCATCATCCGACCGTCTATGCCGCCATCCAAGAACTGAGTGAGTACTATATCGGCAAGGATCCGGCGCGCATCGAGCATCATTTTCAGACTATTTCGCGCAGTACGCACTTTATGGGCGCGGTCCAAAGCGCCGCGCTCAGCGCGATTGATATTGCCTTGTGGGACATCCTGGCTAAATCAGTGAATTTGCCGGTCTACCAATTGTTGGGCGGCAAGTGTCGCGACAAGGTCAAGGTTTTTGGCAATGTGGGGGGCGCCACCGTGGACGAATGTGTGCAAAGTGCGACCAAATGGATAGAGCAGGGTTACGTTTCGTTGCGCATGATGGGTTTCTGGCCCGGTGCGGAGAAGCTAAACCCAACCCAAGAAGTCACGCAGATTGCCGAGCGTGTCAAGCAGGTGCGTGAGGCGATTGGCTACGAAATTGACCTGGGTATCGAATGTCATCGCAACTTTACGCCCGAAGAAGCGATTACGCTGGCGCACGCGCTCGAACCGTACCGGATGCTCTACTACGAAGATCCCTTGGCGCCGGAGAGTCTGGAAGCTATGGAATACGTGGCGCGCCATATCCACATTCCAATGGCGACCGGCGAACGTTTTTATAATATCTATCAGTTTAAAGATCTGATCGACCGCAAAGTGGTCAGCCTAATCCGCTGTGATCCGTCGCTGGCTGGCGGTTACACGCAATGCAAAAAGATTGCCGGCATGGCCGAAGCCGCCTTTATCGGCATCTTTCCGCATCTGATGGGCAGCCCGGTTAATATTTCGGCCTTCGTACAGTTTGACGCCTCAATCCCGAATTACTTTCTGCATGAGAATTATGTCGGCTCAGATGTCTTCAACGACATTGTCGATCACCCGGTTGAGCGGGAGGGTGGCTATATCCTGGTGTCGGACCGGCCAGGCATCGGCTTGGATATTCAAGAAGATAAGCTGGCGAAGTATCCGTACAAGCCGATCAAGATCACAGGGGCGTTTGGCGCGGACGGTTCGGTGGCGCATTAGAAAGTAAGGTTTAACCACCTAGATTGCCACTAATGTGACCGGCACTTAACGTTGCAACGGGCGACTATGACCGATCTATAGGCTCGCGCGGTGCGAAAGTGCCGGTCACATTTTATTATCAGCGAGGAAATTTTATGGAAATCATCATCACTGCAACCGAACTGGCCCAAGCGAAAATGTCAGACGCTCATCTGGCGCAGGCGATCAAAGCCCTGCGCGAGGATGGCTACGTGGTCTTGGCCGATGTTATCGATCACGCCCATTTGGATTGCTTGCATGAACGGATGGAAGCCGATTCACAACTGCTGATCAACGACCAAAAATGGGGCGGCGCCGGCCAGATTGCTGGGCATTTACAACAAGGCCCGCCGCCATTTGCGCCCTATGTTTTTAGCGATATTGTGGCCAACCCTTTCGCGATCCAGGTTAGTAAGGCAATTCTGGGCGAAGGCGCGTATAATCGTTTCTTTAATGGCAATGCTAATTGCCCAGGTAGTGGCACCCAGCCGTTGCATGGGGATGCGCCACATTTATGGCAGGATATGACCACGGCCCATCCGACCGTGTCGTTGGTCGTCAATGTTTCGTTGGTCGATGTCACCGAAGAAAATGGCGCCACCGAACTGTGGCCTGGCACGCATAGGGTTCCGGTTAACCGCGGCCCCATCTCGGCTGAAATGGAAGTGCAACGGTGTGAACTTGTGCCGCCCGTGCGCGCCAATGCGCGCAAAGGCAGTTTGCTGCTGCGTGACATGCGCCTCTGGCACCGTGGTGTGCCTAATCATTCCACCGAAATCCGGCATATGATTGCGATGGTGCATAACGTCAAATGGCTTCAGCGCAGTGAACCGTTGCTCTTCAACACTGGCTGTGAAGACGCGTTTCCCGTCTCTGATCTTGACCACAATGTGCAATTTACTGACAAGCCGCTGGAATATCTCTTGACCCGCACACCGACGATCAAGGCGTGATATGGATCAGATCGCGATCATTGCGATATTTAACGTATCTACTGCTTGGACGGCAACTGCAAAAGCGGCAACGAATTA
The DNA here is from genome assembly GCA_038225095.1 of Caldilineales bacterium. Lineage (GTDB taxonomy): Bacteria > Chloroflexota > Anaerolineae > Caldilineales > Caldilineaceae > JAPLGZ01. Next base: position 3,694 of record JBBREZ010000169.1, read on the forward strand.
CACGAATTTTCACGAATAGGGCTTTTTTCGTGTAATTCGTTGCCAGAAATCCTGTGCGCTACTGACGCGCACGTCGAGCATTGGGTCACAGATGATAAATTCGCTTGAAATTTTCGCCCAGAATCAGCGCCGCTTCTTCATCGGTGAAGCCGACGTTGCGAATACCGTTGACGCCATGCATGGCCACGCCCGCGGGCGAATTGGAACCGAAGACGATCCGGTTGGCGCCAACGCTGCCCTCGCGCACAATGGTCTTGATCGTGATCGGTTCGGCAGCGGCAATCAAGGTAGTGCCGAGATAGATGTTGGGATTGTCGAGCGCCGCCTGTACCGCTAGCCCCACCCATTCGCGATAGCCCATATGATCCATAATAATCGTCACATCTGGATGGCGTTTGGCCAGGGTGTTGATGTACGCTGGCGAACAGCCGCTTATTTTAGAGCCAGAGTGAATCGTGGCCGGGATGCCCAGCGTTTTTGCCAATGCCATCACGGGGTCAACACATGGCGCATCCAGGCGATAGCCATGTGTGGCTGCCATCAGCTTGACGGTGCGCGCTCCTTTGTCCACGCACCGTTTGAGATCATCCCAGGCATCTGGCCCCATCGTCGGGTTGATCAGGCAACCCGGCAGGATGCGCGCTTCCCCTTTCACCGTGTCCAGCAGATGGGCGTTGCCCGGTCGCGGGTCGGCCGGCACGCCGCCTTGAAAGAGTACACAGACATCAATCCCCGCTTCGTCGGCTGTGGCGAGCACACCCGCTTTGCCATACGGCTTGCCGTTAAATTCGGCCGGCATATACGCTTCAAAATCGGCTACAAATGGCGCCATACGTTTCTCCTTTAGCTTTGATTTAGGTCATAGTAAGCAGTCAATGTCATTAAGCGCTACGCGTTCCCACGCGCCCAAGGGGCTCCCGGCGTGCGGAACGAGCAAGCTTGTCAATCGGGAAGCTCAATTATAGTGCAACGCCAATTGCTGTGCAAGGCATGGTGAAAGCGGCTTTTTTGCAGGGATAAATCCCGCACCTGACAGTAGGAAGTCAGCGGCCAAATTCATTTGCGCGCCAGATTTGCTGGTATAATGGCTGAAAAGTGTCCTCAATCCAAATCGCAGAGAATGGAGCGCTCGCAAACATGCCCAATAATGATACACCAGTTGCCGTGATTGGCGGCGGTGTGATTGGCTTAACCAGCGCCATTCGTCTGCTGGAACAGGAATTTCCAACGACGATTTTTGCCAAGGCCATCTCACCGCATACTACCTCGGATGTGGCTGCGGCTTATTGGGCGCCGGAACCAATCCTGGAAGGTGGGCCGCGCGAAAACTGGGCGTTGACCAGCTTGGCTACTTTCCAGCAACTAGCCGCAGACCCCAGCATCGGGATCGACATCATGCCCCTGTATGAGCTGGCTGACAGTTCTGACATAGAAACTTTTTCCGATGTGTTGGACAATTCCCTGCTGGAACAAGTAGAAACTGTGCTGCCTGGCATTTTTCCATCACCCTGGTCTGGCCTGCGTTTTATCGTCCCCCGAATTGATGTGCCAACCTATATGCCGTGGCTCTTCCAGCATTTCCTGGCCCTGGGCGGAAAGTTACAACTTACAGAAATTCACGATCTGCGCACGTTAGCCGCTGACTTTCGCACAATTGTCAATTGCACCGGCTTGGGCGCTGCGGTCCTGACTGGCGACAACGTATTCCCGATCCGGGGCCAGGTGATTCGCGTGCGCAAACCCACTGACCTGCCACCCCATATCATCAGCGCGGCGTCCACGACGGAAGTCACCTATATTGTCCCGCGCCGCCATGATTGTCTGCTCGGTGGGACTTTTCAAGATTATAATGATGATCTGCAAGTTGATCCGGCGACGGCGGCAAGCATTTTGCAACGCTGTGCTAATTTTCACCCGGCTTTGCAAAGTGCCGAGATCATCGAACACCGCGTGGGGCTCCGCCCTGGCCGGGCACAGGTGCGGCTGGAAGTTGAACCGCTGACTGCGACCACCACAGTGATCCACAACTATGGGCACGGGGCGTATGGTCACACCTTGTCGTGGGGGTGTGCGGCGGAAGTCGTGGCGCACGTTAAAAATCTTCAACGCGAATAACCGAGGAGAAGCAAATGGTTGACCAAACAAGCGCGGCGGCGGATGAGTGGCTGCTTGACGTGCCATCGCTGCGCCGTTTTATTACAGCCGTGAACGAGATTCGCCATCAAGCCAGTGATCCGCGCGCTGCGGTGGCCGCGATCCGTCCGTATTTTACCAATTTACTCAACGAGCAGACCTGGCTGCCCGCCCACTATCAAGAACCGGCTGAACAGAGCGGCATGGGGCGCAAAACTGGCATGTGGCTGCTTTATCGCGCTGGCGATGGTGGACTAGCTTTTTCGGTGCTGGTCTTGCCGGCTGGCGCGCAGACCCCGGTGCATGATCACCTGGCCTGGGGATTGGTGGGCCTGTATCGCGGCGAACAGGCAGAGGAAGTTTTCGCGCGGCAGGATAACGGCTCGCAGGCCGATTATGCCCAACTTGAACTGGCCGAACATCACAGCCTGCACCCCGGTGATTTTTATGAATTATTGCCGGAAAACGATATCCATCGTGTGCGCACGATCTCGGCCATCACGTCGGTATCCTTGCATTTGTTGGGCAACGACAATGGCTGTATCTGGCGGCACCGTTTTGAACCGGACGCTAACCGCATCGAGCCATTTCGTTCTGGTTGGTTGAATGTAGATTGTCGCGAAGGAAATGACCCCACGTAATGTGTTTTGACATAATTATGCCATCCGTTTTCAAATTTTTCGGCAGGGATGCCAAAGACCGCAGGAATCAACCTTGCCCACGAATCATAGCGCTCAAAACCTGCGAGTAGCACCGGTAACTCTGCACGCCCGCATGTTTGCATGGCGTACTCCACTACCGTTCTGGCGGCTAACGTTTGCCAGTTATCCAGATCGCGCATAGATGATGGCCCGACTTGCTCAATCCAAACCGGTGGCGGCAGTGCCCCTTCCCAACCACCACACTCCTTGAAGCATGGGCCGCCATCCAGACGCAATCTGAACATAATGTAAGCGTTCATCTAACACACGCTCGGCCAAAAAATAGGTGATGGCCTGCGTGAGTACTTTATTGGAAAAATGTAAAGTCGCTCCATCGAGACACGCTCCTACCGGGAATTGTCCCAAGTCAGGATCGTTGGGTGGAAAATAAGTGCAAACGGTCTGGAGCTTCCATAGTTCTAGCGTGTCTCGCGCAAGCACTTGACGGATGGTCGTCTGTTGGGTGACGGGAACGGTGGCAAGTAAAGTAAGTTGCGGCAGCGGTTCTACACCAATCTGTATGATAATTTGTTCATCTGGTGATGGTGCATCTAACCCTACCACGTTGCGGAGCGTCGCATATTGTTGTTCAACGAGTCACGCCGCCCGGAGGACGGTATCAGCATCGCGATGGCGAAATTTGAAGGCGAAATGTTCGGTTCTATGTTGGAATTCGGTTGGATTGCGCACACCGTTCTCGTCAACGCGCTGTACTGGCTCCTGATTAATAATTTACCTTTTGGCTCAGGGTAGTGGATGCCAGAGCAGCGAGAGAACAATCGCCATTGCGGCCAGCAGCGCGCCAATGGCCGCAAAGATAACACTGATTTCGGTGGTTTCATGTTTGGTGATCAAGTAGGTGGGCAGGTCTTGAAAAATATTCTGAAGCTCATTGGCACTCGTCGCCGAGTAATAGTTGCCACCGGTGGTCTCAGCAATTTGCTTCAGCGTCGTCTCATCAATCCCCGTGCGAAAGCGACCGCCAGACTGTGAATTTCCACCAAATTGCTGACCGCCTCCCCCAAATAGACCGCCACCCTGCGCCTGCCCGCGACCAAACGGAATCGACCCATTCGCCGTCCCAAACCCGATCGTGTAAATGCGCACGCCACGGTCAGCGGCTTGCTGAGCGGCGTCCAAAGGCAAGGGGCCGTTGGTTGTCACACCATCGGTCAATAAGACAATAATATCGGGGGCATAAGCGCCTTTAGGCACCGGCGTGGGTTGGACGCCAGACGTTGGGTCGCTGACACTCGGCGCAACACTCTTATCAATTTCGGCAATCGAGTCCAGGGCCTTCAGAATGCCACTGCCAATCGCCGTCCCGCGCCCGGTCGTCAAACTCTCAACCGCCGTTTGCAGGGCTTCCTGATCGGTTGTGGGCGGCTGCACCAATTCGGCAAAACGGGCAAAGGCAACGATGCCAATTTGGGTGCGGGCCTTTTGCCGTTGAATAAATGAGATCGCAGCCGCTTCCGCTGCGCCCAACCGGCTGGGCTGAATATCGGTGGCGCGCATGCTGCCCGATGCATCCATTGCGAGAATGATCGTCGTCTGATCGGTGGGCACGCTCACGATAGCCACCGGACGCGTCAAGGCAAAGACCAAGCTAGCCAGGGCCAGGAGGAACAACGCAAAGGGCAGATGGCGCCGAATGCGTGATTGTTGAGCCAGCGCCTCGCGCACCAAAGACAGGCTGGAATAGCGCACGGCAAAACGCCGTCGGCGGCGTAACATCCAAATATAGACAGCGATCAGCAAGGGAATTAATCCCAGCAGGAGAAGGAACCAAGGCCAAAGCAAGTCCATCTACTACCTCCAATGCAACCTACCCAATTCACCGACCAGCTCAAGGCAAGCGGCTGAACCAGGCGAGCGAAATGAGACCACCAATCAGCATAACCAGCAGACTGGCGCCGGCAAAAATCGAAGTCACTTCCATCCTTTCCGGTTTGATCACGAGCTGCGGATTAAGGTTGTCATAAATCTTGAGTAGGTCTTGTTGATTGGCCGCGTTGTAATAGACGCCATCGGTGAGTTGCGAAATTTGTTGCAGCATTGCCTCATCCAGTTGCGTATGAACGGTAAAGCCGTTGACATGCAAGGTTGTCCCCGCCGCGCTGCCGATGCCAACCGTATAAACTCGCACACCCTGATCAATGGCAACTTGCGCCGCCGCGAGTGGATCTGGATTCTCGTTGTTCTCACCGTCGGTCAGCAAAACAATCACCGCCGACGTGTACGTCCCTTTCGGTACAGGCGTTGGCGAAGGTGTTGCTGTCGGCGTCAAATTACTATAGAGGCGCGGCGACTCCGCCTTGGCGTTATTTACATCAATCGTCTTGAGCGAGGCAAGGATTCCCTGCGCCAGCGACGTACCACGCTGCGGCGTCAGACGAGTGATGGCAGCGAGGACAGCATCGCGATCGTTCGTCGGCGCTTGCACCGCAAAGCCACTATCACTAAAACCAATCACGCCGATCTGCACGGTAGACGGCTGCCGCTGCACGAAAGCTTGCGCCGCCACTTTTGCCGCTTCCATACGCGTCGGTTTTAAGTCATCGGCGGCCATGCTGCCAGAAATGTCAAAGGCCAGAATGACCGTCCCTTCGATCCGTGGCAAACTGACCACAGTTTGGGGGCGCGCCAACGCAAGCAACAGAAGGATCAGGCCAGCAAGAAAGAGAGCTGGTGGAATGTGGCGCCGCCGACCAAGCCGTCGCCCCGCCGTTGCTTGCACAAAGCCAAGGCTGCCATAGCGCGCAGCAATTTGACGCCGGCGCTGCTGCAACCGAATGTACAGCCCAACGCCCAGCGGGATCAACAACAATAATACAAGCATCGCAGGCCAGATAAATGACATAGAGTATCCTGTAATGTAACGACTTCGCCAACCTTAGAGTGACGTAAGTGAGTGCAGCGCACTGGTCAGGGATTGGTCGCAAGTGTGCAAGATCAGGTGACCAGGGCAATGCACTCATGAGCCGCTATCATCTAACATCGGCGAACAATTCAGGCTAGGTGGTATGGCGGCAAGTCAGGTAGACCAAGCTACAGGAAAACCTGTAGCCAAGCGACCTATATCTCTAATGCCGCCTCTGCTGGCGCAACGTTGCAAAACGCACGATGGCGCGCACTAAATCTTCTTCAGTCGAGAGCGACAGGGCATCCACCCCAGCACGCTTGAATGTCTCGTTCAAGGCCGCCTTGCGCCGCTGCGCAGCCGCTTGGAAACGCTGCCGAAATTTTTTGTCGTGCGTGTCCACGTAGAGCTGCTCACCAGTCTCCGCATCCTCCATAATGATCGGGCCCACGTCGGGCAATTCCATTTCACGCGGGTCCCACAGCCGGATGGCGAGCGTTTCGTGCCGCTGGTTGAGTAATTTCAATGGTCGTTCCCAGCCGGGTGCGCTGATGAAATCCGAGAGAATAAAGATCAACGAGCGTTGCTTAATCGAATAGAGGCCCGTTTCGAGCAACGGGGTTAAATTGGTGAACGGCGCCTTGGGCAAACTCGGCTGCTTGAGCAGATCGTTGAGTAGACGCAACACTTGGATTCGTCCACCACGCGCAGGGATCATGCGCTCTACACGGCTGCCATAGAATATAGCACCCACACGATTGCCATGCCGCGTCAGCAAACGGGCAAAGGTTGTGACAAAATCAATCAACACCGCCCGCTTCAAATTCTGCATAGCGCCAAAGTCCATCGAAGGGCTCAGGTCGATCAGAAACCACGCGGTGATTTCGCGATCTTCCCTATATTGGCGGACGTAGGGGGTATCCATGCGCGCCGTTACATTCCAATCAATGTAACGAATATCATCGCCGGGTTGATATTCGCGCAGATCAGCAAAATCCACCCCGTAGCCATAAAACAGGCTCCGATAATCGCCTTGCAACAGACCGTCCAAGCGCCGGATGACCTGCCAGTCGAGGCGATGGAGAATACGCTCCGGTGTGGCCGCCTCAGGCGTTGCTGCGGATGTTGACATGCTCATGTAAAGGCACCTCTGGCACCGGAATGCGGTTGAGAATCTTTTTCAACAGATCGTCGCCGGTCACATTGTCCGAAAGCGCTTCATACGACAGCACAAGGCGGTGGCGCATCACGTCAAGCGCCATATCCAGAATATCTTGCGGCAATGCATACTTGCGCCCGCGCACAAAAGCGAGCGCTCGCCCCGCCAGGATCAAGTTGATTGAAGCGCGCGGGCTCGCGCCAAACGTAATATAATGTTCGATTTCTTTCAGGCCATCATCTTTCGGCTGGCGGGTGGCGGTGACCATCTTGACAGCATATTCAATCAAGGCGGGATCTACGTACACTTGGTCAGCTTCTTGCTGCAAGCCCATCAGTTGTTGGGTGTTTAACACTTTTTGCACGGCTTGCAAAACACCCGTCATCCGCTCAACGATCACAAATTCTTCGGTCGGGGTCGGATAACCAACCAGCACCTTGAGCATAAAGCGATCCACTTGCGCCTCGGGCAGCGGATAGGTGCCTTCGGTCTCAATTGGGTTCTGCGTGGCCAAAACAAGGAAAGGTTTCGGCACTTGAAAAGTTTCCCGGCCAATCGTCACCTGGCGCTCTTGCATCACTTCTAGCAGCGCGCTTTGCACCTTGGCTGGCGCACGGTTAATTTCATCCGCCAACAGCAAATTGGTAAAGACGGGGCCGAACGCCGTGTTGAACTCGCCGGTCTTTTGATTGTAGATGCGCGTGCCGACCAAATCAGCAGGAACCAGATCGGGTGTAAATTGGATGCGCTTGAATTCGCCGCCAATCGATTCCGCCACGGTCTTGATCGCCATTGTTTTGGCTAGTCCTGGCACCCCTTCGACGAGGATGTGCCCGCGCGCCAACAGGGCGACGATTAAACGTTCTAATAGATGATCCTGACCGACGATCACTTTCTTCACCTCGTACAACAGGCGTTCCATCGGCAGTTGGTTGGCAGAGTTCATACTTTGATCCATGGGCTTTCTCCTCTAAAACTAGTAAACCGATAGCAATGACCAGTCTTTCATCTGACAGCCACTGACAACGGTTTACTCACTGTCAATCAGGTAAACCAGCGCCTCGTTACGACCGGGACCCCTCTGGGTGCCGTCGTAACGCAGTCTGGACGCCGCGGATGAGTACATCCGACCGCGTCCCTGCTGGCACGTGAATCAATCAAAGGGGCGCGGAGCGTCAGGACTGCGTTCCCACGCGCCCAAGGGGCTCCCGGCGTGCGGAACGAGCAGCGTACAATCATCTGCCGCTTAGTAGGGCGGTAGACCAGCGGCGCCACCTGCGACATTGATCGGCACGGCAAAGCCGATCCCGGCAAAGACATCCTGCGCCGTCGGATTGGCAAGCCCAGCCACAATGCCAATCACCTGGCCGGCGCGATTCAAAAGCGGGCCGCCCGAATTACCAGGGTTGACGGCGGCGTCAATTTGAATTAAACCTTTGAGGCTTTGATTACCATTCACGGGGTTAAAGGAACGACTGAGGCCGGAGATAACGCCTGCGCTCATCGAACTGTACAGGCCAATCGGATTGCCAACAACGTAGGCCTCGTCGCCGATGCGCAGAGCATTCGGGTTCCCAAGCGTTGCCGGCACAACCTGCGCCGGCAACTTACTGGCAGTCAGGACGGCAATGTCATTCTCCGGTTGCTTGACCGCAATTTCTGCACTTGACTCTGTGCCATCGGCAAACGTCAGCTTAATTTCAACCGCATCTGTGACTACGTGCAAGCTCGTCAGGATGTCGCCTTTATCGTCGATGATGACACCGCTGCCCAAGCCGTGTTCTGGCTTGCCATCCTTGCCTGGCGTTTGCACTTGGATCAACACAAATGAGGGCTGGATCGCCTGATACACGCTGGCAGAATAGGCGGGGGCTGGTGTGACCGACGCCAGCGCTTGCGCCACTGAGTCATTTATTTCGTGCGTCGTCAATTGATGGGGACCAGGGACAAAAATGTTGTAAAGCAA
>JBBREZ010000170.1:0-12494 GCA_038225095.1 Caldilineales bacterium
CGGGCGATACCGTCCGCCACAAACCCAAGATGAGTCGCATCGGCAAAGCCGCCATTCGTGGCATCCTTTATATGCCGGCCATCTCTGCCATCCATCACAATCCGGTGATTAAAGCCTTTGCAGAAAGACTCGAAAAGAAAGGCAAACCTAAAAATTTGATTATTGTGGCCGCCATTCGAAAACTCATTCATTTAGCTTACGGCGTACTAAAACACAGAAAACCGTTTGACCCTAATTACGCCGTAAATCTAAAACCTGCCACGTAGTATCTGTCAGTATAACTAGTGGTCTGACTACTTAATATTTAGTTAATGTTTAGAATAGCGTGGAGGGAGCATTCTTTAATGCTCGGCAGTCGCATTAGAGAATGCTCCCTCCACGCTATTCTAAACATTAACTGGTCGCTCTACTAGGCTTGTCACGCTACAAGCGATGACCTACGAATGCCTATCAAAACTTTGATTACAGTGTACTAATGGCTGGATTTATGCTCTGTAATAGATGATATATTCTACTACCACGTGCCGGGGACGGACGGGGCGACCAAGTCGGCTACATTCCTGGATCTGTACCCCGTCCGTCCCCGGCACGTTCGATCCACTGATCGCCAGGATAGCAGATGAAAGTAACAGGGAAAGTGACATGGGAGTAATAAAGTGGTAACAGACGTAGCCTCACCCCCGGAGGGCCTCCTGAACGATAGGGCTGTTTCAGAAGAGGGGAGAACGGCAGTTGTTTTGCTCAGGGTCTCCTGAACTCGGTCCTTTGATTCAGGAGAGGGGGTCGGGGGGTGAGGCCCACTATTCAGGAACCACGGTCGCCGAGGTAAGCATCTTGAATTTCGGGGCTATCGAGTAATGTTTGCGCCGCGCCTTCCAGCACAATGTGACCGTTTTGCAGGACATAGCCGCGATCGGCAATTTGGAGGGCGAGCGTCGCGTTTTGCTCGACCATAAAGATCGTCACGCCTTGTGCATTGATCGTCTGGATCTGTTCGAGCATGCGATCGACAAACAAGGGGGAAAGGCCCATGGTCGGCTCGTCCATGCAGATCAAACGGGGACGACCCATCAAGGCGCGGCCAATCGCCAACATCTGTTGTTCGCCACCGCTGAGCACGCCGCCCGGCTGGTTGATCCGTTCTTTCAAGCGCGGGAAAAGCGTCAATGTCCGCTCATAATCCTGCTCAATGTCGGCCTTATCATTGCGCTTGTAGGCGCCCATCAGCAAATTCTCGCGCACGGTCATGTTGGCGAAGATGCGGCGCGCCTCGGGCACTGACCCAATGCCGAGGCGAATGATCTTGGGTGTGGCTAGCCCGGTAATAGCATGACCAGCAAAATGCACTTGGCCAGCGCGCGGTTTCACCAGGCCAAGAATGACCTTCATCGTCGTACTTTTGCCGCTGGCGTTGCCCCCTAACAAACAGACAATTTCACCGGAATTCACGTGTAAGTTCAGGTCGAAATGTACTTGCATCGGCCCGTAAAAGGTGTCAATGTTTTGCAATTGCAACAGGGGCTGGGGTGGATTGGTCGTCATGGCTTTATCGTTGCCGGTTTGACCGCAGCTGGCGGCGCAGGTTGCTGTTTGCGCCCTAGATAGGCTTCGATCACGCGCTCATTGTTACGAATTGTTTCGGGTGGCCCTTCGGCAATTTTTTGGCCGTTGTCCATCACAATCACATAATTCGACAACTGCATGACCAGCGACAACTTGTGTTCAATCAATAAAATGGCTAGCCCACGTTGCTTGAGCAGGCGGATAAATTCTAACATTTCGGCGGTCTCGGTCGGGTTCATGCCGGCGGTTGGCTCGTCGAGCAACAAAAGCCGCGGCTGCAACGCAAGCGCCCGCGCAATCTCAACGCGGCGGCGATTGGCGTAAGAAAGGCGATAGGCGGCTTGCTCGAGTCGCGGCGTCAACCGTTCTCCAAACAGGCTAAGAATCGCTTCCGCCGCTTGGCGCAACTGTTGTTCCTCGGCCTTTGCCGCTGCCGGGCGTATGATGGCTGTGAACAATTCATTCAGCAAACCCAGCAGCGGCAGCCGCGGACGCGTGGCTTGTCGGCGTGCGTGCGCCCCCACCAGTACATTATCCAGCACGCTCAGGTTGCCAAACACGCGGCCATGTTGAAACGTCCGTGCGATGCCGCGCCGTGCAAATTGATCGGCGGGCAAACCGATCAACGTTTTGCCTTCAAACGTGATGTCGCCCTGGGTCGGTTGATCCAGCCCGGTTAGCAAATTGAACAAGGTCGTCTTGCCCGCGCCATTCGGGCCGATCACGCTCACGGTTTCGCCTTCCTGCACCGTAAGGCTGACGTTGTCCACGGCCATCACACCCACAAAATTGCGCGAAAGATTTTTGACTTCAAGCAGCGCCATAATTAGATCGACCCCAACAGACCTTGTGGCCGGTAACGAATCATCAGCACGAGCGCCAGTCCGTAGAAAAGATACCGATAACCGGCCATCCCCCGAAATAGCTCGGGCAAAACGGTGAGCGCAACTGCACCCACGACAGCGCCGAGCATGTTGCCCATGCCGCCCAGAATGACCATCGTCAGCACCAGAATCGAGGTGGTATTGGTGAAAGTTTCGTGGTTGATATAGGTGTACATATGCCCCGTGAAAGCCCCACTAATGCCGGCAATAAAGGCGCTAGCCGCAAACGCCAATGCTTTATAACGGTTGAGGTTGATCCCATACGCCTGCGCGGCGACATCATCTTCGCGGATGGCGCGCCAGGTGCGGCCCAACGGTGAACGTAATAATTGCCACTGGAACAGGGCGCCCAGCAATAATAGTATCAGCGAATACCAATAAATTTGTTGCGGAAAAATGGCCGCTATCCCCAAGAAGGAGGGTGGCGGCAGATTGGTGAGGCCCATCACGCCATTGGTCAAGCCATTCCAGTTGAGGATCACCTGATTGACAATTTCACCAATGCCCAAAGTGGCGATGGCGACATAATGGGCGCGCAGGCGAAAGGCGGGCAACACTAATAACGTGCCTAAGATTGCCGTAATGACGCCCGCCGTCAGCAGCGCCAACTCGAACGGCCAGTGTAACCGCAGCGTGAGCAAGGCCGATGCATACGCACCAATCGCCATAAAACCGGCCTGGCCCAGCGAAGTTTGTCCCGCCGTGCCCGTCACCAATGTGACACTGAGCGCGACCATGCCCAGCAACCAAGCGTTGGTCAGAATTTGTAGGATATAAGGATCAGCGACAAAAAACGGCAACACGAAGGCAATGCCCGCCAATCCAAGCACACCCCAGATTGGCAATGTCACCGGTTTGTTGTTGGCGATGAAAGTGCCGGTAAGCGGCTCAGGCGGCGCCTGGCGCTTGCGGCTGAACAGGCCATTCGGGCGCATCACCAAGACGGCAATCAGGATCACAAAGGCAAAAAGATGGCGATAGGTAGCGCCGAAGAGAGCCACCCCATAGCTTTCGACCAGGCCCAAAATGAGGCCACCGATAATTGAGCCAGGAATATTGCCCAATCCACCGAGCAAATTGGCGGCAAAACCCTTGAGGCCAGCCTGAAAACTCATCGTCGGATAGACGGTGTTAAAATAAAGGCCGATCAGCATGCCCGCAATCCCACCCAGGATCGCCGCCAGCGCAAAGGCTGCCTGGTTCACCTGGTTCACATCGACGCCCATCTGTTGCGCCGCGTCGCGATCTTGCGCCGTAGCCCGCAACGCCCAACCGAGCTTGGTGTAGCGCAGAAAGAGGAAGAGCATTACGCCGATCCCGCTGCCGATGGCCGCGATCAGGATATCGGTCACACCGATGTTCACGCCACCAATTTGGATGCGCGTGGCTGGCAGCGGATTGGGAAAAGATTGTGAGTTGGGCGAGAAGATCAACTGGACAAGTTGATCGAGCACAAAGCTGATCCCGATCGTCGCCAGGAGCGGCGCAATGCGTGCGGAATCTTGCAGGCGGCGCAAGCCCACGCGTTCGATGACCATGCCCAACAAGCCACAAACTACGGCAACCACGCCAAAGGTGGCGACGAGCGGAATATGTAAGGTAGTGATACAAACCCAACCCACATATGCCCCGATCATATAGACTGAGCCGTGGGCGAAATTAATCAGGTTCCCCACCCCAAAGATCAACGCCAGACCCACCGCCGTCAGCGCATAGATATTGCCGATTACCAGGCCGTTGATCGTTTGGTCGAAAAAAGTACGTAGGAAGTGGGGCATTGGATTTTTTCACAGAATTTATTCTGATGCGTGAATTGTCAACTCACTCATGACTCCATGTCATTCCGGTGAGATTGGAGATTGAGAGATTAAGAACAAGCAATCTCTTAATCTCCAATCTCTGTTTTATGCGTACCTTACTAACATTGACTGATCACTTATTGACTAACCGGCTTCGTGCCATCCCACGGCACAAACTGACCGTCTTTTACGATCAAATTCTCGAAGCGCGGGTTTTGCACACGGCGCGTTGTGGTATCAAAGGTTACTTTGCCATAGATTACGCTGGGCACATCTTTGAGCTTGGGCAGTGCATCATGCACGCCCTGGCGCGTCGGACCGCCCACTTTAATCGCTTCGGCCATCAAGTTGATCGTGTCGTAGGCTAGGGCGGCGAAGAGATCGGGCTCCTCGTTGTACTTAGTCTTAAATTTTTCCACCAGCGCCTTGACTTCGGGGCGTGGGTCACTGGGCATGAATTCGCCAAGGATAAAGGTGCCTTCCACCGCCTTGCCGCCCAATTTGGTAAAGTCGGGCGATTGCAACGAAGCACTGCCGATTAGCGTCGCTTTTAAGCCAGCTTCCTGCGCCTGTTGCGCGATCAAAGCACCGTCAGCCTGATACGAGATCAGGATAATCCCGTCCGGCTTGGCATCGCTCACCGTGGTCAACGCCGACCGAAAATCTTTCTCGTCGGCCAGATAGGACTCGTTCGCCACGATTTCGCCGCCAAGTTCCTTGACGCGCGGCGTGAATAGATCATTGGTCGCCTTGCCCCAATCGTTGTTAATTTGAAAGATCGCCAACTTCTTTAGCCCCAGGGTGGTGATCGCGAAATCGGCCAGCGCCGGTGAGGCTTGCAGTTGTGTCACCGAATTGCTCCAGGTGTAATCACCGCCCGCCTTGGTGAAGTCGGGATGCGAATTGGTGAAACCGAACTGGACGAGGCCACCGCGCTGATAGATCTGCGAAGCCGCCATCGACGCGCTGCTGCTGAAATCGCCCAACTCAACGATAATGCGCGGGTCGGCCACGAATTTCTGCGCAATCACGACTGATTGCTTCGGATCACTTTGCGAATCTTCAAAGATGTATTCCAGCTTGCGGCCATTGACGCCGCCTGCGCCATTGATCTCCTCAAGCGCCAGGTCAAAGCCTTTCTTCCATTGCGCGCCGTATTGGGCGGCGTCGCCAGTCAACGGCCCACTCACGCCAATATAAATTGAGCCGGTAGTTGGTGCAGCTTGCCCGCCCGGCTGCGCTGGCGCGATGCAGGCCGCCAGCAAGGTGGCCATTACAGTAAAGAGTGCAAACAGTTTGCCGTGGATAGAACGTTGCATGTTCATTTTTTACTCGCCCTTCTTTCTGCTAAGCTTCGTCTAAGTTTCTACAACATAATTGTTGTATCTGCTTTTATAGTACCGTTATCGATAGCCTTGCGCAACTCAGACTTAGGCTTGATGGCAAGCATGCAGTTCCCTGGAATCAGCGAAGGAAGCCTGGGAAAAGCGAACTGCCAGCGGCATCATTTAGCGAAGGGGTAACAATGATGAGGGAAAGTGAAGGAGGGGACAGGGGGCAGTGAGACTGTCTCACTGCCCTTCTCGTTGACGCTTTTAGTGAGCCTGATGGTCAACCCGGTGGGCTGGTTGGCGGATGCTGACCAAGGTGTAACCGATGCTGGGCACAGTTTCGATATACGTGGGTTGCGAGGGATTGGGTTCAACTTTCGTGCGCAGCCGATAAACAAGCTGTTTGAGCATTGTCCGATCACCGCCTTCTGCGCCCCAGACGACCGTGATCAACTGTTCGCTAGAAAGCACCTGGCCGGCGTTGAGCATGAGCGCTTCGAGCAGGCGAACTTCCAACTGCGTCAGCCGGATCACCGGTTGGCCTGCCCGTTGCACCTCGTTGCGCGCCCGGTCTAGGGTGAGATCAGCCACGGCTAGCATGCCCGGCGTCTCGACAATGCCAACTCGGCGGAGGAGCGCGCGGATGCGCGCGACCAGTTGACTGGGGCTGAATGGCTTGACAATGTAATCGTCGGCGCCTAATTCCAAGCCTTTGACAATAATTTCATCCCCGCTGCGCACGCTCAGCATGATGATCGGTGTCTTCTCCACCGCGCGAATCCGCCGACAAACTTCCAGTCCATCCAGCTTGGGCAGATTCAAATCTAACACCACCAGGCTGGGCCGATTACTTTCCCAACTGGCGAGCGCAGCCAAGCCATCATAGGCGGTCAAAATTTCAAAACCAGCACGCCGCAACGTAAATGCCACCACATCAGATAAGGCAAGGTCATCTTCGACAATCAAGATCTTCATTCGTCCGTACCTTTGGTTAATAACCCAGACGGGTAGGGGTGAGGCATGCCTCACCCCTACCCGTCGGTCGGCGTTCGTTCGTCGTCTTCGATTGGCAATTCAAACCAGAAAATCGAGCCGCCGCCTGGACGGTCATCAATGCCGACCTGGCCGCCATGCGCTTCGACTGTTGTTTTGACCACATACAAGCCTAAACCTGTGCCGTATTCTTCTTCATCCGGGGCATCCAGGCGTACAAAGCGGCGAAATAAATTGAGTCGTTCACCGGTTGGGATGCCTGGCCCGCGGTCCGCCACCGCAACCCGCAATTTGTCAACGCTGGTTTTAATACAGAGTTCGATCGGCTCACCAATCGGGCTGTACTTACTGGCGTTGACTAAAAGATTGACGAGCACTTGGGTCAAACGCGCCGGATCCGCCTGGATTTCCACGGCATCGGCTGAACTATCGGGACAAAATAGTTGCTGGCGCCGATCCAGTAATGGTTGCACGAGGAGCAATGCATTGCTGATTAAGTGTGGCAAATGGGTTGGCCGCTTGCGAATTACGAAATGACCAGCCTCAATGCTGCTACTTTGCAACAAATTGTCGATCAAGTTTTGCAGCCCGAGCAGGCTCATGTGGGCCGGCTTGAGCACTTCGCGCATTTCGGCGACGGTCAACTCGTCCGCCGCATCCAACAACAACTCCAGCGAAGCATTGAGCGTGCTCAGCGGCGTTTTGAATTCGTGCGAAATGTTCGCCAAAAAATAGGAGCGGAGATGGCGCAACGCCTCCTCGTGGGTGACATCACGCAACACAATCGCCACCTGCATCGTATCGGCGGTCGGCGGGGTCAGCCGCGCGCCCGTCACCGCCAAAGTCTGCGCCTTGCCATACCGGTTGAGCACTTCGATCTGGCGTTGGCTGCCCGGCGGCGGGATGCGATCCAGAAAAGGTTTAGTCTGCTCATCGGGCGGCAGAAAGAGTGCATTGATCGATTGACCAATTGCTTCGTCGCTGTGCCAGCCGGTTAAATGCTCGGCCCCCTGGCTTAGAAAAGTAATATGACCTTGGGCGTCAAACGTGATCACACCTTCGACAATCGACTGCACCAGATTGTTTAACCAATCTCTGGCGTGCGAACGTTCTTCGAGCGTGCGCAACATGCTCGCCTGGCTTTTGATAAACGCAGTTGAGAGCGTCGCCACTTCCGCTGGCCTGGCAAAGGCAGGGATCGGCGCCACAAAATCACCTTTCCCAATCCGTTCCGCAACTTCAGTCAATTCGCCTAAGGGTTTCGTCAAGCGGCGAATATACCAACTGGCTAGCCGCATCCCCAAAAGCGCCATCACGCTGGTGCTGATGATCAGGGTGATCAGCGTGCGTTTTTCTAAGGCAAGCACTAAACGCGCCGCCTGTTGCGCGTCTGCTAGGCTTGACCAAGACTGGCTTGCTAGTTGCAGGCGGGTCAGCCAATAGATCGGTAGACCGGCGCTAAGTGCGCTAATGATGATCAGAATGACAAAGCCTGTCACCAGATGTGTGGAAAAGCGGTGGCCCGATGAAAAAAAATTACGCATATTGCTTAAACATACTTCTGGCATTTACTTCTGTCAACTATTTTGGTGTTTTTGTTGCTAATCTGTTACAAGCGTATGCTTAGCGTTGAAGGTTGCCGTCTTTCCGCAGGCTTGCTATCTTACGGTATAACATACAGATAAACAAAATCGCCTGGTGCTACACCTAAAGTGCACCAGACGATCTAAAATTGCTACCCAAGCTCTCCTACTCTAACCCTTTGATGGGCCTGCAAGGATTATTTTTTGCTGCCCTTCACGGCGACCTCACGTACCCGCTGAAATTCGGCTTCGAAGGCTTGGGCGAGTTGCGGATCGTCAATGATCAGCAAATTCTCATCGTTGTCGCGGTCGGCGTTGTTGCTGAAATTGAATGAGCCGAACATTACCTCGCGATTATCGATAATGAAAACTTTATGATGCATCGGGTAGGGGTTGCCGTCTTGGAGCACATCGAGGCCGGCCTGTTTCATCCGGCCAAATTCACTGAACTTGGTCTCCGAGCCGGTGGTCTCGAATATGCCAGCGGTTTGCACACCGGTCTTTGCCTGGTCCATCACCGCCTGGCCGATCTGATCGTTGGTAAAGGAGAAGGCGAGAAAATGGATCGACTGTTTGGCCTGCTTGAGATGGTCCACCACATGGCTGGCGACCTTATCCTCGGCCGCAAAGTAATTCTCGACGTGGATGCCGTCAATCGTCAGCATTGGGTGGGGCACGCCGGCGGGTTTGTTCGGGCCGAATTTGTGCTGGACGAACATTTTTTCAAATTCGGTGGTGTAATTCTGCGCCAGTTCCGGCGACATGATCTTGATCGCGTTATTGTTCAGCCGGTACGTATCGCCATCAGTAAAGTTCCACGAGCCAGTCCAGACCGCTACATGATCGACGACTAAAAATTTATTGTGCATGATCGGTCCACGCTTGTCGTCCAGGATCGGGATATTGGCCTGCTTTAGAATTCCGAACGCCTTCTGCACCGCAGCTGCTTTGTTGGTCAGCGTATCGGTATCCGTGACCATGCGCACGCGCACCCCGCGTTGGGTCGCCTGGGCCAGCGCGTTGGCAACATTGGCCAGATCAAAGTCGTAATCGGCCAAATCGATGGTTTTGGTTGCGGTGTTGATAAACGCTACCAAGTGTTCATCCAGCGAACCATGATGATATTCCGCCTTATCGGGGTAACGCGGCGTTGTAAAATAGACTTCGTACCAGGCCGCTGTCGTTTCGACAACCGGCGTAACGGTTACGTCCGCCGGTTGGTTGGGTGGCGGGGGTAAGGTTTGCGGCTGATTGAAGATGTCTTTGCGATAGAAATATAGGATAATGAGCAGGAGCAAAAGTAAAATGATGTTCCTGAGTGAGAACGTAGTTTTGGGGCGAGGAGCCATACAAATCCTTTATATTTATCTATGCTGCTGTTTGAAAAAAGCGTAGCCAGCGAATAAAATACGCAGTAACCTTTTTGAACAGTTGCTTACGGGCGTTGCTAGCGGAACCAGCCCATCATGCGGCGCAGGAATGGACGCGTGGGCGAGCGTTGTGGGTCGGCGTGTGCTTGCTGTGGCTTATTGGCCTGCTTGGCGCTTGCGGATGTCGGCTCGCTCGCTTTTTCCGTGGTAGAGTGCGTATCCGTTGCGCGTGAGCTATGGTCTGCTGGCTTGGCCTGTGCTGTTGCTCCATCCTGCGCATTGGCCTGGTGCGGCTTAGGGTCGGGCGTGGCTGGCTCAGGAGTGGTGGCCGGTTGCGGCGCTGGCTGGGCTGGTGTTACGGCTGGCTGTTCTGCCGGAACGACAGGCGCGGGCGCTGCCGCTTGCGTCGTCGCCGCCGCCGATGTCAATGCCTGTTTGGCTGCGTCCAGGGCGGCGGCGGCAGTCGACGCTTCACTCTGGTTCGCGGCGCGCACCGCCGTAAACACGGCTTCTGCATCTACCCCGGCCAGGATCTGTTGCTCGGCCCATTCGAGCACTGGTTTGGCCGCGTCGGAAATTAAATTACCGATCAGCGCCTCGTTTTCATACAACCGCTCGACTGCTGACTGTTGTTCGGGAGTCGGAGACATACATACGCTCCTGCGTTTTTGCTTGTATTTCGGGTAGCCGTAGGTTTCGGTAAGAACCATTTTGCTGACTATTAGTGAAATGCTCATTTTGCTAGCTGTAGGCATAGTGTAATTCATGGCTATCAAAATAACAACTGCGTGGTTGGTTGAAGAGGAGGCGAGCTTGCGTTAATGAACGTTAAATATCTATTTCGGTCATGTGTAGTGAGCATCCTCAGATGCGTCCATTTTGGTTAGATGCGCATCTGAGGATGCTCACTACACAGTATGATTACTGGTTTATTTCCTTAAAATCAACGCAGTACGCTCAATTAACATACGGGTCAGAAAATAGAAAACGGGACACGGCTTAAGTCCGCATCCCGTTTCTAACATAACTAATCCAACCGATGTGATACCTTTAATTACTGCTTGTGCCCCAGATTCTGGCCAGGCTTGCATCGCGCCCGCAACCGGCGCGGTACATAGCATATTGGGTAGGACTCTTCAGATAGAATTTCTGATGATAGGCCTCGGCCGGATAAAACGTGGTGGCCGCGACGATCTCGGTCACTATTGGTTGATTAAAGCGCCCAGATGCGACTAAAGCCTGTTTGCTGGCTTCGGCCAAACGCTGTTGCTCGGCGTCGTGATAGAAGATGATCGAGCGATAGCTTGAACCGCTATCACAGAATTGCTGATCCACCGCCACCGGATCGATGTCGTGCCAGTAGGCGTCCAACAATTTAGCATAGCTGATCTGCGCTGAATCATACACGACCTGCACCGATTCGGCGTGACCCGTCGTCTCGGATGACACCTGCTCGTAGGTCGGATTCGCTATATGACCACCGGTATAGCCTACGGTCGTCATGATGACGCCGGGCACCTCGTCAAGCATCCGTTGCATCGACCAGAAACAGCCACCAGCAAAGGTGGCGGTGACCAGATTTTTTGGATCAGGCACGGGCAGCGCCACGGCCGGTTTGGTGGCGCTGATGGACGCTGCATTGGCGACCGGTTGCGCCGCTTGACTACAGGCAACCAAGCCAAACGCTGCGCAACAAAGAACGCAAATGGTCAGAAAAACTTTCATGGTTAGCTCCTTAAAGCCGGGAGCGCTTGTCCCTCGGGGACAAACTGCAAGGCAAGGCCATTGTTGCAGTAGCGCTTGCCCGTAGGTTGTGGCCCATCATTGAAGATGTGACCCTGGTGTCCGCCACAGTGGGTGCAGTGATATTCCGTTCTGGGCATAACGAGGGCGTAATCGGATTTTGTACTGACCCCATTCGGCAGCGCTTCGTAAAAGCTAGGCCAGCCAGTGCCGCTGTCATACTTGGTGCTCGACGCAAAGAGTGGCAAGGCACAGGCCGCGCAAACAAACGTGCCAACGTGATGCTCATCAAGCAGCGGGCTGGAAAAGGGGCGCTCCGTGTTCTCCTCGAATAGCACACCATAAGCGTCGCCTGGCAATAACTTGCGCCATTAATCCAGCGGCTTTTGCGTCTGACAAGCGCCTGCCCCGCTGCTGCCACTCGCGCTATCAGCCTGGCCACTACGACCGCAGGCCGAAAGTAAAACTGGGGCCGCGGCCAGGGTGAGCATATGTTTGAGGAGCGTTCTTCTGTTCATGTTATCTTCCTTTCTGCGTACAGCTTGCACCCGACCTACGCGTTCATAGGTCGGGCGCAAGGGCTAGCCAGACTATTCCGCTTTCTGCTTGCTTGTTTCAAATAGCGGCAGATATTCCGCGTAGCCTTCCTCTTGCAATTTTTCCACTGGAATGAAGCGCAGCGAAGCCGAGTTCATGCAATAGCGTTGGCCGGTCGGCGCTGGCCCGTCGTCAAACACATGGCCCAAATGCGAATCGCCATGCTTGGAGCGTACTTCGTTGCGCACCATG
Organism: Caldilineales bacterium; assembly: GCA_038225095.1. Taxonomy (GTDB): domain Bacteria; phylum Chloroflexota; class Anaerolineae; order Caldilineales; family Caldilineaceae; genus JAPLGZ01. The sequence goes on from JBBREZ010000170.1 coordinate 12,056, forward strand.
CCAAATTTGCGATCGGTGTGCGTGATAACGTTATCTGGCTCCAACGGTTGCGTAAAGCTCGGCCAACCCGTGCCCGAATCATATTTGTCCAGTGAGCTAAACAATGGTTCGCCGGACGCAACATCCACGTAAAGCCCATGTTGCTTATGATTGTGGTAAGCGTTGCGGAATGCCGGTTCGGTGCCCTCGTGTTGAGTCACTTGGTACTGTTCGGCGGTCAGACGTTGACGCAATTCTGCATCGGTTGGTTTTGTATACTTTTTCATTGATTCCTCCACACGCTGTAAAGATTTATTACCTTAGACCCATCGTTTTATGCTCTGTATATTGGCCTATTCTAGCTTACCTTTATTACAAATGTATTACTTAACGATTGAATATTTCGTAACCGCGTCAATTTGCCTGGGCGGCAGCGGTAATTGTTGACCATATATCTGAT
>JBBREZ010000171.1:0-12487 GCA_038225095.1 Caldilineales bacterium
GTCATCACTAAACTGGGAGCCGAGGGTGCCTGGCCCTTGGTTGCGCTCCGCCGCATACCGCTGCCACGGCGCATGCGACGTCAGCATGGCATGATAGTTCTGGGGGATCTGGCGCAGGGCGCAGAGGGTTAAGGCCAGGGCAAATTCGGAGACCGATTGGCCCCAAAAGCCTTCGCTCCGGTGGTCATAAAGCTTTACTCCCTGGCTCTTTAGCAGATCGACGCTAAGTTGGTCGAGTTTACTGGAGCCGTATGCCGATTGAAAGGTGGCTTCGCGCAGTTCACGGAAGGCTTGCACACATTCGCCGGTGACTGTCACCCCTAAACAGACCAGACGCGTCACTTCTTCCGGCTGTTTTACAACTTCACCCAGACGGCGAACATCGCCGCGCGGTAAGCGAATCAGGGCAGTTTCGTCCGCATCACGCCATTGTGTGTACCAGTGATCAGCGACAAATGGCCACTGGGCCTCAAAATCAGCATGGACCACGATCAAACTTGACATATAAGGCTTTCCTTTATTTATGTGATCAGTGAAAACCACTCATCACGCATCCTGGTTCATTAATCCAAAATTAGACTAAGCGCCGCCGACGCCTCATCCAGTTTCGTACGCACCTCAGCCGGCAACAGCCAGCCAACGCCGCCCAAATTGTCATTTAACTGTTCAACTGTATCTGCGCCACTGATCGCAACTGTAATTTCAGGGTGCGATAAGACCCAAGCCAACGCTAACTGAGCCGGTGTCTTGCCCAATTCAGCCGCCTGATCATGTACGGTTGTGACAATATTGGTGACCACGCCTTCCATCGTTTTACCGTAAATGTCTTTGCGGCGCGTGGCCCAGAGTGAACCAGCCGGCGCCGATTGGCCCGGTTGATAGGCCCCACTGAGCAGGCCAACCGCCAATGGGCTATAGGCCATAACCCCCAAGCCCTGGTCGCGCACCAGACCGAACATCTCTTGCTCTAAGCGACGATTTAGCAAACTGTATGGATTCTGAATGCACATGTAAGGTTCAGCATTCACATTATCAGCGAGCCAGCGCGCGCGACAAACTTGCCAGGCGGCATAGTTGCAGCAGCCCACATAGCGCACCTTGCCAGAACGCACTAGATCGTCCAGAGCACGGATAGTCTCTTCTTGCGGTGTCGTTTCGTCAAACGAATGGACCAAATAGATGTCAATATGGTCGGTGTCCAGGCGCTTGAGCGAACGTTCTGCCTCACGCATAATATGGTAGCGTGAGAGCCCTAGATCATTTGGGCCTTTCCCAATGCGCCCGCAGACCTTCGATGTGATCACCACATCATCGCGCTTGCCTTTGAGCGCTCGCCCCAACACAATCTCTGAACGACCAATATTGGCACGGTCGTCCAGCATGCCGTAGACGTTGGCGCAATCGATCAAATTGATGCCTTGATCCAGCGCGTATTCAACCAGGCGTTGGGCAGTAGCTTCATCACCTTGGCCGCGCAGCCCCATACCGAGCGCAAGTTGGCTCACCTTGACGCCCGCAGCACCAAAATTCACATAATCCACAATGGTTCTCCTGCTGTATACAGCATTGGTTGGTATGCAGGTGATAGGGAACTCACCGCATCGCGTTGAGGTTCATCTGGGAAAAGCGGTCGGCTCGAAAACATGCGCCGTGATTATATCAAGAATTACAAGCCAGAAGCAAGCGCCGATATTGCTAGCAGCCGCCATGCAATGGGGCCAGATCGCTTAGGTGGACGGCCTAGGATTGGCCTTAGTCGGAATAAGGATATGTAGGGGAAACAGGTAGAGCGGGAAATTGGGATACACGCCTTTTCTCCCTGTCTACCTGTTTCCTTTTTACCTGTTTCCTTTTTACCTGTTTCCAGATAATCTCTAATATATATAACCTGTGCGACAATGACGATCGCCGCCAAACAGGTCACTTTATTTATAAGCAACGACGCCGAATGCTTGGGGTTTATGCACAATTCGGGTAAAACCAGATTCTTGCAAGCGTTGCACAACGCCTTTGGTCACGCGGGCGCCGCTCTTGCTATCTGGGGAGCCAATGTAATGGAACATGCGGCCGTTGCGTTTGAGAACGCGCCAGGTCTGGCGATAAAAAGCCCCAGAATAGAGCTCACCGGCGAGGCTAAACATAGGGGGATCATGGATTAGACAGTCAAAAGTTTCCGCGTCAAAGCGCTCAATTTCCTCAAAGCTATCACCAATGATTTGCGTAAATTTGGGGCTTTCAAACAATGCCTGTGACCAAGGGTTGAAACGGGCAATCATTTGCGCCGCCGGATCCAGCTCAATTGTGACCACATGGTCAGCCGTTTTGGCCGCCTCGATAGCGGTATAGCCTAACCCTGTTGTCGTGTCCAGCACCTTGCCACGGATGGGGGCAATGGACTTGATCTTGCTCAATGTATCGGTATGGGGGTCTGAGTCCTTGATCCGGTGCATGGCGATGCCCGAAATCAACATGGTAGGCGCCGATTCCGTAGGCATCAAGCTATAGGTGCGTCCAAAGGCTTCCGAAAATTGGCGGATGACCGTTGCAGTGTTGTCTGCTATATAAAAACAGACGATCTGATTGCCAGCAATCTCTTCTAGCTCTTGCCAGTCTAACTGTTCGCCATTGGCAAAGAGCACAAAATCTGGATAAAACTTCACCTCGGCCTGGGTCAACCCCAGATCCGTTGAAATCTTGGTTGACGATTGTCCAGCCTGCTTGGCTTGAAGCATTAATTTTGCTTGAATATAGGAAAGTACGATGTGGGCAGAAGATTGGGGTTGCAAATCAGTCACTCTGAGTTAATGCTACAGAATTAATATGACAGCGCAAGGTTGCACAATTAGGGGCAGAATAGTCCCAGGAACAAAAGGGCAAGGTATTGTACTCCGACCACCAGCCAGTGAGAAGGAGACGAATACCATGCGGCAGCGAATTATAAGGAACATCAGTTGATCAAGAGCTATCCTGCACCGGCGTGCAACTTGTCGGGCAAGGATGTCGAGCAGTTTGTTGAAGCATTGGCGGACTACGTCAAGCTGTTTGTGCCCGCCTTTCGGCGCTGGACACAATGGGCGTAGAGCGGGATGTACTTGAAAGGGCTGTTGGGCGATAGGCAACGCCAGACGGCGGCGCGGATGGCCTTGGAATTGGGGGTAAATGTGTGCGATTTGCAGCATTTTGTGGGCCAGAGTCCGTGGCCAAAGGAGCCGACGGTGGGGCTCCATCAGGGCTTGATGGCGCAAACGCTGGGCGAAGCGGGGGGGGTCATGCTGATCGATGAGTCGAGTGTCGTCAAGCAAGCCGAAGCGTCGCTGGGGGTGGCCGCGCAGTACTGTGGCTCGGTGGGCAAGGTGGCGAATGGGCAAGTCGGGGTTCATTTGGGCTACGTCAGCCGCCAAGGCTACAGCCTGGTGGACAGCCACTTGTTTCTGCCGCGCCCAAGGGGCACCCGATGGTTTGATGCGGCCCACACCGCACGCCGCAAGACCTGTGGTATGCCGGAGACACTGACGTTTCAAACCAAGCCCGCCATTGGCCTCGCGTGGCTGCGCGCAGTTGTGCAACGCAACGAGCAGAACACAACCCCTTTGCCGTTTCAGTGGGTGGCCGCTGATGCCCTGTACGGCGATTCGCCCGCTTTTCGCAATGGCGTAGCCGCCCTGGACAAAGGGTACTTCACCGAAATCAAGACGACGACCCAGGCTTGGCTGCAACGACCAGCCGTCCATCTGCTCGCCTGGCAAGGCCGCGGGTGCCCGCCGACCCGGCTGCGTGTGCATCACCCGACCGCACACGCCACGACGGTGCAGACCCTCGTGGCACAACTCCCGCCAACCGCCTGGACTCGAGCGACCATCAAGGAAGGCAGCCAAGGCCCCATCATCGGTGATTTCGCCTTTTTGCGCTTGCTCGAAAGTCGCGGCAACTTGCCTGGCCCAGCAGTCTGGCTGGTGATCCGACGCAATCTGGATAACGCCACTGAACTCAGGTTCTACTTCAGTAACGCACCGGCTGACATCCCCTTGCTTGACCTGCTGCGCATGCGCAGGATGCGCTGGCCGATTGAAATCATCTTGGCCGAGAGCAAAGGCGAACTCGGCTTCGACCATTATGAAACGCGCAGGTGGTTGGGCTGGCATCACCACCTGCTGCTTGTGGCTTTGGCGCATCACTTCCTGGTGCGTTTGCGCATCCACGGCCAACCCAAAGCGCCTACCCTGACCCTCTATCAGATCCGCCTTTTGCTCGCTAGTGTTTTGCCAAAACCCGTGTTCGATGTCGCTGCCGCGCTCCGCTTCGTTTGCTACTACCAAAAACGTAATCATGTTGCTTATCTCGCGCATCGGAAGGCTACGCTTGCTCGCCTTGCCGTCTCTACCGCGACTAACCTCGCGCTGTCATACTAATCTATGCCAAGAAAATAATGCCCACCGTTACCTACAGTGCTAAAGTACTTACAGTCGCGCGACTAATACCTTATCTACACGGCGCAAATCCATATCCATAACCTCCAAGCGATAGCCTTCCCATTCAAAGTGATCCCCCGCGCTAGGAATGCGCCCTAACATCGCCATGACAAAGCCGCCCACAGTTTGATAATGGTCTTCAATTTCCTCGGGCAATTGCTTGATTTCTAGCAACTCTTGAAATTCATCGATCTGCAACATACCATCGATCAACCATGAGCCATCCTCGCGCTCGACCACGTCGGGTTCAGCAACCTCGCCGCCATCGGGAATGTCACCGACAATCGCCGCAAGAATGTCATTGAGCGTAACCAGCCCTTCAAGCCCGCCGTGCTCGTCGATCACCAGCGCCATATGGGCATAGGCCCCCTTCAAACGCTCCACCACCACCAATGCCGGTGTGCTATCGGGCAGAAAGAGGGCCGGTCGCAATACGCTTTCCAGGTTCAGGGGTTGTCCAGCCAAGCTTTGCGCCAGCAACGCCTGGATCGAGACCAAACCAAGCACATGGTCGATATCCCCCTCAGCCACGGGAAAGAATGAGAAACTACTTTCCAGGATTTTATTGGCTATTTTTTCCGGCGAATCGCTGATGTCGAGCCAGACTATGTCGAGTCGCGGCGTCAATAGCGCGCTCACCGTGCGATCACTAAGCCGGAAGACTTGGTCAACAATCTCCTCTTCCAGTGGCTCGAAGACGCCACCCTGAGTGCCTTGTTCGATGAGCGTGCGCACATCCTCTTCTGTCACCGCCGACTCAGTCCCCGCGCGTGAGCCAATGAGCCAGAGGATGAAATCGGTGGAAGCGCTGAGGATGCGCACAATTGGCGCCGTGAGCCAGGCCAATGTGCGCATGAACGGGGCAACCGTAATTGCGATCCCTTCGGCGTGGTTGAGGGCAAGCCGTTTGGGCGCCAGCTCGCCAATGACCAACGAGAGATAGGTAATGCCCAACACGACCAGGCCCACACTAAGCCCTTGCGCGTAGGGGGCCAACAAAGGGATGCGGCTTAGTGGCTGGCTGAGTTTTGTCGCTAGTGTAGCGCCGCCCAAAGTGCCAGCCAGAATGCCGACCAATGTGATGCCAATTTGCACCGTGGCGAGAAAGTTTCCGGGCGATTCTGCCAATGTCAGCGCCTTCTGCGCGCCGACATCCCCTTCTTCTGCGCGTTGTTGTAAGCGAATTTTACGGGCAGAGACGATGGCCATTTCTGACATGGACAGCATACCATTGATCACGGTAAGCAACAGGATGAGTGCGATTTCGAGTGGAATGGAAGTTGCCTTTCTAGATCAAAAAACGAGCCGTAACTACTCAGTCCTCGTGTAGATAGGTAAACACGTAGATGGGTAAATAGGTAGACAGGGCACATGCTACCTGTCTACATGCTACCTGTCTACATGCTACCTGTCTACCTGCTTACCTGTCTACCTGCTTACCTGTCTACCTAGCGTAACGTTCCACCTGAGTCGTTACGCTGAGCCATTGTTCGCTTAATCGGCGTAAGCTTTCATCATGCGTTGATACAAAAAACGCAAATTATCCGCGAAAAAATTGGCATAGTGCCAGCTAACAAAAGGCACCGGAATGGATAAGCCAGCGATCTTTTCTTCTAATTGCGCCGGATTTTCTAGTTTATACGCCAACTCAACCAGCGCAATCTCTGTCAACGCGCTAAGATAACGCGCCATCACCTGAGCATCTTCCAGGTTGCCAATCTCGCCATGACCAGGCACCAACATCTGCGGCTTTAGTTTACTGATAATCATGTCAATAATCCGATTTACTTCGCCGGGATCACCATCCGCCAGGTAAGGATGATAATTGACATTGATTAAATCGCCCGTAAATAAAATGCGCTCAGCCGGTAAAAAAAGCATGATATCACCTGGCGTGTGGCCCGCACCATATGTAATAGCCTCGGCATTGCGTTGTGAGCCATAGAGAATTAATTGCGAATCAAAGGTGATGTTGGGCAGGCGCGGCTGTAGCAAAGGCAGCGCTTCGATCACGCTTTGATAATAATCCATTTGGCGTAAGAGTTGTTGACGCTCCTGATTTTTGGTGGTGGCTTGATGCCGTTTCACTAAGGCGGCTAATTGCGTTGGCGCATGCTCACGTTGCCAGGCGATGGTTTGCAGACCTTGGGTCATCATTAACCTTCGTGTAGTCGTGCTAGCGACGATCTCGGTGGTAATCGCAAAAACTTGATTGCCCCAAAAGTGATCGTTATGATAGTGGCTGTTGATCACGGTGTGGACAGGCCGGCCCGTCAGGCTTTCCGCCGCTGCGCGCAAATCTGTGGCGGCTTGCGGCGTCAGAAAAGTGTCGAAGACAATCGTTCGATCGCCCAGGTCGATGATGCCGGCATTACTGGTTGCCCAGCCGCCAGCTTGCTGGATGGCGACATACACGCCAGCGCTGAGCTGGCATAACTGAAAATGGCGGGAGGTTGGTAAGTTTTGCTTGTTGCTCATTACTTATCTTCCTACTTTTGTTTGATTTCATCGTTGCTTTAGTTTTCACTTTGGCTCAGAACACACGCACCCGTTGGCAAGCGTGATGTTATCATTAGGGCACATTTTCATCTGAACCGCGTGTTTTAATTGGGTTAATGTTACTGGAAGATAATCGCAACGTATATAGTGAGCGGCTGCCATTTTGCTTACAATTTAATATCACTACATTGGACATTATCGGGATTAACCGCGTTCAGTAGTTAATATTCAAAATAAGGGATAGGGACAAAGTTCCCCTTTTATCCCCCAATTCATGCAAAGTGAGCGAAGCGATGGCGATAGGCTAAGCGACGGTTGGCCAAACTACAGACCGCTGCCACACGGGCGGCGTGGTTTCGGCGATGATGCCTATCCATTTGCGTAATTGCTTCAAACCGACGCGCGAAACCACGCCCAGAGGGCACCCGATGTTCAACCTTGATACGACGACGAGAAAAAGCTTTGTTAAAGGCAATATCCTCTGGTGGACGCTCTTTGCCTTTTGGCTTGCGTCTGGGCCTGGCCGCCGTTCCGTGGGGATGGCGTTTGTCGATACCGACATAAGCCAAGTCACCCATCGCACCGACCCCTGCAGGCAAGCGGTTGAGCAACCCCGATGCAGCCAAAAGTTTGATAGCGGCGGTGGGACCCGGCACGCTATCCGAAACATCAACAAACAGGCCGGTCTCTTCATCCACGCCCACTTGACTCTTCAGCGTCGTCTGCTGCTTCTTGCCACTGTAATGGGCATCCGCCGCTTAGCGATTTTGCGGTCGTTGCACCCGTTGCTCAAAGCTGTCAATGATCACCGCCAGTTCGGGGGTTTCTTTGAGCAACTCGTCCAACTCGCAACGGCGCTTGCGACCCGGATCGGGTGCGCATCGTGTCCCGCCCGCTTTGCTCCAACAACGGCAGCATCCGGTTCAGGATCCGCGATACACTCGACTCGCTTACCCCAAACAGATAGGCCAACACATGCTGCTTGGGATAACAGCGCAACCAGACCACGGTCATCAGCAGTTGGTCAAGCATTTCTATCGCTTGCGCGCGTCCGCCGCGCGCGCGCTGCCGAGCTGGACGACTCAGTCGCTTGATTTCTGCGGCGATGAACTTTACCTCGATTGCTTGGTTTAGCTCATCGAATAACCTTAAGGACAACCCAGTCATTGACTGGAAGACTTTCGCATGTTGGCTGAGGTGGTTGTATCTGATAGACAAACCAAATAGACTCTGCACAATCCAACTGGACGGGCACGGTATACCGTGCCTCTACAAATGTGCAACCTTTATTTGGTTTGTCTATGAGTATCATCGCGCTCAGTTTACCATTATCTCCCCTTATTTTGAATATTAACTAGTAGCTAGGTAAACAGATATACAGGTGACACCTCCCTAGCTCCCTGTTTACCAGAAGGGGTGGCTTATTTCCGATCATGTCTATTGGATTTATTGGCTGATCACCCCCAAAATAAAGGCATATTCAAAGGCAATTTCGTGCAGATAGTCATAACGACCCGATGCGCCGCCATGACCGGCTGCCATATTGGTTTTTAGCAGTAGATGATTTTTGTCGGTCTTTACTGCACGCAATTTAGCGACCCATTTCGCCGGTTCCCAGTATTGCACGCGCGGGTCGTTCAAACCAGCCGTCGCCAAAATCGTCGGATAGTCAGTGGCCGCTAGATTATCGTAGGGCGAATAGGATTTCATATAGGCATAAAACTGTTGATCCACTGGATTGCCCCATTCTTCAAATTCAGTAACGGTCAATGGGATGGAAGGATCGAGCATGGTGTTAATGACATCCACAAAAGGCACGCCGGCAATCACACCCGCAAAGAGATCTGGCCGCAGGTTGGTGACTGCGCCCATCAACAACCCCCCCGCACTGCGGCCCCGGATCACCAGCTTTTGCGGCACGGTATAGCCCTGGGCAATCAAATGTTCGGCACAGGCGATAAAATCGGTAAACGTATTTTTCTTGTTCAGCAATTTACCATCGTCATACCAGGGTCGCCCCAACTCACCGCCGCCGCGTATATGGGCGGTGGCAACGACAAAACCCCGATCCAGCAGGCTAAGCGTATTGGCATTAAAGCCCAGATCATAACTGACACCGTACGCCCCGTAGCCAGATAACAACAGTGGATGGGGTTCACCCACCTTCACATCTTTGCGATGCACCACGGAGATCGGCACTTGCGCCCCATCCGCAGCGGTAGCCCACAAGCGCGCGGTTTGATAGAGGCTGGGATCATAATTGCCCAAAATTTCCTTGCGCTTTTTTATGGTTAGCGTCGCCTTGTCCATGTCATAATCATAAACCGTTTCGGGCGTGACGGGTGATGAGTAGGTAAAGCGCAGCTGTTGGGTCGCAAATTCGGGATTATGGTTGAGGCTATACGTGTAGATGGCGTCGGGAAAATCGATGCGATGATCCTGATTGGTGGCGAGGTCGATCACGCGCAGTTGGCGCAGACCCCCTTCGCGTTCAACAACGACCAGATGGCGGCTGAAAGCCTCGGCACCATTGACCATGACTGTCGCGCGATGCGGGATGAATTCTTGCCAATTGGCCTTGCCTGGCGCGTTAACTGGGGTTGTCATCACGCGAAAATTGCGCGCTTGATCATTTGTCGTCATGAAAAAGCGGTTGTCATGATGGGTAACCGAATATTCTATCCCTTGCTGACGCGGTTCAATCACCTGCGGCGGCGTCAATGGCTGGTCGGCTGGTATAAACCAAACTTCAGAAGTCATAGCGCTGTCCAGCGTGATCAAAAAATAGGCGCGACTCTTGCTCTTCTGCAAAGTGACATTAAAACGTTGGTCTTTTTCGTGGTAAACCAACGGATCATGGGTGGGATCGTCACCTAGCTGATGGCGGAAAAGTTTGTACGCCCGCTTGGCTTCATCCAGCCGGGTATAAAAAAGTGTGCGGTTATCATTTGCCCATTCTAGCCCGTAATAGGTGTTGGGCGCCTGGTCGCTGAGCAAAATGCCGCTTGTCAGATCTTTGATATAGAGCGTGTAAGTCTCATCACCCGCGCTGTCCAACGAATAGGCCAACAATTGCTGATCGGGGCTAATTTTGAAATTGCCAATCCCACAATAGGGCTGACCAACCGCTAACTGATTCTGATCGAGCAGGATCTCTTCGGGCGCAGCGAGATTCTTATATTTGCGACAGTAGATCGGATATTGCTGGTCGTCTACGGTGCGCTGATAATAAAAGTAGTCGCCGAGCTGATCGGGGACAGAAAGATCGGTCTGTTGAATCCGCGCACGCATCTCCTGATAAAGATCTGCTTGCAACGTCGCTGTCGGTTCTAAGATCGCCGTCATATAGGCGTTTTCGGCTTCTAGATAGGCTACTACGGCGGGATCTGTGCGGTCGCGCAGCCAAAAATAGGGATCGATCAGCACATCATTGTGAATTTCGATGCGAATGGGGTGTTGGGGCGCTATGGGCGGCGTTGGATATTGGGACATCATAGTCTCCTTTGTGACAAATATTTGGGGTATCTTACCGTCTGACCCGATGAATGTCAATCGTATCGCCCTCAGAAAAATGGAAGTCCTGGCCGGCAAGCCAGGACTTCCTGTCGTCGTAGTATACCCTCTAAATCGTCGGCCCCAACTTATTTGGGCCCTGCTGGGCTTTTTCGTTAGTGTGCCATCGCCATCACAACCATACCAGCCAACGCGCCTAACAGAAAGATCAGCACCACAGCCATCAGGGCAAGTTTGAGTAATGCCCACATACAACCGATCCCTTGTTGTGCCGATTGAAATTCTTCTCGCGAACCCATGTAGTCCATATTGATCTCCTCTCGCGATAACGCAGTTATTGTAAGCTATTCCCCTACTCACTCGTCAGCCGAAAATGTGCGACAGCACGCTAGGCCTGAAGCACAGCTTGCTTATGCCGCGCTTGGTTATTGAAAATACAAAACAACGAAAATACTGCCCAAGATCACGATAAGCAATAGGAAACTGAAATTTCCTAAACAGCCGCCACTATGCTCCGCTGAATCCAGTTGGCGATTCGCCACCACCATCGGTGTCCGGTTCAAAATTTGACGAGTCAGCCATAGATTCACGTGTAACCACGCCACGTACAGACTCATACCAACCAATCCGACGAACAGCAAAAATAAGAGAAGCGCAGTGCCTGGGTCTAACATGATGTCTCTCCTTTTTATAGATCGTGCTGGGTTGCTTATAGGCCCATCACCAGTATAAAGCGAAAAGTTCCGTTTTGTTGACGCCAGTTAGCTGACGAATGGATGTCAGCCTGTATGCAATTGCTAGATGTAGACATGATGGAAGGTAACAGAAGGATTATAAGTTGCTGGCAAGCGGCTTGGCGTAGATGAAATATGGGGAAATAGCAGGGAACGGTTATGCACCTAACCTGGTGAATTCATTGACCCGCTGATCCACAAAACATGTTTCAATGGGTTGGTGCGTCAGTGCGTTTCAACGCACTTTGTGTACCAGGCAGGGGTTCGGGAACCCTTTGGGTGCCTTGCCCTCCCTTCAATAATCCGCCTACAGCGATCTCGCCAGTTGACAATCTGTCACGACGGCTTACAATGCATTCGCGCAACAGATTGCGCAAGCAAAAGTGTCCAAACCCTAGGCGCAAAGCAGATCCCATGTCTACGTTTAAAGTTTTGATCACTGATTATGCCTGGCCTACGCTCGAACTTGAGCGCGCCATTCTGACGGCTGTGAACGCCGAACTCATCGTGGCTCAGACGGGTGAAGAGTCAGAACTAACGCAACTTGCGCCCCCAGTGGACGCGATTCTAACCTGTTGGAAACGGGTAACTGCTGCTGTGCTAGAGGCGGCGCCGCACTGTCGTAGCGTGAGCCGCTATGGCATTGGCCTAGACAATATCGCCGTAGATCGCGCCACCGAACTAGGCATGCTCGTCACAAACGTGCCCGATTTCTGTCGGGATGAAGTGTCGGATCAGGCGATGGCATTGTTGCTGAGCCTGGCGCGGCGGATCGTCCCCTTTGCTGCTCAAACGCGCCAGGGCGTCTGGAATTTGCAGACGGGCCGCGCCATGCCCCGCTTGCGCGGCCAAACGTTGGGGTTAATTGGCTATGGCAATCTGGCGCAGGCGCTGGTGCCTAAAGCGTTGGGTTTTGGCTTGAAAATTATCGCCTACACCCCGCGCCTTGCCCCGGATGCGCTGGCCCCGTTTGGCACAGCCACCAACGATCTCGATTTCCTGCTGCGTGAAGCCGATTATGTGTCGCTCCACGCCCCCTTGACGCCAACAACACGTGGGCTGATCGATGCCCGCGCTTTGCGTTTGATGAAACCAACGGCCTTTCTAATTAACACCGCCCGCGGCGCGATCATTGATGAAAGCGCCTTGCTCACCGCTTTGCAAGAAGGCTGGATTGCCGGCGCAGCCCTGGATGTGCTTGCCCAAGAACCGCCCCAACCGGATCATCCATTGCTGGCGTTGGACAATGTGATCATAACGCCGCACACGGCC
>JBBREZ010000172.1:0-12436 GCA_038225095.1 Caldilineales bacterium
ACATAGAGGATCAGTAGAGGTTATGCCAATTTATTTTGTAAACCGCTGCCAGGACGACAGGAAGACACGACGACTAACCCTTGGTCATCGTGTCTTCCTGTCGTCCTGGCAGCTTACAGCGTTACATCGGAATCACCTTTATTGTATTGCATTTTGGCATTATTTTGATTATTTTTGGCTAAGTTGTATCATGGCTCTACGATTGATTTCTTACCAGGCATAAGGAGCTTATATGTCCACCCTTACGGCAGTAAACCCAGGCGTCAACGGTAAACATACAGCCGTATCTACGCCCAGATATATTGATGTTGAATTTTATCAAGAAAATGGCTATTTGATCGTGCCCGATGCGCTTGCGCCCGCCGAGGTTGACGAATTACGCCGCGAAGCCACCCGAATTTGTCGCGGTGAAGCTGGCGACATCCGCGGTGTGACGCCAGCCGAAATTGACGAAACCGATGACGAAGTGTTGCGCCAATATCTCTGCATTCATTTTCCGCACAAAATTTCAGCGATCATGAAACATTATCTGGCACAAGCGACGATGGTGGATGCGTTGACCCGCATCATCGGCCCTAACGTCAAATGCATGCAGTCAATGCTTTTTATCAAAGCCGCAGGCAAACCAGGTCAAGCCTGGCATCAAGACGAATTCTTCATCCCCACGCGCGATCGATCGCTGACGGGCGGCTGGATTGCGCTGGATGACGCCACTGTAGAGAACGGCTGTCTTTGGGTGCTCCCTGGTTCGCACAAAGATGGGATTATCTGGCCGCAACACCAACATGAAGATCGGCGTTTCGACTGTACGGGCGAGGCCTATCACTTTCCCTACAAGGATGAAGATGCCATCCCCGTGGAAGTGCCCGCCGGTTCGCTTGTCTTCTTCAACGGCTATCTGTTGCACCGATCACTGCCCAACAAGGCCAAGAGCGGCTACCGTCGCGTCTTGGTCAACCATTATATGAGCGCTGAATCACTGCTGCCCTGGCGACCGCCGACCGAAGGTATACACATGGGCATTGCCGATTATCGCGACATTGTTATGATTGCTGGGCGTGACCCCTATGCCTGGAAGGGGATTGATGATCTCGCCAAGCCTTCTGTGCGTTCCAGCGGTGAGGGTGGTTGTAGCAAGGATGGCAAGAAATGAGGAAAAGCCTGGGTGCAAACATCTAAATCTGAAGGCAAACAGCGCCAGAGTCGCTTCAATCCAGTGCTACGCGATCGACTCCTGGTCATTTTGATCATTGGTGTGCCGCTTGGTTTGCTGGTGGCCTATGTGTTCTATACCTTGGTCTTACGGCAGCAATTAGCTACATGTCCACCGGATTGTCAAGCGGTTGATTATAGCATGGCCGACTTGCGCCATACCGACCAACAAGGATTCAATTTCCGTGCGGCCAACTTTTTCCGCGCTAAGCTAGGAGACGCCAACTTTGCGAATGCGGATCTCTATTTTGCCAATCTAAGCGAAGCAAATTTACAAAATGTCAATCTCACGCAGAGCCAGCTGCGCGGGGCTGATCTAACCCGCGCTAATTTGCAAAGCGCGAACCTCAATCAGGCAGATTTAGGAGGGGCCAACCTCAAGGAGGCGGATCTGGGGGGTGCAATTTTGGATGGGGCCAATTTGATCGGTGCAAGCTTACTTAGAACTAATTTGCACGCGAGTCACATTGATGAGAAAACTTTGCTGAATCCTAAATGGAAGTTAATTTGGGAGATTGTCAATCAGCCAAAAGCACAGCGCCAATTGGTTAACCAGGACTTAAGCGAGGCCGATTTGCACGCAGCAGAATTGCAAAGCGCGGACTTGCGCAATGCCAATTTGTCCTCAACGCGCTTGAACGGCGCTAATCTCACCCATGCCCAGCTTGACGGCGTCAATTGGCAGCAAACTCAGATCGATACCGCCACCCAACTCGCGCCTAAATGGCGGCTGGTCTGGAAAGTCATCAACCAAAATGAACGGCAACAGAATTTAGCCAGTGCAGACTTAAGCCATGCCAATTTGCGCACGATCTATTTGCGCCAGGCCGATTTGAAAAATGCCAATCTTAGCCACGCCGATCTCAGTGAAGGTGATTTGCATAACGCCGATTTACGCAATGCGAATTTGCAGCAGGCCAATCTTACGCACGCCAGCCTGCGCCAGGCTAATCTCCAAGGAACAGACTTGACAGGCGCCAACCTGACCAATACCGACCTGACCTGGGCGAATCTGCACCAAACCAAGTTCGATGCCCAAACGATCATGCCGCAACATTATCGCTACATTTGGGCAGTAGTGAACCAAGCGGCAGTGGGCAAGAACCTGATGGCAAGCGATTTAAGCTGGGCCGATTTGTCGAACATGAACCTGACCGGCGCTAACTTACAAAAAAGTGATTTGCGCAGCACCCTGCTGATCAAGGCAAATCTGACCGAGGCAAATCTTACCGAGGCAGATCTAAGCGATGCTGACCTCAGCAACGCCAACTTGCAAGGGGCAAATCTGACCAATGCTACACTAAAGAATGCCAAGCTAACAGGCGCAAACCTAAGCGGTGCGCTAGGAATCAAGCCTTAGAGCAGCTCTGATAGCAGACAAGATCAAGAGGCCAGAGTAGAACAGCCACGAACGTTCGTGACTGTCCGACCCAGCCATCAAAACGTCGGCTTCTGAAGCAACCGCTGCTCGTGTTGCTGACCATTGTACGAAAAGAGCGCTGTGCCTTTCCCTTGGAGCGCAGTCTCGATATGCACGGGGCGCCCCCACAGTGCGTGCAGATTTTCCAGCGTAGCCTGGG
The DNA here is from genome assembly GCA_038225095.1 of Caldilineales bacterium. Taxonomy (GTDB): domain Bacteria; phylum Chloroflexota; class Anaerolineae; order Caldilineales; family Caldilineaceae; genus JAPLGZ01. The sequence continues at coordinate 2,793 of JBBREZ010000172.1, forward strand.
CGTAGTCATGGCGCAGGTCGGTCTCTTCCCAATGATGCACCAGGTAGAGTTCACCGCGATTCTGATAGTTCGCCTCAACCACTTCAATGATTGGCTCACCGAAATTGGTCAACTGGAACAGGAGTTGGCGCTTGATATCCTCAAAGTTGCGACTTTCTATCTCATATTGATTCGTGCGTGCGTTATAACGATAGGTAAAGAGGTTATGTTGTTCTGCAAACTCACGGGTCAAAAATTCGTCGATAAACCCAATATCATTGTAGATGCGACGCACCTCAAAAATTTTCTGCTTGCCTGCACCCACTTGTCGATCCCACTGAGCGCGCGTGCGCAGGTCTTCGCATTCCTCATACTCAGCCCCAAACGCGCCACGGTTCCAGCGATCTTCAATATCGCGAAAAAGTTCGATGCCCAGTTTATACGGGTTGAGCCGCCCCGGCGAGGTCGCCATGGTACCCGAATGATGGTCGGCGTAATCGATCAGCTCGCCTTCCTTCAACGCATGGCGCGTCATAATATGCGAATGCCAATAAGAGGCCCAGCCTTCATTCATGATCTTGGTCTGGCGCTGCGGTGCGAAATAGTAGGCTTCTTCGCGCACAATCGCCAATATGTCCTGTTGCCAAGGTTCTAAGCGGGCGTTTTCTAATAAGAAGAGCAAAACATCGCGCTGAGGATGGACGGGTAGATTGTTAACTTTGAGTTTTTCTTGTTTGCGCTGCTCGCGCATCGATTCCAGATAGGCGGGCGGATTGATGTACGTGTCCATATAGTCTCGGCTGGGCATGCGGCCAGAGTTCGTCTCATCCGCTTCCGTCAGCGGGTCAGGGTGACTGCCGATCCGGCGAATGCCAGTGCTGTGTAAATCAATCAAATTTTCCAGCGAAAGACAACGATCGACAAAGGTTTCTACGGTTTCCAGCCCAAACTGGTCGATGTAGCGGCGAACGCGCGTGCCGTGATTGGCCGAATCATCCATCATACGTCGGTTGGTATGCGCAAACCAGAGATTATTCTTAAAAAAGTCGGCGTGACCATAGACGTGCGCCATCACCAACTTCTGATCGATCTCCAAATTGCTCACCAGGAGATAGGCGTAGCAAGGGTCCGTATTGACCACCATTTCATAGATGCGGTGCAGGCCCCAAGCATAGCTCTTGCGCAGCCGTTCACATTCCATGCCAAAACGCCAGTGCGGATAGCGGCTGGGAAAGCCATCGTACGCTGCGACTTGATTCATCTGATTAAAGTCGAGCATGACAAAGCGCACATCAGGATAATCTAGCCCTTTCGTACGCGCATAGCCTTCGACCTCCTGCCGAATTTCTTCCAATTCACAAGGTAATGCTCCAAAATCCACTGTGCTCACCCCCCATTCTAATAAATAATGGTTAATGCTGAACAGCTAATGGTTAATAGTTAAGCCATCACGGAGAAGCAACTATCATTCAGTATTAACCATTCAGCGTTAACCATTACTTCCCTTTTCCCAAAAACACTTTAATCACATCATAGATCGCGTCATCATTCGGGATATGCGTCATCACCAAATTTTCCAGCGCGTCTAGTTGCTCTAATGCGTCAATAAAGGTGTCGCCATAGTGACGCTGGTCCACTTGACCGTAACAATACAAGTTGGCCACGGGCAGCAAGTGATTGCTCAACAACTCTAGCGCTTGTTCGTTGTCACTGGAGAAGTTATCGCCGTCGGAAAATTGAAACAAGTAGATATTCCAATCGCTGGGCGCGTAATGCAGGTGGATCAGTTCGCGACAAAGCTGCAAGGCCGAGGAAATCTTGGTGCCGCCACTCTGGCGCAAATGATAGAAGGTGTCTTCATCCACTTCGGCGGCGGCGGCATCATGCACCAGATAACGACGCTGGACGTTGCGATAGTTGGTCTTGAGCCAGGCGTCGATCCAGAAGGCCGTCATGCGCACCAGACGCTTTTCGCGTTCGCCCATCGAGCCGGAAACATCCATCATATAGATGATGACGGCATTCGATTCCGGCTTTGTCTTGGTCTCGAACGCCCGATAACGGCGATCTTCGCGCACCGGGATGATTACCGGGTTATCCGGGTCGTAGAGACCGGCGGCGATTTGACGTTTCAACGCCTCGCGATAGGTACGCTTGAAATGGCGCAAGGATTCGGGGCCAACGCGGCGGATGTCCGTATAACGCGCCACTTCGCTGTCGATGTGCTTATTGCCTTTCGATTGAATGCGCGGCAGGTGCAGTTCCTCGGAAAGCATCTGCACCAACTCTGCCATCGAGATGTCAGTTTCTAGCATGTGCTGGCCAGGCATGTCACCGGCTTCGCCGTCGCCGTCTTGCGGTTGGCCCTGGCCTAGCACATCGCCGGGTTGACCGGGACCTTGACCGACACCGCCGCGGCCCGCTTGCCCAAAAGTGAAATGCGGCAACTCGACCTGAGGCACAGGAATGCTCACCAAATCCTTGCCCTGGCGGCCAATCAGCCGATCGTCGGTCATATATTTGCGCAAATTCTGCTTAATGCGACCGCGCACTATTTCACGAAAACGTGAGGTGTCTTGATCGATTTGCGACATGAGTTCGTTGTGTCCCCTCTTTAAGTAGGGGAGTAGGGAGTAGGAAGTAGGAAGTAGGGGAAAATCTTCTTACTCCATTGCTCCCTTACTCCTTACGCGTTCGTCTTCACATCGCCACGGGCGAAGATGCTGGCCACATAGTTAAGCACATCGGTGGCGCAGATGTCACAGTAGCCATAGTTTTTAATCAGCCGGGCCTTGACTACGTCGATCTTTTCCTGCGTATCGGCGTCGATCACGCTGCTTACCAAGCTGGTCAGTTTGATACTGTCTTTCTGATCTTCAAAGAGCTTCAATTCCAAAGCCTTGCGCAGCCGCTCGTTGGAATTCCACTCAAAGCGCTTGCCGTCAATCGCCAGTGCACCAATATAGTTCATAATCTCGCGGCGAAAATCATCTTTGCGGCTTTCAGGAATGTCGATCTTCTTTTCGATGGAGCGCATCAAGCGTTCATCTGGCTCCTCATCGCGGCCAGTGAATGGGTTTTTCACCTTTTCCCGTTGCGTATAGGCTTTGAGATTGTCCATATAGTTGCCGGCCAGGCGTCGGATGGCGGATTCGTCCGCCGTAATCGCCCGTTGCACCTCGTTTTTCACAATCTCGTCGTATTCCTCGCGCACAGAGCTCAGGAGCAGCGCAAAACGTTCACGGTCACGCTCATGTGTGATCAAAGAGTGATGCTTGAGGCCGGCTTCCAATTCACGCAACACAACGAACGGATTCAGACAGCCCGTTGCGCCATGCGTGACCAGGGCATTGGAAAGTTTGTCCTGGATATAGCGTGGCGAGATGCCTTGCATGCCTTCTTGACCCGCGTTGGCTTTTAATTCGCGCACGGTGTCTTCGGTAAAGCCGGGTAAGGTGCGGCCATCATACAATTTGAGCTTTTGCATGAGCGTCAGGCTGGCATGTTTGGGTTCTTCCAGCCGCGTCAGGATCGCCCACATGGCGGCGATTTCCAACGTGTGCGGCGCAATGTGTTTGCCACGTACACTCTTGTTATTGAAGTCGCGTTCGTAAATTTGGACTTCATCTTTGAAACGGGTGACATATGGCACGTCGATCTTGACGGTGCGGTCGCGCAGGGCTTCCATATATTCATTGGCGAGCAGCTTGCGATATTCGGGTTCGTTGGTGTGGCCAATAATCACTTCGTCAATATCGGTTTGCGCAAATTTCTTGGGTTTGATCTTGTGTTCTTGCGAGGCGGTCAACAAATCATACAAAAAGGCCACATCGAGTTTGAGCAGCTCGATAAATTCAACCACACCACGATTGGCAATATTCAATTCACCATCAAAGTTAAACGCACGCGGGTCAGAATCCGAGCCGTATTCGGCAATTTTGCGGTAGTTGATGTCACCAGTCAATTCGGTTGAATCCTGGTTCTTTTCATCTTTGGGCTGGAAGGTGCCGATCCCAATGCGATCTTTCTCAGACAGGATAATGCGCCGCACCCGCACGTGTTCAATCACCTTGCCCCAATCGCCTTCATAGGTATCCATCAAGGTGCGATAGACGTGTCGGCAAGCCGGACAGAGATCTCCTTCAATGATAATGCGATAGTCGGTGTTGCTGCGTGCGCTCAGATCGTCGCATACCTTTTTGCGGGCGGACGGTGGGATCAGGCGCAAAGGCTCTTCGTGCATGGGACAATCCATTCGCCCATCTGGTGTATCCCAGAATAGCGAGTAAAGCGCGCCTTCATCGGTCGCCGAGTAGGCTTCCAATCCCTTTTTAATCAGCCGCACAATCGTGCTCTTAGAGCTGCCCACCGGCCCATGCAAGAGCAAGACTCTACGTTCCGTGCCATACCCACGGGCAGCGGATTGAAAAACTTGCACCAGATCCATAAGCTGGTTGTCGAGACCAAAAACGGCATCGGCGCCGCCATCAACCGGATCGTCAAAAAAGTGATAGTGAAGCCGTTCCTGACGAAAACTGGTATAGGGTTCAGACCCATAAGACATGATCATATCGTAAAGGCGCTGATAGGCAGTGCGCGCAACTTTGGGGTTCTTACGCACCACTTCAAGATAATCGGCAAACGAACCTTCCCAATGATGTTGGCGAAAGGTCTGAATGTCCTGCATATCGCGGATGGCCGTAATTAGGCTTTGACCATCATGACTTGTATTCATTGAGTTCACCTCTCATTAATCAAACTATCAATGTTCGGATATCAAGGCAGGATAAGGCCGCAGAGGCCCATCGGGGCGGAACGAGGTAGAAGTAAACGAAGAGTTTATATATCCGCACCCTTACGCATCCTGGGCGGTATAGAGAAGACCGCTAAGGGACAAAAAGGGGCTAACCAATCTTTCTGGTTAGCCCCTCCAAGCCTTCAGGATCGTATCCTCATATTTACGCATCGCAAACAAGAAGAAACAAGCATACAACAACAGCCGCAAATATAAACGACCATGTTCAATTTTCGGCATTCAATTTTAGCGCTAAAATTTGTACAAAGGCAACCAGTTTCTATATTCAGTTAACAGCTATTTAGTTAATGTTGGATTAGAACATGGTATATATTTACTAAACATATATACGTGGGCAACGTTGCAACGCTGCCCATCTAATCTTACCAGCTAATTGCGATTTTGCAAGGGCCTTGAGTTTACAATCTGTTTGCATTTCTCAAACGTATCCTAGCGAACTTTTGTTCCCACGTCTGTACGCAAAGATACGGTTTTGCCTGGCCCAACCAGTAGAGCAAGTGGCGGTTAGTTCACCCACGGACAACATTTATGGTTCGGTTGTGATGCGGATCGCTTTGTTCTTGTCTATAACAACGACCAGTTCCGTTGAAATAGCCAACCAGCGGGTCAGTTGGGGCTGTTTTGCCAACGCAAAGTAACGGTCACTGCCGAAGACAACTTTCTCGATTGGCGTCTTATCCGTATAAAGCGTGTCTACCCATAGTTTCACCGTGCGACCATCTTTGGTGGTCACCACGCCCTGCTGCATAAAAGTTTTGCCATTCACATAACGTACAGACTGATTCTCCTGCACGTTGGTGGCTGTTTCTAATTGCGTGCGGGCTTCACTGGCCGCCACGGCGGCCGCGCCACTGGCTGGCGCCGCCGCCGCCGCATCAACTTTGCTTGCTATGGCATTCGCACCCTGAGCATAGATGGAACGCGGTTCGTTGGCGGTTGGGGCTTGTGGCGCGCCAGAAGTTTGTGAATTAACGACGGAAGGTTCCTCGACCAAATAACTCGTGTAAGGGGTGACAATGCCATATTGCAAACTGAGCTTGGTGATTTCGTCGATTAATTCTTTGTCAATTGTTGTCTGGTTGGCGCCGCTGCGTCGCACCTGGGCCAGCAACGCGCCAATCTTGCGGGTTGCCCACAGGCGCGCCACCAACGGTTCACCGCCGCTTGCAACAAAATGTTGATGCGGATACTGATAGATAATTTTTTGATTGTTGACTAAACCGCGCAAGGTCACCGTCAAATCGGCGCCACTATGGTAGCGTCCTACGACAACCAACTGCTCACCCGCAAACAGATCGGACAGCGGGTAGGGATAAACGTCATCGATCACGGCTTGCTTGCCAAAATCAAGCGTGACATCAGACAGAACCGGCAGGCTAATCTGGCTGTAAAATTGACCGATTTTCTCATCGATCTGCTCGTCTGGTTTGACATAGCTGCTGCGGCCACCCAACGCCTGGCTCAGGGTGTCGAGCAAGTCGGTGTTCACGTCAAAACCAACGCCAAAGGTAAAAAACCGGATTGAACGTTGCGCTGGCTTGTTATTGAGCGCATTGTCGATAATTCGTTGTGTGTCCGTTTCCCCTTGCGTGGGCAGACCATCCGTCATAAAAAGCAGGTAGGCCGGACGATTGTCGCCATCCGCTGGATCTTGCATTTGGCCCAACGCTTCTAACAAAGCCCGATTAATGTCAGTCGAGCCGGTCGCCGTCAAGCGATTGATCCAGGCGTGGGCGTCTTTAGCCGTGGCCGCGTCAATTGGTTGCAACGACGATTTCCAGAGTTGTACGCCCGTGCTAAAGCTGATCAAGTTAAAGTGATCGCCAGGATTCAAGTGATTGACCACAAAATCGGCGGCTTTGCGCGCTTGTACGATCTTCTCACCCTGCATCGAGCCCGATACATCTAGCACCAACACGACATCGCGCTGAACAAGCTTTTGTGGATCAACCTCAACGCCGGGCGCGGCTAAGAGCGCAAAGAAGCCATCTTCGCCCGCAGGTTTGTACGTCAACACATTGAGGCCAATCGCGGCTTTCGTCGTGCCAAAGAGCAACTGAAAATCACTCTCAGGCTGGACATTCTGCGTTGCGTAGGCAATTTTTGCGCCGGTGTTGCTCACACGTTCAATATTGATGTTGTAGTTCGGGCTATAGATGGTGCGCAGGCCCGGTTGGTTGCGCAATTCAATCTGGATCTTGAGCGCTTCAACTCTCGTGGCGTTGGCATGTTGACTGCGCAGCGGATAGCGAAACTGATACAGGCCGTCACGTTGTGGCAAAATCTGGGCATAACTCAGTTCCAGGGTGCGACTGGCGCCCGCCGGGATCGGGAAGACGCTGGTCTGGAAAAGGCCGCGGCCCACATATTCCAACAGCGCGGGGTCGCGCTGTTGGCGGACGATTGTTTCATAAATGCGCCGCGCCTCGTCTTTGGAAAGCAGCTTGCCTTCCAGCGTTTTGCCATCAATGGTCATTTGAAAATCACTGACGGCGGCGTCTTCGGGTAAAGGGAAAACATAGGTTCCTTCGACCGTGTGGTTCGCATCGTTGCGGAAAATTTGCGTGAGATGAACCTTCGCAATCGGGCCATCAATGATGGCATCGACCTGATGCGCCGCAATCGTGATCGGGGCCAGCAGGGGAATGACCGGCGGGCCGGGTTGCGGCGTTACGATTGGCGACAGCGGGGGTGGCTCAATTATGATGTCTTGGGCAAAAACGCTGGAAAAGTGACCCAACAGCAGGATCGCTGTGAAGATTATTTTCGCGGTCAGCCCCAGCATAAACCAATCAGATTTCTTCATAGCATTCTCCACTAGATGGGTATCATTTGTAAGCAACATGCGTTGTGCTATGTGGACGGCAAGTCACACGCATTTGTTCCCATCAGTTGGCAGGTTAATTTTTGGTGAGGCGCTTGGCGATACGAAACAATTGAATAATAGATGAACTTCTTTTTCCGTGCTATTATTCTATTCACTATACGCATATACAGTAGACATGATTCGGCATCAGCAGTCATCACGGGTAGACAAGTAGACGCCCATCAGTAGATGGGACGGAAACAGGTAGGCATCACCTGTCTACCTGTCTACCTGTCTACCCATCTTTGTTAAGCCAGATCATGTCTATTGTACACAATTTGCCACAAGGAGAAATTTATGGACGCAAAGATCGAACAGGCGCTAGTCAATGATCGGACGATTGACATTACCACTATCGGGCGCAAAAGCGGCCAGTCGCGACGCATTGAAATCTGGTTCCACAATCTGAATGGACGGCTGTTCATCAGTGGGCTACCTGGTCAGCGCGATTGGTATGCCAATTTGGTAGCCCATCCCGAATTTACGTTTCATCTCAAAGGCAGTGTACAGGCCGATCTAGCGGCGCGGGCCGAGCCAATGACCGAGGAAAGCCAACGGCGGCCCCTTCTGTCGGCCATTATCGGGCACCTAGACAGCCCACAAGATTTGGAGCAATGGGTCGCCCATAGCCCACTAATCGAAGTGCACTTGGCAGAAAGTTAACGCCCTATTCCTCACAATCTACGCATCTGGTTTTGACATGCCTGTCAGAGCATGGTGTATGATCTAGCTCTCGCACTGGTGATTTATTAGGCATGATCGGGATTAACAGTGTTCAGTCGCTAGGTAGATAGGTAAACAGGTAGACAAGTGACACCTCCCTGTTTATCTATCTACCGTTCGGCTGAGCGTTCGACCGAGCTCACGCCGAGGTCTCACGGTTCGGCTGAGGCTCACCTCGAAGCGTCGAAGCCTGTTGACCAGAGCGGATGGCTTATTCCCGATCATGTCCATTGTAAAAGGAGGAACTATGCAACCGTTTCAATCGACATACCGGCGCTTACTCTTTGGTTTCGTCTTTGTCTTGTTGCTGACGCTCGCTGGCCTCAGTATGCTGAGCCACGGTGCGCTGGCCCAAACCCCGCTGGCGCAACTCACCAATAAAGTATTCCTGCCCCTGATCTCAGGCATCCAGCCGCAGGTTGGTGGTTCGATCCCCCACTGATCCAGTCGATCAGACAGGGTTGGCCGCGGTCGGGGCTGCCAGGGCATGTGAACGTTCTATGCCACTTTCTACGCATCAACAAAGAGGACCGTATGGCAAAGCTAGATAGTTACCTGGAACGCAAAGCGGCGGTTCTAGCCGAACGCCGCGCCGATTTTACCGCCAAACCAGAGACAGCACTGGTCAAACTCAAAGTGACTTCACACGTCGCCGGCAACACGGGGGTGCGCCCGGTGCGCATGGGCGATTATGTGGTGATCAGCGATTCCGCGCCTGGGTTGGCGGGCCATTCACTGGGGCCAAGTTCGCCGGAGATGTTGCTAGGAGCATTGGCGAGTTGCTTGGTGCACACGTATTTGCTGCAAGCGGCGCTGCTGGAGATTCCGCTGGACAGCGTAGAAATTGAAGTGACCGGCGCGCTAGACATGACGGGCGTCGTCGGTTTGCCCTATGCAGGCCCGCTCAAGTTAGAAAGTATCCGCTACAAACCGACGCTTGCATCACCGGCTGGGCCAGAAGCGTTCCAACGCTTGCACACAGCCGTCGAGCAGGCGTGTGCCGTGCTGAATACGGTGCGCAATCCGGTTGAAGTGGTGCGCGCAGATTCATAAAAGCAGGTTATACAGTAACTACTCAGGTGGAGCGTTACGCTAAGTAAATAGGTAGACAGGTAAACAGATAGCACGCCCTGTCTACCTATTTACCTGTCTATACGGGGTCTGAGTAGTTACGGCATTTTTTGCACTTGTTGGCTAACGACAGCCCTGGTATACTGCTGATCCACAACGACAAGCAGGTTAGAAAAGCGCTCTGAATAT
>JBBREZ010000173.1:0-12363 GCA_038225095.1 Caldilineales bacterium
TTGATGTTGACCCCAAGCAAGCCTGGGCCGAACAAAATTTGCAACATGCACCCATCGAAATTAACCGGGCCACACGCAACGAATTGTTGCATGTACCAGGCATTGGCCCGAAAACAGCGGATGCTATTCTCGCTGCCCGTCATCGTGGCGTTATGACTGAACTAGCCCATTTGCGGGCGCTTGGTCTGCGCGATGTCGAGAAAGCCAGCCCCTTTATCCTACTTAATGGTCGTCAACCAGCTCAACAAATTTCTCTATTTTGAACAGGCGACCTTGACTTTATTTTCTTTTTATAAAACTCAGCTAATGCGTAGAGTTAGAACTTGCCGTTGGATAAGCTGCCCAGTTCATCCACCAAACGGCCTGGCAAACCTGGTTCCACCCAAATAGCGCTGTCAAGCTGAACGGCTTGCGCGCCCGCCTGCAAGGCCTGTTGCGCCTGGGCCAGCGTGTGAATGCCGCCGCAAGCCAGCAGCGCACAAGGAAGCGCCAGTTTTGCGACTGCGCTCAGCGCAGCCAACATAGGCGCAAAGGCCAACGGCCCAAACAGTGAACCAGTTACGGTTGGATTCGCTTGCTCCGCTGTGGCCTCGAACCGGCCTGAGCCCGCATAGAAGGCCGCGCCAATCAATGGCTGACCGATCACAAGCCCAACCGCCCCTGCTTCTACGGCATGCGGGGCCAGTCCCACGGCCCGATCTAACGGCAACTTTACCCAGACTGGCAAATCACTGCTTTGAATGACTACGCGCAATAAGCTACGGGTCAACTCAGCGTTCGCATTGCGTGGCAACAGTAATTCTAACCCACTGAGTTGTTGGTCGCTGGTCAATTGGGCCGCAACTTTTGCCAACGCCGACGGTTGTGAATCCGCAATTTGTGCAATTACAGGGCAACCTAAACGCGACCATGCTTTGGCAAAATGTTTGAGCACGGCCGCAATCCCGCGGTTTTGCATGCCCGTTTCCAACACAAAGCCACCGTTGGTAGAAGCTAACCGTGGGGTCGTTGCGCCCAACCGACTGTTGAGCAAAATTGGGCCGACAACCACAGCGCCCAGGCGAGCGAGGTCGAGACCTTTATACACGGCTTCGCCATAGCCAATCGAGCCACCAGCCAGCAAGACGGGATTCGCAATTTGTAAGCCAAGTTTATGGTTGGGGGCGAGATCGATCATGAGAATGGTTAATTTGAGTGGATGACGCAAAAAGAAAGGGCGGCGCGTGTGCGTCACCCTTTCTTTTTGCGTCATCCGCGACGAATCAAAAATTCAGCCTAGACGCTGGTCTTACTCGGGGCGGAAGCTACCGATGATCTGATCGAAGATTGGATCTTTTGCGCCCTGTTGGTTGGCCTGCGTGCCAAGCGTCAAGATATAAATCTTGTTATTGGCGATCAAACCTACGACCTTGGCGTAAACCTGGGCCTTCACGCCAAATTTGGTCAAATCAGCCGAACCAGTACCACGCACAGCCGGCAGACCATTGACCGTAGCGGTGCTCAGATCATTGATCTTCACATCGCCGAGCATGGAGGCATTGGCCTTCAGGTTCGCATTGATCAAATCCTTGGCGGTGTCCGGGGTGTAGCCAGGTGCATCGATCACGGTCACGTTGAGCAAGGTTGGCAAACCACCAAAGAGCGCATTGGCAATATCGGTGATGTAGATGACGCCCAAGACTTTGCCTTGCGGGCTAGCCAAGAAATCATTCAACGGGCCAAGTTGGCCGCTCATGCCAAACGTGCCAGCCATTTGTTGGAACTGAGCGCTGCGCAGATCAAGCGGCGTCCAACCACCTGGCACGGCCAATGAATAACCGCGTTCGGTGTCTTTAACTGGTGTAAAGCCAGTCGGGATCGTCACCTGGGGTGTGGGGACTGGTGTCGCCGTGGCGGGTACGGCTGTTTCACCAGCCTTGGGTGTGTTCGTGGGCGCTGCGGTCGGTGAAGGCGTCGGTGAAGGCGTCGGCGGCACCGTCGGCGTGGGCGGCAGGAACTGGGATACGAACGGAACCTGGCTTAGATCAGGCATGCCAGCACATGCGCTCAAGGCCAGCGCTACGACAATGATAGTGCCGACCAACATGGTCTGTTTCACAAGCTTACTGCGAAAGTTGGGAAAATTCATTGTTTCCTCCGTCAATAGGTTTTTGGGTGGAATAGTTTGGTTGAAACGTAGAGTAAAAAGGTTACTTCTGTACTTATGCCAGAGAATATTTTTATTTGGGAATATTTATACCGGGCTAGTAAAGCTCCCCTGGCACAATCGCAATGGATGCATAGCAGAATTATACTGTAGTATGCAACAACATCCTATAAATGACAAACGGCGTTTTTAGCAGGGTGCAGCCTAAATTGGGCAAATTGTTCGTCGCAAATCAGTAGGATAGCAAAAGTTTAAGACAATTGTCAGTTCACGTTTCTGTCATCCTGCCGAAAAATGCGCCGCAGGGGCGGATGAATTGGCCGACATGTTGATCGATTGTCTGAGTTTTGCGCACAGCGCCAACATCGATATTAGCCAAGCCATCCAGACCAAATTAGCCCGCAACAAAGCGCACTTCCCGGTGGCGGATGGACAACCCCGGCGCTAAACCGGAGCCATTCCCACAATCCAAACTGCGCCATTGAGCGTACTATATAGTACATGCACTTTTAAATTGCCTGTATTATATTTTTATGATTGATCATACGATCTACTCTGGTTATCGAAATAATTTCAACTCCATAAAATTAGCACAAATCAGGCTTATTGTCTTGTTAGCAATGAAGAATCCAACCCTTACCCGCACTGTCCATGCCCGCGTGCCCACACCAGCGGGTGAATTTCAGCTTTACCACTATGCAAACGATTATGACACCAAAGAACACCTGGCGCTTGTCATGGGCGACGTGCGAGGCAGTGAAAATCTGCTGGTGCGTGTTCATTCGGAATGCTTTACCGGTGACGTGATGCATTCGTTGCGCTGCGACTGCGGTGAACAATTACAGAAAGCCATGCAAATGATTGCCGTAGCAGGACGAGGCGCCATACTCTATCTTCGCCAAGAAGGTCGCGGCATCGGCCTTAGCCAAAAGTTGCAAGCCTACAATTTGCAAGATCAAGGGTATGACACCGTAACAGCCAACTTGATGTTAGGCCATCAAGCCGACGAACGCGAATATGGGTGCGCAGCGGCGATTCTGCGCGACCTGGAAATCCGTTCTATTCACCTGCTCACGAACAACCCTGCCAAAATTGAACATTTGCGCGAACTTGGTGTGCGCATCAACGAACGTGTGCCACTCGAAGCCCAGGCGACCGAACACAACAAGCGTTATTTGACCACGAAAGTACAAAGGATGCGTCATCTGCTCACGTTGTCGGCGACCAATGGTCATATGGATTCTCCGCTAACTGATAAGTTCTCTGGTGAATTAGCAAAGCAGCTGCAAATGATTCGTCAGCAAGCTAATTCTTACTACACGGTGACAAAACAGCCGTTTGTCACCGTGAGTTATGCGCAAAGCCTGGATGGCAGCATCGCCGCTCGCTCAGGCCAGCCACTGCGGCTTAGTTCGCCCGAAAGCATGCGCCTAACCCATGCCCTGCGCGCCAGCCATGATGCCATTTTAATTGGCATTGGTACGGTCATTGCGGACGATCCTAGGTTGACCGTGCGTTTGGTCGAAGGTCGCGATCCGCAACCAATTGTGATTGACAGCCAGTTACGCCTGCCTATCAATGCCCGTTTGTTAGATCACCCCAAACCGTTGTACGTTGCCACAACCACCACGCCAAACGATCCTCTACGCCAGCACGCGCTAGAGCAACGCGGGGTCAAGGTGCTCCAATTGCCGATGGATGCAACCGGGCGCGTCAACCTGCCGGCCTTGTTACAACGACTGGGTGAAATGGGCATCAAAAGTGTCATGGTCGAAGGGGGCGCGCAAACGCTCACCAGTTTCCTAACCGCACAATTGGCGCACTATGCCGTCATCACCATTGCGCCTGTCTTTGTGGGTGGGCTACATGCTATCGATCGGCAGACGAACAACAGCGCAGCGCCCTTATTGCCACAGCTAGCCAATCCTTATCACACTTCGCTAGGGACTGACTTGATCGTATGCGGTGAATTGGTTTGGCAAAGCCAACCGACAGCAGTGGCTAGTTAGGCCAACAGGATAACCCAAATTAGATTATCCATGACACCGACAATTAGTGCTAAGCTCTATTTTCTGGCCCCCTATCACATTGCGATCCAAGAGGAACCGCTGCCGGCCCTGCAACCCGATCAGGTGCTCGTCCAAACCATTGTGTCGGCCATCAGTCCTGGCACAGAGATGCTATTTTATCGCGGACAGGCGCCCACCGATCTGAGCATCGACGCAACGATGCCGACGCTGGCTGGCCAAATTGCGTATCCGCTACAATACGGTTATGCCTGTGTTGGCCGTGTGATCAATTGTGGCGCCACGGTTGACACAGCCTGGCGCGAACGCCTCGTTTTTGCTTTCCAGCCCCATGCCAGTTACTTTGTGACCACCCCAGCCGAGCTACTTTTAATCCCATCGGGCATTGAACCTGAACAGGCGGCTTTGTTGCCCAATATGGAGACAGCCGTCAATTTTGTGATGGATGGGCAGCCGATGATCGGCGAACGGGTCGTCGTTTTTGGGCAAGGCGTGGTTGGCTTGTTGACTACGGCGTTGCTGGCACGCTTTCCGCTGGCCGAGCTATTCACAGTGGAAGCGCACCCATTGCGCCGTGAGCAAGCGCGTGCGTTCGGGGCAACGCAGACGCTAGCCCCCCATCAATTGGGCCAACTTGAGGCGGATCTGATCTATGAAGTATCGGGCAATCCAGCCGCGCTGGATCAGGCAATTGCGGCTGCCGGGTTTGGCGGACGCGTCGTGATTGGTTCGTGGTATGGTCAAAAGTCGACAACGCTAAATCTAGGCGGGGCTTTTCACCGGAGCCGCATCAAGTTGATCAGTAGCCAAGTGAGCAGCATTGCGCCGGAATGGGCTGGCCGCTGGGACAAACGTCGCCGCCTGGACGTGGCCTGGTCCATGCTGGCCCAGCTTGCAACCCAGCGCTTGATCACACAGCGCTTTGCCTTTAGCGCAGCCGCCCAGGCTTATGCGTTGGTCGATCAACACCCAGAACAGACGCTTCAGGTTTTGTTGACCTATCCTGCCGGCTAGCGCCCAGCAAACTGAACCCCAACCAACCATAGGCAATCGCCAATAACAGGCCCAGTGCTGGCTCCAAATCCAGCACATTCAGCGGTTTGCCCACGAAAACGATGAGAATAAACAGGGCTAAACCGATGCCATACCAACCAAACCAGCGCGAAAAGGTGGTGCTGCCATTTTGCACGATCACCAGGCCGTTCAACCCTAGCCAGATGCCCAGAAAAAGATCAGAACTCAGCCGCAGCCACAAACCCATTTCGCCAACGATCAAGCTGAGCACGCGCAGGGTGGCCTGGTCCGCATGCTCAGTTCCATTATAGGCCTGAGCAAGAATTGGCGTCACCCCCACATTGACGAGCGGGCCAATCACACCCAACACCACACCCGCCAGGCCCGCTGCGCCAGCAATGCGCACCAAGGTGGGCTGATGCGATTTTAAACATTCGTGCAAAGCCAGCGGCGCCGGGAAAAGGGCCACGACCGAGAGCAGGAAAATCCAGTATAAACCGGCGTAGGCGCCCGTATGCTGCGCCACCCACGGCAGCAGCGTCGTCGGATTATCGAGCATCTCTTCGGTCAAGCCTAGGCTGAACAAGAAGCCAAACACATAGACCAACGTTAACAAGAACACCACCGCGGCCACCAATGCCGCAATGCCACCCCAGCGATATAGCACATTATCGCTTTTATTTTGCATGTTCTATTTCTCCTGATAAATTGCTCGTAACGATTCAGGTACCCCACTGGGCGCGGGTGGGGTTAAATGTAACACGCTTTTAAAAATCAGGCTAAGGCTAATTTAGCCGAGGGCATGCAATTTCATGATGCTAACGGTAAATTTCATTCGCCAACTGACTGGTGTAAAATGAATAACAAGCGCTACCATTGAGGGTAATCCTTATACAAGAAAGGAAATTCAAACTATGTACACACTGGCCGTACAACGCAATTTTGTCGCTCAACATTTTTTAATCGGCGGCGACTGGGGCGCTGAAAACTTCTGGCATTCCCATCACTACCGGCTGGAACTGCTGTTGGAAGGCGCCCAACTGGATCAACATGGCTATCTGGTCGACATTGTCGATGTTGAACAAAATCTGGAGCGCATCGTCGCCTATTACCGCGATAAAACTTTGAATGAACTGCCCGAATTCACTGGCTTGAACCCAAGCATCGAGCATTTCACGCGCATTGTTTGCCTGACCCTGGTTGGCAGCATCAAGGCCAACAATCTGAGCACCGTCACCGTAAAAATCTGGGAAAACGACATCGCCTGGGCTTCCTATCGCAAGGTGCTTGATATCCCACAAGGCAGAGGCATGGTCTAAGCTAGCCGTGCACATCGGACTCGTTATTTACGGCAACCTCGCCACGGTTTCTGGCGGCTATCTCTATGATCGCCAATTGGTTGAACAGGCCCAGGCCCAGGGACATACTGTGCATCTGGTCTCGTTGCCCTGGCGTAACTATCCGCGCCATCTGCATGATAATTTATCCAAGCAATTTTTCGAGCAATTGCATACATTGCCCGTCGATCTATTGATCCAGGATGAACTTAATCACCCATCGCTGCTCTGGATCAACCGCCAATTGCGCGGGCAGATCAGCTATCCGATTGTCAGTATTGTGCATCACCTGCGCGCCAGTGAAGCCCATCCCGCCTTGTTAAAGCGCGCCTATCGCTGGATTGAGCGGCACTATCTGCGGACAGTCGATGGCTTTATCTACAACAGTCAGACCACACGCATTAGCGTGGAAGCGTTGCTGGAAAAGCCCCACCCGGCCATCGTTGCCTATCCCGCCGCTGATCATCTACCGATCCCTGATCCCACAGTGCGCCACCAAATCTTGCTAGAACGCGCCCGTGCAAACGAACCACTGCGCGTCCTGTTTATTGGCAACGTAATTGCGCGCAAAGGTCTTCACACACTCTTGGCGGCGCTGGCTAAGTTGCCCAAATCAACCTGGCAATTAACCGTCGTTGGCAATCTAGCCGTTGATGCGGGCTACACGGCGCGGATCCGGCGGCAGATCGCAGCCAACCAATTAGCCGATGTGGTACACCTGACCGGGGCGCTCTCCGATTCGGCATTGCTTGAACAATTAAAGCTCAATGACGTGCTGGCGATGCCATCCTATGAAGGTTTCGGCATTGTCTATCTGGAAGCCATGAGTTACGGGTTGCCTGTGATTGCCTCAACGGCCGGCGCAGCGCACGAAATTATCACGCCCGGCCAAGAGGGTTTTCTGATCGCGCCAGGCCAGGTTGACGCCCTGGCCCAACACATTCGGGCCTTGCAACAAAATCGTGAACAGCTCCAAAGCATGAGCCGAGCAGCACGCACCCGCTTCGACGCGCAGCCCACCTGGCAAGCCAGTATGATGGGGATCTTAAACTGGCTACACGAAGTCAAACAGATTGTGTATAAATAACGCAGTATCTGTGTAGGATGGGTCAGCCGCTCCACCTGAGCGTTCAACCCATGATCAGGCTGCGACCCAATCCTACAACTATAAGTAGGGGCGCTGCTTGCTACGCCTGTTGTACCCAGGAAGGCGCAGCAAGCAGCGCCCCTATGATTAACCGATACGTCGTTCACTGATTGTATCAAAGAAATAAAGTTGGTCGGCTGGGAAGAACACCTCGACACTGTGGCCAAGTCCCAATGGTTCGTTGAGTGGCACAACGGCGGCATAGGCTAAAGCACCCGTGCGCAGGTAGAGTAACTGCGTATGGCGGGCAAAATCCGGCTCAATGACCTCGATCACGCCGCGCAAATGCAACCCATCCAGCAAAGCCGGGTGCTCGGTCGCCCATTGGGCGGCTTCGGGGCGCGCCCCCAGCGTAACGGCTTGCCCTGCATGGACGTGAGCCTTGATTGCCGTGGGCAGCGGCAGCGTAACTTCGTCCAGTTGCAGCACCCCATCGTCGATTTTTCCACCACTCAACAAATTCATGGGGGGCGCGCCAATAAAGCCCGCCACAAAGGTATTGATCGGGCTTTGCAGCAAGGTTGGATAAGGCCCCATCTGTTCGACCTTACCCGCGCGCATCACGACAATTTGATCGCCCAACGCAATCGCCTCGGTCTGGTCGTGCGTGACGTACAGCGCAGTGATCTGAAAACGACGCAGCAGCCGCTTGATCTCGATGCGTGTCTGGTTGCGCAGCTTGGCGTCCAAGTTGGAAAGCGGTTCGTCAAAGAGAAACAAGCGCGGGTTGCGCACAATGGCGCGGGCAATTGCCAAGCGCTGTTGTTGGCCACCCGAAAGTGTGCCCGGCTTGCGTTCCAGCAACGCGTTGAAGCCGATCCCCATGATCTCGGACGTGACGCGAATGCGTTCTTCGATTTCTTTGTCGGCAATTTTGCGCATCTTAAAAAAGAAGGATAGATTGCCCTGCCCTTCAAAATGTGGGTAAAGTGCATAGTTCTGAAAGACCATGCCGATATAGCGTTCTTTGGGCGCGATGCTGGTCATCTCTTGGTCATCATAAAAAACTTGACCCGTATAATCGGTTTCTAGCCCAGCAACGATGCGCAACAAAGTGCTCTTGCCACAGCCAGATGGGCCGACGATGGCGCAGGTTTGACCATCCGGGATCGTCAGATTGATGTGATCGAGTGCGGCTAGTTCATGGCTGGGGTCGCCATTATCTTCGTTGTTTGGAACTGTTTTCTGACGGCCCAGCGCAAGGGGTTTGGCGTAGGTTTTGGTGACATCTTGCAAGCGAATGGTAGACATGAGAGCCTCACCCCCGACCCCTCTCCTGAATCAAAGGACAGCGTTCAGGAGAGGGGAGACAAGGGATTAGAACGACTTTTGTGGATTGCGCCCGATCGGCGAATATTGTTCTAACTCGTAGACAACGCCGCTGGCGGGCGCCGACTCGTCGGAGATCCAGAACAGCGCGTGGCGCGCCACTTCCTGAGGTGTTAAGAGTTTGCCGCTTGGCGCATAGACCGCCGGCACGTTTTGCTCCCAGCCTGCTGGCAGCCCCTCACGTTGTTTGAGGGCAATCTCATTCGGTGTGGTGATCCAACCAGGGTTGAACTGGTTGACGCGAATCTTCTCGGCTGCCAGGGCGTTGGCGAGGTTGCGCGTCATGTTGGCGATGCCCGCTTTAGAGGCAGAATAAGCGAGCAAATTCGCTTCGCCACCCAGGGCATTGACCGAGCCAACATTGAGCACCGTGCCGCCGCCTTGCGTGCGAAAATGTTGCACCGCTTCACGAATGATCAGCAGCGGCGCACGCAAATTGACCGCAATGATCCGGTCAAACATAGCCGCGTCGGTCGTTGCCAGATTGCTGCGCGTGGTCAGGGCCGCATTGTTGACCACCACATCAATGCGGCCAAATTTGTCCACCGTCGCCTGCACCAGTTCAGCACACTTTTGCGGATCGCCAATATCGGCGATCACATAAGCCGCGGCCTCCCCCAGATCACGACAGACATTTTGGGCTAGCTCTTCCTCCAACCCATGCACCATGACGCGCGCCCCTTCAGCGATAGCCAACCGGGCAATCGCCTCACCAATCCCGGTGGTCGAACCAGTGACCAGAATAACTTTATCTTTGACCCGCATTGCTTACCTCTTTGGTGCCAGCCAGGCCCGTTGTTGCGCCGCTTGATAGAGCGCTTCCATCACCGCGCTGCGGGCGGCGGCTTCACGCGCCCCGACCAATGCCACGCCTTGTTGACCAACGGCTGCATTGAGGAACAGTTCAAACGCGTGCGGCCAGGCCGCGGGCAAATTAGTCCACGGGGTCTTGCCGTCGGCGCCTTCCACATGGCTGCTCTGGAAAAAGAGTTGATCATTGGCGACGTAGGCGTGGCCTTCCGTACCGCTGATGATCACGCTGATCGGGTGCGCCACATCGACCCAACCGGCGGCCAAGCTACCGACTACGCCATTCTCAAATTCGAGCAACCCTTCGCCAAATTCGTCACACTCACCATAGCGGCCCGTGGCGACGTGAATGCTCGCGGTGGCGCGCACGACATCGCCGATCATCCACATCAAAATGTCCAGCGAATGGGTGCCCAAATCACCAAATGCGCCCACACCAGCCTGCTCGACATCGGTCATCCACAGCCATTGCGGCGTGAACCAATCACCGAGTGAGCCAGAGTGACAATTGCTGTGCCGAATGCGCGTGATCTTGCCAAAGCTGCCTTTTTGAATTTGTTCGCGCAAATAGAGATGAACCGGATTGCCGCGTTGGAAATAACCAGTTTGAAATAACACGCCGGCCTGCTCAATTGCATCGGCCATTTTGTAAGCATCGGCGGTGCCAATCCCCAATGGTTTTTCGACAAACATATGCTTTTTCGCCGCCGCCGCCGCCAAAACGAGTGGCTCGTGCCGATTGGTCTCGGCGCAGATGATCACGGCCAAAATCGCGGCGTTGGACCAGATTTCAGCTAAATCGGTCACCACCGGCGCGCTCGTTTCGGTCGCCCATTTTTTTGCGCGCGCTTGCTCGTGATCCCAAACCGCCACCACCTTGACATCCTCGCGCGCTTGTAAACGCTTGACAAAACCGGGGGTATGAATATGGGCGCAGCCCACTAATGCAACTTGAAGCATGAGAATTCTCCGTAAAATTTATTTTAAAAATTTATTTTAATGTGAGGCGTGAGGAAACCCCACCCCTAACTCTCCCCTGGTAAAGGGAGGGGACTGATTGGTGGGAGTAGAAGTGAGCCATTCTATCCGACCAACGGCTCCCTCCCTTTACCAGGGGAGGGCGGGGGGTGGGGTTCCTACGTCTTCACGCCAACCCCGCCGCTTGCCACGCCTTGTCCATCGCCGCCCCGGTTGCGCGGACGGCGTCGTCCGCCGACATTTCACGCAGCGGCTTGCTGAACGGTTCAATTGTCACCGGGCCGTCATAGCCTAGATCATGCACGGCCTGCAAAAAACCGGCCACGGCCAACACGCCGGTTTCGCCAGGCAAGGCGCGCGTCAGGTCTTCTAATTCATCAATCGGGCCTGGTTGCGAATCGTTCAGATGGACAACCACGATGTCTTCCTTGCGCAAGCCCTTGCGGATGTCATCAATCGTGCCGTGCGAGGTGTACAGGTGATAGATGTCGAGCAACAGGCCCATATTGCCCGTGCCAATCGCGGCGCAGAGGCCCAACATGCCGTCCAGCGAGTGCACGAAATTATGCTGGCGTGGGTTGCGCACCGTCTTGGGGCCAACGAATTCTAAGCCCAAACTACAGCCGTAATCCTTGAGAATTTCCGCCGCCGGGCGCAGACGGGTGACGTGAAAAGCGAAGTTCGTGAAAAAGTCACGGTCGTTATCCGCTGGCATGATCCAAGTGGCGGTGCGCAGACAATTCAGTTGTTGCGCCAGGTCGGCCTGTTTCGGCAAGGCTTCCAGCCCCGCTTGCCAGGTGTTCTCATCGCCGCGGAAATTAACGGGAAAACCCCAGTGCCCTGGCAGTATCTTATTGTCTTGGAACAAGGCGCGCAACGCGTCAAATCCCTGGGTCTCGGCGATCTGCTGCGCTTCGCTGATCGAAAATTCGACACCCTTAAACCCATACTTTTTGGCCAGCGCAATGCTTTCCGGCAGATTAGCTTTCACCCCAATCGCACCCGGCCCTAAATTTTTAAACATGGTTATCTCCCCTAGGTAGACAGGTAAATAGGTAGATAAGTAGACACGTAGACAGGGCATGCTACCTGTTTACGTGTCTACTTATCTACCACTTGAGTAGTTACCACAATTGTTTATTACATTTTCCCCTTCACCCGCGCGACAATTTCGCGCAGTTGCGCCTCAAAGTTAGGATCGGCGGCCTTAAATTCTGTGCCGCTGATCACCAATGGCGCGCCAAAAACCACGATCTGGGCGCCCATGTCCAGCGTTTGGATCGCCTGTTCAACACTAAGCCCACCCACCGCCTGCACCGGAATCGTGACGGCATCAAGCACGGCCTGGAGATCATCTAACGGGCTCAGGCCGTGGATCATGTTACGTTCGTCAAAACCGGTGTGGACAATGATATAATCAACGCCCATCTCCTGCGCTTCACGCGCCCGCTTTGGTTTGTCTGGGCAGAGCATAATGTCGCACATTACCTGGCAGTTAAATTGGCGCGCCATCTTCACTTGCTCGATGATGCTGGCATCATGCGCCTGCCCCATAACCACGGTCATATTGGCGCC
>JBBREZ010000174.1:0-12332 GCA_038225095.1 Caldilineales bacterium
CGAAATTAAGACGCCAAATGACATCATTGTTGGCGCCGTGGCCGTAGACAAAAATAATGCGCAGATGCTCTACGTGGGCGCTGCGAATGAGATGACCGTCTATCGCTCGACCGATGCCGGCGTGAACTGGTTGCGCGTGCCGTTGAATGCAGAGACCGTCGGTGGCGTAACCGATATTGCGGTTGATAGCAGCCAACATCTAGTCTATGTCGGTACAGACAATGCCGGCGTGTTCCGTTTGCGTGATGTTGGTTCCAGCATGATCTTGAGTGGTCATCTGCTGTTAGACGAACCTGTCTTACAAATTGTCGCCGATAACACAGGCGCTGGTTTGGCCTTTGTACGCACCGCTTGGAAACTTTATCGGGCTGAGAACTTCGGCCTGAGTTGGGTGAATGTCGATAATCTGGGCAGTGCACCAACTGCCCTTGCCATTACGGACGGTCAACCTTCTACAGTTTATGTTGGCACGGCGGACCGCGGCCTGGTCAAGAGCACGGACGGCCACAACTGGACGCTTGCCAATGCTGGTCTCGGTATGGTCCCTGGGTCACGTTTGCATATCGATGCATTGACGACAGACCCGACGCAGACCAACTTGCTCTATGTGGCCACCAGCTATCTGTACGGCTCGACCGAAGTACACCAAAGCCCAGTGGGCGTTTCGATGAGCGTTGATGGCGCTCAGAGCTGGTTGACCTTGCAGAGCAATCCTAAGACTGTGATCGCCGAATTGTTGCCGGTCAGTGGTGAAGCTGGTGCTGTCTACGCCGTGACGAATCAAAGCCGGACGCCGGTTGCGTTGGGGCGGGCAATGTTGTTGGTTGCCAATAGCAGAAGCAGTGCAGTGCCGACAACCAGTACAGCGGTTGCCTTCGACAGCGGCATCTTGGCTTGGGTCGTAGCAGCGTTGGCGGCGATTGCCCTGCTGTTCGCCATCGCCAACGATTTGCGCAATCGCCGTACACCTGCCAACAAGCCAATGGTTGGTGGTATGGTGCGCTACACCCGTTAACATCAGGCTAACTGACCTTGCTCTGCTCTATAACAAACCTACCGCCTAACAAAAAGAACACCGGTGCTCAACTGAGCATCGGTGTTCTTTTTACCCTCTTTGCTGCTGGCTTCGCGCTGAACAATCAGCTATAATAGCACGAATAAATTGGCTGCAATTTTTGCAAAGCCGCTCGGTGCCTAATAGAGTAACCACTTAAAGTGGCACAAAAGTGGCGTAGGCGTTCTCTAATGCCGCCTTTGTCGCATTAGAGAACGCTTCCTCCGCGCTTGTGCCAGGTTTATCTGTTTTCTCTATAGGTTTACTCTGTGCGTTGGGCGCAGCTGATTGACAGCCAATCCTTGTGGGTTATCAAGTGGTCGCGCGTGGCTCACCCACGGCTGTCTGTAATTTTGCTCTGCCATACGGATAGGATGAATTATGTCGCTTGCACCGCTTAAATCTGCTTCGCCTTTCTCGCCTGCGCCGCGCGTGCGCAGCTTCGGCATCACCGTTTTTGCCGAGTTTTCGGCGCTGGCCTTACAACACAGCGCGGTTAATTTAGGCCAGGGGTTTCCCAATTTTCCAGCACCAGATTTCGTCAAAGCCGCCGCCCAACAAGCAATCGGCGCTGATCTGAACCAATATGCGCGCAGCGGCGGTCATCTGCGCCTGGTTAAAGCCCTATCCAACGTCTATAGTCCGCTCTTTGCGCGCGAATTAAACCCGCTGACCGAAATTGTCATTACCGTCGGCGCAACGGAAGGCATCTTCGCCACGATTCAGGCACTGGTGGCTCCCGGTGATGAAGTCATCTTAATCGAACCATTTTATGACAGCTATCCGGCCTCGGTCATCATGGCCGGTGGGACGCCAGTCTATGTGCCACTGCGCCCCCAGCCCGCTGCCACCAGTTCGGCGGATTGGATCTTGGATATGGATGAATTGGAAGCGGCTTTTACTGAGCGCACTCGGCTGCTCATGATTAACACGCCGCAGAATCCAGTCGGCAAGATCCTGACACTGGCTGAGTTACAAAAAATCGCCGCATTGGCGCAAAAGTACAATATTCTGGTGCTCAGTGACGAGGTTTACGAGTGGATGGTCTATTCAGATCCAGCACGCACGGTCGAACATAGGCGCATTGCCACTTTGCCTGGCATGTGGGAACGCACGATCACCCTGGGCAGCGCGGGCAAGACCTTTTCTGTGACTGGCTGGAAGATCGGCTGGGCGATTGCCCCGGCGCACCTGGTGCACGCCATCAACATGGCCCATCAGTGGATTCCCTTTGCCGTCGCCACGCCGCTGCAAGAGGCGGTGGGCATCGCGCTGGAGACTGCGCCCCAACAAGATTATTTCACCTGGCTAAGCGGCATGTATCAGGCCAAGCGCGACAAATTGCTCAACGCGCTGAACGCCGCCGGCCTCAAGCCGGTTTGCCCAGACGGCTCCTATTTTATTTTGGTGGATACTAGCCATCTGGATGTGGCTCTGGAAGCTGGGTCGCCGCGTGATTTCAGTTTGTGCCGCTGGTTTACCCGCACGGTGGGCGTGGCGGCGATTCCACCGAGCGCTTTCTATAACCCCCAAAACCAACATTTGGCGGCCAACCTGGTGCGTTTCTGCTTTTGCAAAACTGATGAAATGTTGGACGAAGCGGCAAAGCGCTTGCGTGCTGCCTTGAAATAATATCCACTCGTGCCTACACCGGAGTGTGGGCACAAGCAAAATATTTCATATAAACCAAAAGGATGTCATTTTCTCATGCAATTCAATACAATTCAAGGCGACATTGCGCAACAGGCGACCGACTGCATCGTCGTCAATCTGTTTGAAGGGGTCACTGAACCAAGTGGCGCAACCGGCGTCCTCGATCGAGTGCTCGACGGCGCGATCCAAAATTTAATCGCTAGTGGCGATTTTACCGGGAAGCTGGGCGCAACGGCCGTGCTTTACACCAATCGCAAAATCCCGGCCGCGCGCGTGTTAGTGGTTGGCCTGGGCAATGTCGATCAATTTGATTTCTCGAAAGCGCGCAAGGCTGCCGCCAGTGTCTACAAAGCTATCAGCAAACTTAAAGGCGTGAAACAATATGCCACCATCGTTCACGGTGCGGGCATTGACGCTTTGGATGCAGCCCTGGCGGCCCAAGCATTAGCGGAAGGCACGCTGACTGCTGCGTATCAAGCGCCCAGCTACAAGCGAGACAAGCCAGAAGATGGACCGCAACAATGCATCGTGGTCGAGTTTGACGCGGCCAAAGTAGCCGTTATCAGCGCTGGTGTGCAAACGGGGCAAAGCATGGCTGGGGCCGTCTGTCATGCGCGCGATTATGTCAACGAACCGCCGAATGTACTCTATCCAGAGGAACTGGCGCGGCGTGCCCAAAAGATGGCTGCGGAAACTGGTTTGCAATGTACGGTGCTGGACGAAGCGGCGATGCGCCAATTAGGCATGAATATTTTGCTAGCCGTCAGCCTGGGCAGCGAACGCGAAGCGCAATTTATTATTTTGGAACATGCCCCTGCTGGCACGGAGCAACAGCAACCGATCGTCCTGGTGGGGAAGGGCGTTACCTTTGACACGGGTGGCATCAGCATCAAGCCGTGGGATGGCATGTGGCTGATGAAAGACGACATGGGCGGCGCAGCGGCTGTGCTCGGCACCATGGAAGCTATCGCCCGTTTGAACGTCGCACGCCGCGTGATTGGGGTGGCTGCCTGCGTCGAAAACATGCCCGATGGCAAAGCTTTCCGACCGGGCGATATCCTCACTGGCATCACCGGCAAAACCGCAGAAATCCTCAGCACCGACGCCGAAGGTCGCCTGGTCCTGGCCGACGCGTTGGGCTATGTAGCGCGCTATAACCCGGCCGTTGTGGTCGATCTCGCGACATTAACCGGTGCGATCGGCGTAGCTTTGGGTCCCCAAGCCGCCGGACTTTTTGCGAATAATGCTAACGTGCAGGCGGCGTTGCTAGCCAGCGCTGATCGCACGGGCGAACGGCTCTGGCCGATGCCCATGTATGATGAATATATGGATGTGATCAAGAGTGACATGGCTGAGGTGAAAAACAGCGGCGGCCGTGACCAAGGCGTCGCGACTAGCGCCAAGTTTATTGAGCATTTCACCGAAGGCTATCCTTGGGCGCATTTGGACATCGCTTCGATGGTCTGGACCAATACAGAAAAAGAGCCTGCGACGCCCAAAGGCGCGACCGGTTACGGCGTGCGCTTGTTAGTTGATTTTGCTCAGACTTTTGGCCTGTAATCCGATTTTAGGCAAGTTAACCAATGAATTTCGGCCAGCGTAGACTACACTTCCAGTGTGGCCTTTGCTGGCCTGGGTATTTTCTCAGATCGTATAAAAATCGGGTTATAAAACTGTGTTTTTAGAAAGACGGAAAGGTAGACTGCATGCATAGATTTTCTCGCTATCAACTCGGTTGGATCCTTGGTGGCATTGGCGTGGTGCTTTTCATTGGTGCTCCGGTCGTCATGGCCGCGCCGTTACCCCAAGATGTTACAAATAGTGCCCCAACCAGCCTTTGGGCTGTGCTTACCCCTTTATTGATTGTTGCCGTGGGCGTAGAGCGCGCGGTAGAAATTATCTGGAATTATCTCGAATGGATGTTGTTGAGCGTGGGTAAATGGCAGGCGGCACAACTGAGGTCGCCTCAATATGTACAATTCAAGAGCGGCACTAGTTTGATTGCTGGCATCATTCTGGGCATTTTAATTGCCAATGCGACAGGAATGCACTTGTTTGATTCGCTAAAACCCTTTTCTCCCGATATTCTGGCGGGATTGCCAGCAGCCTGGGATGTTTTGATGACCGGTTTCCTGATTGGGGTTGGGACCAAACCGGTGCATGATATTTTGGGGATCTTTACCCAATTAAAGAATTTCCTGGGCAATAGCGCCATTCGCCAGCGTGAGGCGGCGGGTGCGGCGTTGGCGGAAGGTGTCTTAAAGTTGGCGCAAAGTGACGCTCAAGCCATGGTGGATGTGCCTGGTATCGGGCCGGCGCGCTTGCCCAGCGGCGCTGGCACACAGAGTTTCGATCAGGCTGAAACGGCGTTGGACGGCCATAAATCTAGCGCAGAAAAATATATGGAGCTTTTACATAAGCGTACATCGACCTAACCGCGCCGTTGCCCACTGAATCAAGACGGGCAGCATGGTTTATGCTGCCCGTCTATCTGGCACGTGACAGACTTACAATGCTAGCCTACACGGCTCTAGGCTTGCGGCTTTGTAAATACGCAACTGTCCCTAGTAAAGCGACCGCGATTATCAAGATCAACGTGATTAGGCCCCAGGCTGGACCCTCAATTTGCGCAGCAGGGCGTGTGCCTAAGATCCGTTGCGCGGCCTGTTGGCGATGCGTTTGCTCTAGGGCTTGGTGAAGATGATAACGAAATTGTGGCGCTGGTTGCGCGAGTGGCAGGGTGTGCGCTACTTCTTCGGCCAATGTGGTCAATGGGGTCAGGCCAGGCGCCAAGACCGTGATCGCGGCCGTCAAGCTGGCATTCACAGGCATAGGTACAGTCGTCGATGCCAGCCGGTGAAAGTGCCCATCCAAGACATCTTCGGCTTCTAGGAACTTCCCATTGCCCAGATCGATCTTATCGCGCACCTGCGGATCGACCACCGCTGGTTTTTGGCCAGGCAATTGCCAAAATTCAAACAGTCGAATCATCCTCTGTCTCCTTTACGTCGACCGGCTCAGTATGCATCATCCATGCGCCCCATCCTTTATTTTCCAAATCTTTACGCAAAGTGGCTAGCGTACGAAAATAAAGCGACTTGATGGCACTTTCACTTTTATCCATCATGGCGCCGATCTCGAGATTGGAGAGGCGACTACTGAATTTATAGAGCAGTAAATCGCGGCGTTCTTTCGGCAAGCGATTGATCGCTGCCCACAAGGCTTCGCTCTTTTCTTCTTCTTCGAGTTGCTCTTCGGGCGTATCACCGTCTTTGCTGTGCAACCAGAGTTTGTCTAGCGAAAGAAAACGGCGGCGCCCGCGGTCACGGTGCCAATTTGCGACTAGATTATGGGCAATGCGAAAAAGCCAGGCCGAGAAAGGCAAGCCTCGATCCTCATAGGTGTCCAACTTATCGAGCGCCCGATAAAAAGTGCGCGCCGTCAGATCTTCAGTATCCTGTGCATTGCCGACCCGATGATAAATATAGGCGTAAATTCGGTCGATATAACGCTCATATAACACGCCAAAAGCCGCTGGATCTAGACGCGCTTGGATCACCAGTTGCGCTTCGTCATTAGTCGGCAACATCTGCGCACCGGTTGCATCCTCGGTTTTGGGCAGCGCACTTTGCTCATTGATAGACGCTGGCCAAATTGTCTTAGCCGGTTCAGCATCTGGGACATTTTGCTTGGTTTGCCGTTCGAAAATCAATTTATTTTCCTCACAAAATAGAGTTTACATTGTTTTTACATTTAGCCCGTGCGCAGCTTACAACTGCTCAAGATAATGGTGATGTATACTCGCAGCGATGAGCTACTATGATCACTGTAGCGACAAAACGCAGTATAACGTAAAAATGTTCCTAGATCAATTGCGTGGGCGAAAAGGTCACAGTACAATGAGTGAACGTGAAACAGCTTTGATGCAAATGCTAGAAAAATCAACAGTAGAGAAATCTATGACCAATTCCACTATTTTGATTGTTGATGACGAAGCAAACATCCTCGAATTAAATCGCCTCTATATCGAAAATGCGGGCTATACGGTCGTTAGCGCCCGCGATGGCATCGAAGCTCTGACGCAGTTTCGGGCCACGCGTCCCGCGCTCATCGTCCTGGATCTGATGATGCCAGCAGTGGATGGCTGGGAAGTCTGTCGCCACTTACGCCAGGAAGGCCAGACGCCAATTATCATGCTAACGGCGCGGGCCGAGGACATTGATCGTATTGTCGGCTTGGAATTAGGCGCCGACGACTACATGACCAAGCCCTACAATCCACGCGAACTGGTCGCACGTATTCGTGCCGTGTTGCGGCGGGCCAATGCCACCCCCGAAACTTCCGCCTATAAGTCGCTTCAAGTTGGCGATTTGTTGATCGACCCGGCGCGGCGCGCGGCAAAGGTAAATCAGCGGCTGCTGCAACTGCGCACCAAAGAATTCGACTTACTTTATACCTTGTTAAAACACCAAACGCTGGTATTGAGTCGCGAACAATTGCTTGAACTCGTGTGGGGTTTCGATTATTACGGCGAAACTCGCACCGTAGATATGCACATCGCGCAATTGCGCAAGGAATTACAGGGCAGCCGCGTGCAGATCGAAACTGTTTGGGGGATAGGTTATAAATTAGTGGTGAATTGATAAAAAATTATGTAGGAATTAAGGATACAGGGTTAGACGGCTGAACCATAATCCCTAATCCTGTATCCCTACTTCCTACTCCTTACTCCCTATTTTCTCCTATGCAACATCTCTTTCGTAGCCTTGGTACACGCTTAATTATCACCCATATTCTGGTGGCGATCACGGTGCTGATTGTCGTTGGCGTTGCGCTGTTAGCCACTGTACCGCCCATTC
Organism: Caldilineales bacterium; assembly: GCA_038225095.1. GTDB lineage: Bacteria > Chloroflexota > Anaerolineae > Caldilineales > Caldilineaceae > JAPLGZ01. Next base: position 7,567 of record JBBREZ010000174.1, read on the forward strand.
AGCGCGCTTTAACTTTCCGGCATCTGGCCAGTAGCCGTCAGGCGAGCTTGCTCTTTAGTCGCCAGCTTGCCAGCCAGGGCCCGAACAATAAAATTCCACAACGCCAACTGCTGGTCCAGGTGCTCCAAGACCAAGCGCAAACACAAAATATTCGGATCTTGCTGGTCAATCCCGCTACCCAAAAAATTACTTTTGACACCGCCAATCACTTAACGGGTACAACTTGGTTGGAGTCGCTGAGCAGTGATCCAGTTGCGTTACGCTGGTGGCAGCGGCTGTTCAGCAACCGCGCCTTGTCTGGAAATCGAGTGTTGCGCAATCAGACGATTCGCAACACAGCGCGCTTGGAAAATGAGCTTTGGTTCTATGTCGCCGGGCCGATCACGCCTGGTCGTGGGGCAGAAGCGCTTTTCCTGATCGTGATGCGCCAGCGCGTCCCGCTCTGGCAAACTTTGCGTACCTTTACCGAAGAAGTGCCGCCGCTGTTAATTGCTGGCGTATTCCTGGCGATCTTAGCCATGATTTTTTTGCTGAGCACATGGGTGGCCGGCAGCGTGACGCGCAGTCTTGCCCCCGTGATTACTGGCACCCAGCAGATCGCCGCTGGCAATCAAGACTATCGGGTACCGGTTGACGCTTCATCGCTGCGCGAAGTCGCCCAGTTGGCCGCCAGCTTTAATCGCATGGCCGAACGGGTGCAGCAGAGCCAGCAAGCGCAACGTGAATTTGTTGCCAATGTAAGCCACGATCTGAAAACACCGCTGACGAGCATTCAAGGTTTTGCCCAGGCCTTAATCGACGGCGCAGCGGCGCATCCAGCGGCCCAGGCGCGCGCCGCCGAAATTATCCACGCCGAAGCCCAACGCCTGAGCAAACTGGTTAACCAACTGCTCGAAGCCATGAATTTGGACAGTGGTCAGTTACAATTTAATTTGCAGCTGCTTGAGCTTAATCAAAATCTGGGCGACCTGTTCAATAGCTATGCTGCGCGTAGCGAAAGTAGCAGGATTATCTTCAAATGGCAACCATCCGCCGCGCCGCTGATAGTCAACGCTGACTTAAACTATCTACCACGCGTCTTTACCAATTTACTGGACAATGCTTTTATCCACACGCCCAGCGGTGGCAGCATCACCATTCTGGCGCAACGGCTCACTGCGCCCGATAAAGCCGCCGCTTTTGCCGAAATTAGCATTGTCGATACCGGCAAAGGCATTCCTGCCGCCGATTTGCCCTACATTTTTGACCGTTTTTATCAAGTAGACAAGTCGCGTTCGGGCAAACGGGGTTTTGGCTTGGGACTTTCGATTGTGCAAGACATTGTCGAAGCGCACGGCGGAACCGTGGGCGTGGAGAGCATGGAAAATTTGGGCAGTCGGTTCTGGGTGCGCCTGCCGTTGCGCCCGGATGTGGATTAGGGCCATCGCGAATTTCAGACCGGTCAGGTCTTGGTCGAGTCGCATTTTTGCCTTTTACAATTTACAATTTTATCTTTAACTGTTTTATCTTACCTGTGCTATACTGCGCATACTACATACCCCTGAACGTTTCTGTACTTTCGCAACGCTGCGAACGAGGAGGCTTCGATGCGCGTTCGCTGTTTGTAGGAAAATTTGGCCAAGGGTCTATCAATTGTTAGCCGCACTACGGCATCACGCCCGACGCTGCCGGTGTTGGGTAATAGCCTGCTCGAAGCTAGAAATAACCAGTTGCGTCTGGCTGCCACCACTGCAAAATCGGCATCCATTGTTGGATTGGCCTTAAGTCGATAAATTAGATAATAGTCGCTGATTGCCTGTCGTTTGATCGTACAAAGTTAATTTGTTTTCACGCTCTATCACGTAAAGACGCAGCCCGACTGCTAAAGCTAATGCCATCGTTTACCAGCGAATAGGGAGGTTGTTGTGCGGGTCAGTTGCTTTCAAGAAAATCTAGCCAAAGGTCTATCGATTGTTGGCCGCGCGGTTTCATCGCGCAGTACGATGCCTGTGCTGAGCAACATCTTGCTCGAAGCTAAGGGGAATCAATTGCGATTGGCTGCTACCAATCGCGAGATCGGCATCAATTGTTGGATCGGGGCCAAGGTGGAAGACGAAGGCGCGATCACGGTGCCGGCGCGCTTGCTAACTGAATTTGTCAACAGTCTACCACCCGAACGAATTGACATGGAATTGACCGTGCGCACTCAAACCTTGCATCTGAACTGTGCGCGCTACGACGCTAATATGAAAGGCATCGATGCTTACGAATTCCCATTGATCCCAACCGCCGGCGATACCAATAATAATGGAGAAGAGAGCGCCGGCATGGTGCAGGTGACCGACGGGATGCGCATTGAGCTAGCGGTTAATGGGTTGCGCAAGATGATCGATCAGGTGATCTTTGCTGCCTCTAGCGACGAAAGCAAACCCACCCTCACTGGCGTCGAGGTGAGTTTCAAAGGCGAGCGTCTCTCGATGGCGGCGACCGATGGCTACCGCTTAAGCGTGCGTAGCGTCCAGATGAGCCAGGGCATGGTAGACGGCGATCTCACCGTGATTGTGCCGGCGCGGAGTTTGGGTGAGCTAGCGCGCATTAGCGCCGACGCCGACGAAACACGGCCGGTCCAAGTCATTGTAACGCAGGCACGCAATCAGATTTTGTTCCAACTTGGCGGTAAAAGTGAGGAAAGCAAAGGGGCATTCCATCGCGTGGAATTGGTCAGCGAGTTAATCGACGCCCGCTTTCCCGACTATCGTGCCATCATCCCGAAGAACAAAACCACGCGCACCGTCGTGGATACTGCCGCTTTGCTCAAAGGCGTGCGCGTCTCTTTTCTCTTTGCGCGCGACAATGCCAATATCATTCGTCTTGCCGTGATTCCTAGCAGTGGTGAGCGGGCCGGCCATGTGCGCTTGACTGCGCTCAGCACCGATATGGGTGATAACGTCAATGAGATTGACGCGATGGTTGAAGGTGAAACCGTCGAAATTGCCTTCAATGCCAAATATTTGATTGATGTACTCAGCCAAATTGATCAGCCGCAAGTAGTGATCGAAACGACGCAGCCCACCCGTCCCGGCACGATTCGTCCGATTGGGATGGGCGAGGAAGAATTTTTGCATGTGGTCATGCCCATGCATCCACCGCGTTAGAGAAGGGAGATTGGAAGATTGAATGTTTTTAATCTCCCAATCTCTAATCCCCTACTCTCTTTTCCTACTGATTTGGCGGCACCTTCAAAGTCATGCCAATCCGCAATGCTTCTGGCGATGGCAGAATGTCAGCATTGGCATCAATCAGGGCTTGCATGCGCGAGACATCCCCATACAATTTGTAGGTGATATCCCACAGCGTATCGCCGGCTTGCACGGTGTACGTTGCTGGCAAACGCACCAACAAATCTACCGCATCCACCTCTGTAACATCCGGTGCGCTTTGGGCCAAATCGATGAGCAAGCTGCGATCTGCCGCCATTGGCACGATGCCTCTCAGTTTTAGCTTTGTCGCCTGTAAGCTGGCTGAAACGTCCAACTGCGCCAAGTCCTGACGATCCTTTTGGAACAAGAAACTCTTAAAGTCGAACAATTTGGTATCGACCGCTTCCACCGCGCTGCGCGGCGTATTGGCGGCGAGTGGCTCTGGTGTAGTGGATTGTTGCACCAAATTGTTCGGTATAGCGGGCGTCACCGAAATGGGTAGAGTCGGCGTCAAGATGAGCGCGGGTTGCGTATCCGTCGTATTGGTCGCTCCATTCGCGGCATATTCCGCAGCGCCGGCTGCGGTGGTCGGCGTCGGCCTGCTAGACAGCACAGATCCCACACCCGGCGTGCGCAAAATCATCCATCCGATGCCTGCTATCAGCAGAACGGCCAACAAACCGACCCAGATCGGGCCAGTGGACGTTGGTCGTATGGGTGAAGGCGCAACTTCATCGACCATAAAAGGCAGCGGATCTTCTTCTGGCTCGGATAAGCGCGGATAGCGAGTCGCCTTCCGCGTTTTATCGGCTTGGCGCAAGGTGCGTTGGCGCGTCTGGTGCGAACGTAATAGCCATTCTGCTTCCTGGCGCAACACATCGTCCAGGGGAATAGCGGCCACGTGTTGACGCATCAAGTCAAAGTCGCTGATCCGCTTAGCGAGAATACCGCCTAATAGGTGCAACTCGGAACTTATCCGATAGTCCAACCCACGTTCTACTTCGTCTAATGCGGCCTGCAAGCTGCCCTCGGCTGCCATGTGCGCAGCTCGGTCGTAAAAATATTTCGATGCGAAGGCCGGCGGAATTAAGTGTTTTAAATCTTCGCCACAGACAGAACAATGTTCGTCATCTGGCGTAATGTGGACAATTCGCAGACAGTGAAAACAGGTTACTTCATACATGAGCTACAACCTGATTGAATAAATGGACTGATATCTATAAATTTGTATGATTGTCCGAAAAGGCGGGTGATCGATAAGCGGAGGTGGAAACAAAGTCGAATTAAAATAATTGGTGAGTGTAACATGGGTGTAATGCAAACGCAAACCACTTACCCTTACGTCATAATAACTATTTCATGGGGATAAGACTCATAGACAAACCATTTAACTTCGTAGAATCGAGTAGGCACCCAGTAGGTACCCGTGCTTGCTGCGCCTGCTGTGCAGAACACACAGGCGCAGCAAGCAGCGCCCCTACGGTTAATTTATATGAGTTTTAAATGGTTTGTCTATGAGTACAGGTAAAGTAAGTGTTTTGGTCTAGCGCGTAAAGGCGAGCATGCAATCGGCGGCGCAGGTGTTGG
>JBBREZ010000175.1:0-12284 GCA_038225095.1 Caldilineales bacterium
CAATGTCTTTAACCGCGACCCGCTCTTTCTCGCCTACGTGGACAGACCCGGTGTCGTTGACCTTGCCGAGGCGGTGCATGGCAGCGATTGTCACATCATTGGCATGACAGCTTGGCTGACGGGGCCGGGCCGCCCCGACCAACAGTTGCACGCCGATTGGCAACCTATCACCCTGCCTGTCGAGGTGATGGACAATCCCAACGTAAAAATTCCAATCTATATCTCGACGGCCCATTTCTATCTGGACGACCTCTATGCAGAACTGGGACCGACCCAATTCATTCCAGGCAGCCATCGCGCTGGGCGTGCGCCGCAGGGTGACACGACGTATAAAGGCATTAGTCCCCAAAATATCCTATGCAAGGCCGGCGATGTGGTCAGCTTCCGCTGTGAAGTCTGGCATCGGGGTACGGCCAACCGCAGCCAACAGACACGCTATCTGTTACAGGTGCATTATGCCCAGCGCATGATTACGCAAAAGTTTCCACCCTATCTCAACCGCTTCCAATTCAATGAAACGATCTTGGCGAAGGCGACGCCCCGTCAACGCCGCTTGCTGGGAGAGCACAAGCCGTCGAATTATGATTAACAACTATGATAAACAACAAAGGGGGATCGGTGGTAAATTACGTAAGAGTTGCATTGCCCGCCTGGCTACGGATTTGGGTGGGTGTGCGCCCGGTGACGGCTTTGATGCGCCGCGAAAAGTGATAGCTGGTCTTAAAGCCACAGCGCAGCGCGATCTGTTCCACGGTTAAGCCGGTAAATTCTAGCAACTCCACGGCCCGTTTTACCCGCTGTTGCCACACATACTCCATCGGCGTCTCGCCGACCTGGCTGTGAAAGAGTCGCGTCAAATGCGCCGGGCTGAGTGAGGCCGCCTGCGTCAGGTGATGCAAGGTCAATTCCTCATGCAAGTGGGCGTAGACATAATCCTTCACCCGATCCACCAAGGCCGAGCGCAGTTTGTCTTGGCGATTGATGGCAAGTTGTTCCGCTTCACCGATAAAGCGCCAAAGCAATTGGGCAGAAACTGTCTTCATCATCTCTTGGGCGGTGGGTAAGGGGCAGGTGCGTAAATCCAGCAGGTGATCCATCAACGCACACATCGGCGCCGAAAGTGGAATGACATGGGGCAAACGTTTGATGCGTTCGCTCAGCGGCGGGGCCAGATCAGGCAGCGCCAAATGCAACCAGGCGTGGTGGGTCTCGCACGTTTTGGAAAAGCAAAAGTACTCCTCATCGCCAGGAAAAAGGAGCGTGGCGCTATGCGGCCCAGCCGTGACCGGCGCCCCATTGACCTCGACGGTCATAGAGCCATGATAAATCAGGACAAATTCATAGGTATGCCAGCGGCGCGGGCCAAGGGTGCTACCAGGTGGGTAAATCGCATGACCAAAGAGGACGCTTGTCGGGTCGATCAATGCTTTTCGCTCCTAACGCTGATCAAGTTGCGCCTTTATCTAGCGCGTATTACATTGCTTGCCAGGTTCAAAATGAGGATTTCAGATATTATAATAGCATTTCCAGCCATTGTCGAACCGTCTATTTCATGCTAGGATACCCTAATGCCAATATCATATGCCACCGTCAGCCACAAAAGGGCTCCCTTTTGTGGCTGATGGCTGACTTATCCACCCTGTTTTCAAGCTTACTAGCGGGTCCAGCCTCTAAGGGCTAAACCCTGGTTGCATCATTGCACTGACTGTAGTATGCTTCATTACAATCTAGCGAGAGAAACTTTTCTCACGAATGAACTTTCTTGTACTGTTCACATAAACTGCTTCCCAGCAATTTCGTCGATTTAGGCAACTGCCAAAGTACCCAAAGGAGGAATGAGCATGAACGAAACGACCAGTCGCAAGCCACTCTCGCGGCGCGCTTTCTTGCGCGCCAGTGCTGGCCTGCTTGGCATGACGGCATTGGCGGCGTGTGTCACGCCACCAGGCGCCGCACCAGCCGCAGGCAATCAGGCCGCAGCGCCCGCAGCAAAGGCGCCGGTGACGATCCGCTACGGACGGCATGACCCTGGCAACGGGACGAATGTCACCATTAAGTCATTTATGGAGGCAAACCCCACGATTAAGGTCGAAATGGAACAGATTGGCGAATTCCACGAGAAGATTCCCGCGCTCGCCGCGGCCGGCACGTTGCCTGATGTGGTGCGCAGTTGGGAAGCGATGGTGCTCGAAATGGGGCGCAACAATCAATTCATTGATGTGCAATCGTTTGTCGATGCAACAGCCGATTTTCACCCCGAAGATTTTTACGAAAACTGGTGGAAATATCCGGTGGTGGACGGCAAGCGCTTTGGCATCCCGGATGCGGTGGCGCCGCATGTAACCTTCTACAATGCTGACTTGTTTGCGAAGAAAGGCGTGGAGCCACCCAAAGTAGACAAGTTCACCTGGGACGATTTTGAGCAAAAGGCGCGCAAGATCAGCGACCCGGACAACAAAATTTGGGGATCGGAAACCATTCCGGTCGGCTGGCATTATTTTAGCCTCAAGCAGGTCTGGCAGAACGGCGGCGATTTTTATAGCGCTGACTACAAGACCTGTGTGATCGACAAACCCGAAGCGATTGAGGCGATCGACTACTGGACGAAACTACTTTTGGATGGGCATGTGATGCCGTCACCGTCGCAGATCGCCGGCATTGGTGGCGAAGGCGCGGCGGCTGAGTTGATGAGCGCGGGCAAACTGGGCATGCAGCGCATGGGCAGTTGGATTATCAACGACCTGATCAAGGCGAAGATCAAGTTCAATATCGTGCCAGAACCAAGCAAAAAGCGCCGCGACACGATCACACACGGTGCATTTAACGCGATTGCCACTTCCTCTAAACATAAGGAGGAAGCGTGGAGGTGGGTCAACGCCAACACCAGCACGCAAGGCATTTACAACTATTGTGCCGACGCCAAATTCCCCGGCGCGCGCAAATCGACCAATCAAGTGAAACCGTATCCTTGGGTGGCCGACGTGAATTACGAAGTCAACTGGGATGTGATCCCGCAGGCGCTGGAGTATGGGCATGTGTTGCCTGGGCCGGCCAACGAAGGCGAAGCCTTAAAGGTGATCGGCGACGCTTTACAGAAGATCTATGCGGGCGACGCCAAAGCCGCCGACCTTTTCCCGAAAATCACCGACCAGGTGACCAAGGTTCTGCAAAGCTGATCAATCGGGCGAAGAATTGTTATGTCAAAGTTAGAGATTGGGAGATTGGGAGATTCCGTCAAGTCAATCTCCTAATCTTCCAATCTCTCTCAAGGCCAGATTCATTATGTCACTTGCCGTTACGCCACCGCAAAGCATCACGCGCCGCCAACGTCGCTTCCGCGAAGCCTTGATCGCTTATGCCTTCATTGCGCCGTGGGTGATTGGCTTTCTTTTCTTCACCGGCGGCCCGATTGTCGCGTCGTTTGTGCTGAGCTTTTACAAATGGAAGATGATCGCGCCCCCTAAATTCATCGGCGTGGACAATTATGTCAAGATGTTTACGGACGATCAATTGTTCCGTCTGTCGCTGAGCGTTACCTTCCGCTATGTCCTCTACCATGTGCCGCTTTCGCAACTGTTGGCGCTGCTGCTGGCGTTGTTGCTCAACCAAAAAATTCGCGGGCTTGGCTTCTGGCGCACGGTTTTTTATCTGCCCGCGATTGTCAGCGGTGTGGCCGGGTCCGTACTTTGGGCGTGGATGTATCAACCAGAACTGGGCATCATCAACAATTTGTTAGAATTGGTCGGCATCAAAGGCGCGAATTGGCTCTATAACAAGGAGACAGTCTTGGGCGCACTCGTTGTGAAAAGCTTGTGGAATGGCGGTGTGCCGATGGTGATCTATCTGGCCGCCTTGCAAGCCATGCCCCAGGTTCTCTACGAAGCGACTGAGATCGACGGTGCGGGCGAATGGGCCAAGTTCTGGCATATTACCTTGCCCATGTTGTCACCTGCGATTTTCTTCAACGTGGTCATTGGCATTATCTCCGGCGTCCAAACCTTTGCCGAACCTTATGTAATGACGCAAGGCGGACCCGCCAATGCCACCCTCTTTCTCGGCCTACATCTCTACGAAAACGCCTTTCACTTTCTGAACATGGGCTATGCCTCGGCAATGGCCTGGATTATGTTCTTGATCATCTTTGTGCTGACCATTTTGCAATTCCAGATCGCGGGGCGGTGGGTCTATTACGAAGGGGAAGGGCGTTAATGGCAACCAAAGGAGAGCGCTTGGCCCAATCGTCCCCACAGGCGCCGCGATCAGTGCCCGTGGGCAGCGCGCTCCGTGTCTTCCTGGTCGGCAACCGCTTTCAACCGGGCTTTGTGCGCCTCTTCATTGTCTATACCCTGTTGCTTTTCCTGGCCGCGCTCTTCCTCCTGCCCTTTTATTGGATGGTCAACACTGCACTCAAACCGGACGATCAAATCTTCAACTTGCCGCCCACCTGGTATCCACACCCGGTGCAATGGACCAACTTTGCCAAGTCCATGATCACCCACTATGCTTCGACGCCGCCGGTCTATGTCTATGCCTGGAACACGCTTCTAATCACCGTGAACGGGGTGATCGCCACGCTTTTTTCCAGTTCGCTGGTAGCCTATGCCTTTGCCCGGCTGAATTTTCCGGGCAAAAACGTGCTATTTCTCGGCGTCATCAGCACTTTGATGATCCCGTTCGCCGTGGTCATGGTACCGCAATTTATCATCTGGAAGAATCTGAACTGGCTGGACACGCTCTGGCCGCTGATCGCGCCGCACTGGTTTGGGTCGGCGTGGAACATCTTTTTGTTACGCCAGTTTTTCTTAACCATTCCGCTTGAATACGACGAAGCGGCCTTGATGGATGGTGCGTCGCGCTGGGACATCTTCTGGCGCATCATTTTGCCGCTCGCCATGCCCGCGCTGGCTGCGGTCGCCGTCTTCGCCTTTGTCTTCTTCTGGAATGACTTTCTCGGCCCGCTGATCATTCTCTCGACGCCGAAAAACTTTACGTTGACGATCTTCCTCGCCAACTTCGCGGCAGCGTTCACACGCACAACACCGTGGAACCTTTACATGGCCGCGGCCCTGATTATCATCCTGCCTTGCCTTGTGCTTTTCTTCTTCTCGCAAAATGCCTTTTTGAAGGGCATCACGATTGTGGATTTTAAGCGCTAAGGCATCATTAAATTACTTCGAGAATTTAAGATCCGGCACACCATTGACCTCAACCGTCATTGCGCCATGATAAATCAGGACAAATTCATAGGTGTGCCAGCGACGCGGGCCAAGAGTGCTACCAGGTGGGTAAATCGCATGACCAAAGAGGACACTTGTCGGGTTGATCAATGCTTTTCGCTCCTAACGATGAGCAAGTTACGGTGTAACCGCTCAAGTATAAACAGGGATTACGCAGATTGCGCAGATGTTACAGGAGAAAATCTGTGCAATCTGCGTAACCCCTGTTCTATCCTCTCTGGGTGTGAATCGACAAGTTCCGCCATCGTCTAGATCATAAGACGTTGTTTAGAAGGCTCAAAAAGAGGATTTTAGATATTATAATGGCATTTCCAGCCATTGTCGAACTGTCTATTTCGTGCTAGGATGCCCTACATCTCAAAATGCCAACATCATGATCCAGCCGTCAGCCACAAAAGGGCATCGCTTCGGGTTTATGGCTGATGTATCTCATTTTCGGAGCACGCAAGGGCGTCATTCATGACGCCCCTCCGCTATGCCCCCAACTGGCGATGCACCCGTTTACGGCTGACTTATCAATCATCATTATCGTGCAAATCCCATTTACCAAACCAAAGGAGCGAACCATGATCAACAAAGCGTTATCACGCCGTGATTTCTTGCGGATGGCCGGGAGTACGGCTGCGATTGGATTGGTGGCCGCCTGTGCGCCACCGCCTGCCGCGGCGCCCAAAGCGGCGGATGCGGCAAAGCCGGTCGCCAAGGCCAGCGGAAAAGTTGTGATCGCGGTGGGGGGCTGGGCCGAAGACACCACCAAAGAAATCACCGATAAGCTCGGGTTCAAAGATTCTGGCTACACGGTCGATGTCCAGGTCCGCCCCGGCGGAGAGCAACTCACCGCAATGCTGACTGCTGGTATCGCCAGCGGGGCCAGCCCCTATGATGTCCTCGACTTCGAGGATGAAGCAGCTATCACCTATTCGCGCTCTGGGTATTTCTTGCCCTTAGACGACTTGCTGCCCCAGGGTTTCTGGGATGACTTCCCCGAGACATTGATGGGCGTGACCAAACTCTGGGACCAGTATGAAGGCAAGACCTTCCGCATCCACCATAATTTTGAATGCAATTACCACTGGTATCGCAAAGATTGGTTCGATGCGAAGGGGGTCAAACCACCGACGACTTGGGAAGAAGTTGCTGCATTGGGCAAGGTCTTTACCGATGAAGCCAAGGGGGTTTGGGCGACGGAAGATGGCTTGACGCCGGGTGGGTTGGCGGTCTACCAGGGCTATCTCACGCGGCAGGCGGGCGGCAATATCTTTGATGTGGATGATAAGTGGAAAACCGCGCTACAATATGTTTTCAACCTGATGTATAAGGATAAGGCCATGAACCCGGCGTCCTTGCAGAAGGGCTATGACCAACAGAACGCCGATTACACCGCCGACAAGGTGGCGTATCATCGCCAATGGCCCTTCTTCTATGATGTGGCACGGGCCAAGAAGGATTGGTTTAAGGAAGAAAAAGCGGTGATCTGCATGCCGCCCACCGGGCCCGGCGGCAAGGCCAGCAGCACCTATGCGGCGGGTTGGGGCTTTGGCATTTTGAAGACCGCGCCCAACCTGGACGGTGCAAAGAAGCTGCTCCAATTCCTGGTCGACAAGAAGAACGCCGGACAAATGGCGCTGATGAACACCTGGTGGCTGAGCAACCGCAAGTCGGTGTTGGAGACGGTCGGCGAGAAAGGCATGGCCAAGTACCTCAAAATGTATTCGGACGCTGGGGTCATCGGCACCCGACCGTACCATCCGAAGTTCGTCGAAGCCTCCTCGAAACTGGATGCGGCGACCTCGGCGTATCTGACCAAGCAGATCGACCTGGATGCGTGCATCGCACAGGGCCAAGAGGCCATGAAGGCGCTGAAAGCGTAAAAAGCGGAGTGGCGAGTTGCGAATGGCGAGTTGTGAAGCTGCGTATCGCAACTCGCCATCAAGCAGGCTACTTTTTTCAGAATAGGTTTCATGCCTACGGCACCAATAACCATGAAAATCTTTTTAACAGGGATTGCGCAGATTTCACAGATTACGCGTGCTCTTTAATCGGCGTAATCGGCGTAATCCCTGTTATTTTCAGAACAGGCATCATGAACTGCGTTCACCGATAACCATGAAAATCGCACATAAAGCCACAAAGCCACGAAGTTGTTTTTCGCTTTTCTTTGTGGCTTTGTGCCTTTGTGTGAGCCTATTTTCAGAGTAGCTTAAACATTCAGCGGAGGAAGCAAAGCCATGCAACGAGCCGCAAGCGCACCGCTCATGCGTGCCTCAAACTGGCGACGCCGGCGGGCCATCACGTTTTGGGCGTTGGTGGCCCCGGTCTTCGTTTTGCGTTTGATCACGTCCGTTTATCCCATCGCCAACACGATCTGGCTCGGTTTTACCAATACGCACCTGATCGACCAGACGCACGCCTTTGTTGGCTTCGAGAATTTTGTAAAAATGCCGCAGGACCCGGCCTTCCAATCGGCCGTGAGTTTTACAATCGCCAATGTGCTGATTTCGTCAGCGTTGCAATTGTTGGTTGGCTTGCTGATTGCCCTGATGCTCAACGCCGACCGCAAGGGGCGCAACTTTGGCCGGGCGATCAATCTGATCCCTTGGGCCATCCCGGGGATTGCCGCGGCCTATGCCTTCAAGTGGCTGCTGGATGATCAGTTTGGCTTGATCCCGGAATGGACCTATTTGCTCACGGGTGTCCGGCCCTTAATTTTTCTCACTGCCTTCGGCGCGCGGACAGCGTTGATCCTCTTAACGTTGTGGAAGAGCGCACCCTTTGTGGCGATCCTCTTTTTGGCTGGGTTGCAGGGCGTGCCGATAGAACTCTACGAAGCGGCCAGGGTGGATGGCGCCAATACCTGGCAACGCTTCTGGTCGATCACGCTGCCATTGGTGATGCCGTTGCTTGTGACGATGTCGCTTTTCCTGATGATTGGGCAGCTGGGCGGGATCGACTTGGCCTATGGTTTGACCGGTGGTGGGCCGGGTACGGCCACCGCCACATTGGGACTGCGCGTCTTCCAGGAAGGGATGTTGTTTTTCAAGTTTGGCTATGCTTCGGCGATCGCGGTCGTGCTCCTGCTGTTGATTTGCGTTATCGGCCTCCTGGGTCTCCTGGTTAACCGCAAGGTCGAGGTCAACCTATGAGCCAAGCCCGTTTCCTGCGCTTGCTAAGCACGGCGCTTTATTATCTGGCGTTGGGCATCTTTACCGTTATCGTGCTGATTCCTTTTTACTGGATGACGCGTGCTTCGGTCTCCAATCCAGAACAGATTTTGCAATCGCCGCCGCTCTATTTCCCCACGCCCACCCTGGAAAACTTTGCCACCGTCGCGCAACAAGTGCCATTAATGCACTTTATCACCAATTCGCTCATCTTTGCGACCGCCTCCGCGGTGCTCGCGGTCTTTACCAGCTTCCTCGCCGCCTACGCCTTTTCGCGCATTCGAGTGCGCGGCAGCGAATTCTTACAATTGATCCTGGTCATTACGACGGCGATTCCCGAAATTGCCTTGATTATCCCGCTCTACCAAATCTTGAAGACGCTCAAAATGCTCGACACCCTGACCGGCTTAATCCTGGTCTTGAGCAGTGTACTGACGCCCTTTACCGTCTGGGTGCTGATGTCCTTTATCAAACAGGTGCCGTATGAAATTGAAGAAGCGGCCACCATCGACGGCGCTTCGCTGCTGCAAGTGCTCTGGCGCATCGTGCTGCCCGTCACCACGCCGGGCTTGGTGACCATGCTGGTGATCAACTTTATCAATGGTTGGAATGACCTGCTGCACCCGCTCTCCTTCTCCTCCACCGAAAAGGCCAAGACCCTGAGCGTGGCGATTACCTATATCTTTAACTTTCGGACGCCGTGGGGATTGCCCTGGAACCTGGTCAGCACGGTGGGCATGATCATGGTGATCCCCGTCATCATCTTGGTGATCTTTGCGCAGCGCTCCATCGTCTCCGGCCTGACGCGCGGTGCGATCAAATGAGTTGCGATTTGTAGTTCTTTGTGTTTTCTTCGTTTTTTTTGAGGTGATACTCCGACCCGATGGACAACTTGGTCGGCTCTGGCTCGATCTATTCAACCGTAGACGATATGCTCCGCTATGATCAAGCACTCTTCAACAACAAACTGGTCAAGCCTGAGACACTGGCCGAAGCCTTCACATCCGGCGTGTTGAACAATGGCGAAAAGACGGGCTATGGCTTTGCCTGGGAGATCGAGCATTGGAAGAAGAAAGCGTATGTCGCCCATTCCGGTGCATGGCTTGGCTTTACCTCCGATTCTGTCCATTTTCTCCAAGAGGAGCTATCGGTCATTGTATTGCTGAATCGCGATTATGGTGTGCCAGAGGAGCCGCGTATTTGCATCCAGGTGGCAAGGATTTATTTGGACTAGCGAAGCGATGCCTCATCCTTCGACAAACTCAGGAACCGACGAATCTGTTATCAAGAAACGCGGAGTATACGCAACGAAGATTTGCTCTGCTTACACAAATTTCACACCTTCAAATAGTTTATTGCAAATCGCATTTGACATCTTAAATTTCATCCGCTATACTAAGAAAACCGGTTGCGCAACTGGTTTCTCATAAAGTTTACCCAATCTGATTTACCCAACCTAGTTTACACAATCTGATTTGCACAGTATACATTCCAATGAAACAACCTACCATACTCGATGTTGCCAAACGCGCAGGTGTCTCGAAAAGCACAGTTTCGCATGTGCTGAACAGTACGCGTTTTGTCGAGGAAGGGACAAGGCAGCAGGTCTTGCAGGCGATTGCACAATTGGATTATCACCCGAGTGCGGTTGCACGCAGCCTCACTACCAAGCGTACAGGTACGATTGGAATGGTTGTTTCGGATGCCACGAATCTCTTTTTTGCTGAGATTTTATTAGGCGTACAAGATATTCTTGTCGGTAATTATGGGGTGATTATTTGTAATACGGATGAAACATTAGAACGCGAAGCTGAATTGCTAGAGATGTTGCTGCGTCATCGCGTGGAAGGAATTATCGCCGCCTCGACGAGTCAAAAGTGGGGAGTTTTGGCCGAGGCCGAAGTGCGACGTACGCCGGTTGTGTTTGTCGATCGCAGTTTCGGAAACGGACAAGGGCCGTTTGTCGGTGTTGATAATCAACAAGGTGCCTATCTTGGAACAAAACACCTCATCGCCTGCGGTCATCGCAAGATTGGTATCGTCGCCGGTTTTCAACGACTCTCTACCATGCGCCAACGTTTGGCCGGTTTTCGCCAAGCACTTTGCGAGCAGGGTGTTCCCGTGAAGGATGAATGGATTGTGGAATCAGCGTTGAGTATTGAGGCAGGACGTGAGGCAACGCACAAACTTCTTTCCTTGCCCGACCGCCCGACTGCCCTTTTTGTAAACAATAATTTACTAAGCCTCGGTACGTTGCTGGCGATCCAGGATATTCAATTGCATTGCCCACAAGAGATTGCATTGGTTGCGTTTGATGACCATCCGTGGGCCGCGGTCTCCAATCCACCGCTCACTGTTGTACGTCAACCGGCGCGGCAGATTGGACAAGAGGCAGCACAGATGCTACTGATGCTTTTAAATGGGGAGCCGCTGACCGAACCGAGCGTCATCTTGCCCTGTGAACTCGTTTTGCGCCAGTCTTGTTAATTGGTTGACAAGGGGAAAATCATGAGTCAATCTACGTCAACAGTCGCACCGATAGCAACGGCCGTCCCTTCAGGCCAACGGCATAGTGCCTTTCGCGGCTTACGCCGAGAGGAGACAATCTCTGGCTATCTGTTCATTTTGGCGAACCTGCTTGGCTTTCTGATCTTCAATGCCTTGCCGATTGTGGCCGCCTTTGCGCTTTCAACCACGGCGTGGGATCTATCCACAACCGAGGGGCCTAAATTTGTTGGCCTGCAAAACTTCACCCAAATCCTACAGGATGATCTGGCCCTCAAGACGCTCAGAAACACCTTTTATTACAGCTTTGCCGCCGTTCCCTCTGGAGTCTTTATTGCCTTTTGCCTCGCCTTGTTGTTAAACCGACGCATCCCCGGTCGACTCTTTTTTCGTTTTGTCTACTTTGTTCCCTACATTACCCTCGGCGTTGCCATCTCGATCGTCTGGAAGTGGCTCTATCACCCGGATCTGGGCCTCTTCAACTACCTGCTTTCCTATGTTGGCATCAAGGGGCCGAACTGGCTCTTTAGCACGACGTGGTCTATGCCAGCCGTGATCATTTTGTCCAACTGGCAGGGGATTGGCTATGCCATGTTGATCTTTTTGGCCGGCCTACAGGGCATTCCCGAAGAATATTACGAAGCGGCCACGATCGATGGCGCATCGGGTCGGCAGAAACTTCGCCATATTACCTTGCCTTTGCTCTCGCCAACCACCTTTTTTGTGATCATTACCTCGCTGATTGGCGCGTTTCAAGGCTTTGATCAATTTTATCTGCTCACCAATGGTGGGCCGGCCTTTTCCACCACGACATTGGTGCTATACATTTTCAACAACGGCTTTACCTATTTCAAGATGGGCTATGCTGCCTCGCTGTCGGTTGTTCTCTTTGGCATCATTTTGATCATTACACTGCTTCAATGGCGGGTATCGAAAAATTGGGTCTATGGCTCTGATGAGTAGGCATTAACAGGTCATTATCGACAAAGTTTTGTTGATGGTAGATAGTGGATAGTGGATGGTGACTATCCACTATCCACCATCAACCCTATTTCCAAGTGATCTTGAAAATTCGTAAGATTCTAATGGGTAAGACAAGGAAGAACATATGGGAATGCTTCAGACTGCGCCAAGTCAACGGCGCAATCAACGGATTGGCGACACGCTGGCTTTTATCGTTTTGGCAATCGGTTCAATCTTTTGGTTGATCCCCTTTCTGTGGATGGTGATGTCATCCTTCAAAACGCTGCCAGAGATTTATCAATATCCGCCAAGCTTTTTTCCGCGCTATCTGATGTGGCCCAACTATGTCGATGCCTGGCAGCGTATGCACTTTACCCAGTTTTTTACCAACAGCATCTTTATCAGCGTCGCGGTCGTA
>JBBREZ010000176.1:0-12256 GCA_038225095.1 Caldilineales bacterium
GTGCTCATGCGGCCCTCATCTTGAGAAATCGATTAATTTGAAGCTTCATCCCTGTTCTGTTCCTTTGCCTACACTTAATCGTTGGATTGATACCTGGCGCCACAGATTGGGCATTGTTGCATGTGTAAAATACCGCTTATTGGCAGGATAGGGATGATGAAGAAGAGGGTGATAAAACGCATTCCCCTTTTTAGAATAAAGGGCGTCACTGCGCCACATTGTCCACAATGCATGGCAACGTCGGTATGGGCCGATCCCCAAGCAAAAAAGCGTGTGCCGATAATGAGCATATTTATCTTTTTCCTTCTACCAAATGAAGTGCGGCAATAAAGCATTAGTCAACTTAATATGGCCAGTTGGCACGGGGTGAACACCAAGCGCAGCCGCCCTGATATCATCCCTTTGCTCAAAATTTTCAGAGAGAAAGTGGATCAAAACTAGCCGTCCATCGGGATCTTTTATGTAATTTAGTGCTTCTGTTCTTTGGCCCAAAGCTGCACTAGATTTAGACAAACCTGGGTTGACTGTGCCATATCCTGCACGCTGATCCATTCCAACGGGCCGTGAATGTTTTGCATACCAGTAAAGAGATTGGGCGTGGGCACACCTTGCTCGGTCAGGCGTGAACCGTCAGTGCCGCCGCGGATTGGCTTGGTAAAGGGTTGGAGACCGGCCTGCTCAATTGCCTGTTGCGCTAGATCGACGGGGCGCATGTCTTTTTCCAGCCAATAGCGCATGTTACGATACTGCGCGGTGATTGTGCATTCGATTTTGGCGCGTGGTTCACCCAGTTGAATCGCGTTGCAGACAGCTTGCACCAGATCGCCATGCGCCTTGAGGCCATCGCGTTCAAAATCGCGCAGGATGAAACTGATTTCCACCTGCGCCGAGGTGCCTTCCATTTTGTAGGGGTTGATAAAGCCGGCGCGCTCATCAGTCGTTTCGGGCGTACGCGTGTGATGCGGCAAGGCATCCAGAATTTTGGCCCCCAAGTTCAGCGCATTGACCATTTTCCCCTTGGCTGCCCCTGGATGCGTGGAAACACCGGTTACTTTGACCACGGCTTTATCGGCGGAGAAGCTTTCGTAGACAAATTCCCCCAACTCCGCGCCATCTAGCGTGTAGGCGAAATCTGCGGCCAAATCCGCCCGGAGACGTGGATGAACGCCTCTGCCGATCTCTTCGTCGGGAGTAAAGCAAATCCGCAAATTACCATGTGGGATGTCTGTGTGCGCCAACAAGTAGCCGACCATGGTCATAATAATCGCAGCCCCCGCTTTGTCATCGCCGCCCAATAAGGTGGTGCCGCTGGCGGTGATAATGTCATCGCCCATTTTGGCTTTGAGATAGGGAAACTGTTCCGTGTCCAAAACTTGGCTCGGATCATCGGGCAGCACGATCGGTTCGCCGTTATACTGGCGATGGACGATCGGTTTTACGCCGCGGGCATGAAACGCCGGGGCCGTGTCCACATGGGCCAGAAAAGCAATCGTCGGCGCCTGTATACGCGCATCCGTGGCCGGAATGGTGGCTAGCACTGCGCCGTAATCAGTGAGCACCACATCCTTCACCCCAATTGTCGTCAGTTCATCACGCAACATGCGCGCCAGATCCAGTTGGATGGCTGTGCTTGGCGTGGTTGCTGACGTTTCGTCACTCTGGGTGTCGATCTGCACATAGCGCAATAGGCGTTCTTCGAGTTCCTGCGAAAAATTAGTTGGCATCTTGGTTTCCTTTTGGGTTGTTTGGGTGATCTGTAACGTGCCGGGGACGGACGGGGCAACCAAGCCTGCTCTATCCCTGATCTGTGCCCCGTCCGTCCCCGGCACGTTCGACCCAATCACAGTGTACATTCCCATTCAAACTATTTTATCACACGGGTGACTGAACCCATGTCCATGTGATTTAGTGTGTACGGGTCAATTGCCAAAGCCTAACGGCGATGATTTCAAACCAGAGCAGGACGCCAGCCAAAAAGAGGTAGAAGGCGATGCCTTTGAGGGCAAACGCCGGGGCAATCACCAAAACGGTGATCAAGGTATAGCGGGCATAGGGTTGCCAAACTGGATCACGTTGAAAGCGGAGCGCCAACAGGAACAGCGCAGGTAGCAAGGTCAGCCCTAGCAACACAAATGCAGCATCATGGATCAGACCGTGGACGGTGTGGGGCGTGGTGCGATAGGTGGGATCAGTCTTAAAGCCTAGCAGCATCATGGCGACGGCTGCCACAAAAAGTAAGCGTGGTGCCCAGGATAATTTGTCCGCGTTGGTCAATTGCCAGTGTAAGCCCACGGCAAAACAGGCCAACAGGAGGCCCGAAAGGATAAACGCGCTGACCATGCTCCAGCCGTAGGGCCCGAGCGCCAAGCCACTCGGCCAGTCAATCGTGGTTGCATACAGCGGATGCCAACGCAGGCTCAGTAAGAAATCATATTCCAGCACGGTGAGGACAACAATCACGCCGCCCAATAAGATCGGGCCGATCATGCCAGCCAGTGCCGCAACCCGTATTAAGATCAACCGTTGCCTGTTCCACGCCGGGGCTGGCATCAGTGTTTCACTATCTCCTTGTCTCCTTGTCTCCCTATCTCCCATGCTCCCATGCTCAGCATTCAATTACATTCACCGCCAGCCCGCCGCGCGAGGTCTCTTTATATTTCGTCTTCATATCCGCACCGGTCTCACGCATGGTCTTGATCACTTTGTCCAGCGAAACATAATGGGTGCCGTCACCGCGCAGGGCAATGCGCGCTGCGTTGATCGCCTTGATCGCGCCCATCGCGTTGCGTTCGATGCAGGGAATTTGCACCAGGCCGCCCACTGGATCGCAGGTTAGCCCCAAGTTATGCTCCATGCCAATTTCGGCGGCATTCTCCACTTGTGCTGGCGTGCCGCCACGCACTTCGGCCAACGCGCCCGCCGCCATCGAACAAGCCACGCCAACTTCGCCTTGACAGCCCACATCCGCGCCTGAGATCGAGGCATTTTTCTTATAAAGCGTGCCAATCGCGCCGGCGGTGAGCAAAAAGCGCACGACACTTTCATCATCCGCGCCGGGGCAAAAGCGCGTCCAGTAGTGGAGAACGGCAGGAATAATGCCTGCTGCGCCATTGGTGGGCGCGGTCACCACGCGGCCACCGGCGGCGTTTTCTTCGTTGACGGCCAGGGCGTACAAATTCACCCAATCCATAATATTCAAAGGATCGCGCAGACTGGCTTCTGGGTTGTTGCTCAATTGGGTGTAGAGATCCGCCGCCCGGCGCTTAACCTTCATGCCGCCCGGCAAAATGCCTTCCGCTTCGCAGCCGCGCCGGACACAATCTTGCATCACCGCCCAGATCTTGAGTAATCCGGTGCGGATTTCGGCTTCGCTGCGCCAGGTTTTTTCATTCTCCAACATGATCTGGCTGATCGACAGATCATGCTGTTGGCAGAGCACAAGCAATTGCGTGCCACTATCAAATTCATAGGGCAAAGCCGTTGCATCTTCCTTGATCCGTTCGGCGCCGGTGGTGCTTTCATCCACCACAAAGCCGCCACCAATCGAATAGTAGACTTTGCTGAGCAATTCTTTGCCTTGGCTATCAAAAGCGGTGAAACGCATGCCGTTGGGATGATAGGGGAGCGCCTGGCGGCGAAAGAGCAAATTTTCTTTTTCCACAAAAGCCAGCGCATGCGTGCCGAGCAGATGAATTTGCTGGTGGGTGCGAATGGTGGTTAGGCGCGCCTCAATCGTGGTCATTTCCACTTGGTCTGGTTCGTCGCCTTCGAGGCCAAGCAAGATCGCTTTGTCGCTGCCGTGGCCTTTGCCGGTGGCACCGAGCGAGCCGAACAGTTCAATGCGCAGACTAGCGGTAGCTGACAATTGGTCACTTTCTTGCAAGCGCAGGGCAAATTGACGGGCTGCTCGCATCGGGCCAACCGTATGCGAACTGGAAGGACCGATCCCAATTTTGAAGAGTTCAAAGACGCTAATTGCCATGCATGAATCCCTTATTATTCAATCAATGTAGACGTTTTGCCTCACCCCCGCGCCCAGGGGGCTCTCGCTCTCCTGAACGGAAGAGTTGTTTCAGACGAGGGGAGACAAGCGGCTTGCTCTCCCTCCCCTGAACTCAGTCCTTCGATTCAGGGGAGGGGGGCCGGGGGGGTGAGGCTGGTAAATCAAAATAAATGCGCGTCCAGTTGTTGCGGCGCGGACCCTGGCTGGCTGACAATCACACGCTGCACACTTGGCAAGGCTTGTATGCGCTTTTGTAGCTCAGTGACAGTTTGCGCCTCACACATCAGGTGAACGTTCGGTCCGGCATCAATCGTAAAGTAGGCCACCAGGCCGTCTTCGGCGCGCCACTGGCGTACCGCCTGTAAAATTTCTAGCGTGCCTGGTTGCCAATAAAGCAGACTCGGCGTGCTGGTCATCATCACCGCGTGCATGGCCAACGCATCTTGTTCGAGGATGGGGCCAAGCTGCGCCAGATCACGATCGGCAAGCGCCTGCCGCACGCTGGGCAAGGCTGTTGCCAAGCTGCTAAGCCGTCCATTTTGCAAAGGACTGGTGGCGGCCAATTTATGTCCGCCTTCGCTGCTCAGGTGTTTCGCAGCGCCGCTCACCACCGCCACAACGTCGTATAGGGTCCAGTAGTCAGGTGGATAGAGTTGGTGGGCGATGCTGCTGGCGTGATCAACCCCACGTTCCCATTCGACAAAGCCGCCAAAGAGGCTGCGGCTGGCCGAACCACTGCCCAGGCGCGCCAGCGCAGAAAGTTCTGAAGGTGCAAGCTTTAACCCCAACGCATGAGAACCCGCAACGGTCAACGCCGCAAAGCCACTGGCTGAACTGGCGATGCCCGATGCCATCGGGAAATTATTCTGGCTGACGACTTGGGCGCGATAATCGATTACAGCCACGGCGCGCAGCCGATCCAGATGGCGCACCAACCGTTGCGCCGCCCGTTCATCCAGGCGCTTTTCGTCTAGCGTAATCGCATCTGTTTTTAACTGTCTTTCCTCATCCCAAACAATTGTCGTGGTCGTATAGGCAGCGGCCAGCGTCATGCTGATCGAGTTGTTCAAGGGTAAATTGATGGCATGATCGGCAGCACCCCAATATTTGATAAAGGCGATGTTGCTGCCCACGCGGAAGGTAGCTTTGTTCATAGGATAGGTAGATGGTAGGCGGTAGCAGGTAGACGGTAGGCAGTAGCAGTTGTCTACTTACTACCTACTACCGTCTACCTACCTTACCCCTGCGCTTTTGCGACCATTTCTCCAAAGCGGCGTAAGAGATCTTCAAGTAATTCATCGTGGGCGTTGAATTCAACCTGAACGCCGTTGTCGGCTGGTACAATCGTGGCCTTCCAGCCGATACCTTCGAGAATTTTGTACTTCTCGACTACGCCGCCGCCTAATTTCTTCAACAAGGCTTCAGCTTTTTCAGCGCTCAAACCGGAACAATCCATTGTTTCCTGGTCATACTGGTCAGAGCGTTCATATTTGCTATATTGGTTATCCCGTTCGTCGCCAAACGAGGCTGTGCTAATCGGCATAGGTCACTCCTGAACAAACTAGCGGATACGCTTTGCCCTAAGTATACACGATTCGCGGTCAGAAGTATAAAGCCCCTGCTACGGGGGACATCCCAAATTTTGGGCGCAAATGAAATCCCTGCTGTAAAAAGACGTCAAAAATTTGGGATTTATCCCTGCTACGGCGTCAAACGATTGATGTCGCGCGGAAAGAGCGTCGTCATCCGCAAATTGGTCGCGCCGACGAGTTGCATCAGGAGGCGTTCCGACCCAATCGCGAACCCACCGTGCGGCGGCATGCCATAGCGGAAAGTTTCTAGATAACTTGCAAAAGGTTCCACCAGCAACTTAGCTTGCGCAAGCGCCGCCAGATAATCCTCATAGCGGTGCAACCGTTGGCCGCCCGTCACCAACTCGGTGCCGCGGAAGAGCAAGTCGAATGAATTGGAATAGGCTGGCTGCGCGGGATCCGGATGCGTGTAGAACGGTCGTTTGCGCATTGGATAACCCGTGACAAAGAGAAAATCACTGTTGTGTTCTTTTTGTGCCCACTCACCCAGCCAGCGCTCTTCTTGCGGGGACAAGTCTGGCTCCTCGCGTTCATCCGCGCCATTCAACACTTTACTGTGCAGTTCAAAGACCAATTCTTTGGCTTCGGCAAAGTGAATGTGTGGGATCTGAGCCGGCACACCGGGTAGTTTCGCATTCACAAGGTCCAACTCAGGGCGGTATTGCTCATCCAGTGTCGCAAAAATGTGGGCCAACACGTCGCGCAGCAATGCCATCACTGTAAAGTGATTTTCGATAAAGCCAAATTCTACGTCCAGGCTAACGTATTCGTTGATATGGCGGGTGGTGTCGTGCAGTTCGGCGCGAAAGACCGGCGCTACTTCGTAGACCCCTTGAAAAACACCTACCATAATTTGTTTGTAAAACTGCGGACTTTGCGCCAGATAAGCAGGCCGGCCAAAATAGTCAATTTTGAAGACATTGGCGCCGCTTTCCGTGGCCGAGGCGACAATTTTGGGCGTCTGAATTTCGGTAAAACCGCGCTGATTCAGTGTGCTACGAAAAGCCCCCATCACACCGGCGCCCAACCGAAATATTGCCCGGCGCGCCGGATGCCGGTTGACGACCACGGCATGGTCGAGCAGGGAAGGGAGGCTAGCCTTCAGTTCGCGCTTGCTGATGACCACCGGTAATGGCTCGCGCACCGGTGTAATTACTTCGATGCGCAGTTGATGCAGTTCGATCCCACCGGGCGCCTGCGCAACGCTGACCACGGTGCCTTCCAGCGCGATCACGGTTTCTGTGCTCAGTTCATTTTCCAACAAAGGCGCTAAATCGGCTTCGTTTTCGGTCACGGCTTGCAAGGTGCCCCAACCATCGCGCAGCACGATAAAACTTACGCCCCCCAAGCGCCGCAAATTATGCAGCCAGCCTTGGAGGCGGATTGTTTCACCAATATGGGCGTGAGCCTCGGTGGTCCGCATCAACGCCGGTGTGGTCGGTTCGGTCTTTGTAACGCTTTGCATGACAATATCCTTTCCTGGTTACAGGGCTAAAAAAGGCAAACTTATGCGCATTAAACTCGTTGTCATTATTATCATCATCGCCATTATCATCATCGCTATCGTTCATGCAGACCACCTCCCTTCACCAACGGTTTAGAAAAACCAGTTATGTATCGGCCAAGGCCGAAAAATAAAAAGCCCCCGTCCTTTAGGAGGACGAGGGCCTAAGCCGCATCGTGGTACCACCATTCGTTTTATCAGGCTAAGCTTATCTGCCTAACAAAACCTTTGCCGGTTCGTCTTGCTGGATTGAGCCAAAACTACCCATTAAAAGGCAGCGTCGAAAATTAAGCCAACAAGCTTAAACCATCACGCGCTAACGGGCGCATCCCGGAAACTGGCTACTAATTCAGCGCTTCATGCTCAGGTGCTCAAACGAATAAAATCGTTGAAGCCTGACAACGTACGCTGCGTTCACCGTTCGGCTCAAAGGTGTCATTGTAAAGGGAAGGCGACGATAGTTTCAGCTACTCTATCGCTCTCTGACCGCCAACCTGATTCTACAACCTATCCCTGTCACTGCCTATCCCTATTATGCCTGTATCTATTCGTAGCTTAGCACAGGCTCGGTCGCTATGCAAATATTTTGCCAATCGTGTAAAGCATGATTCATTGCTTTGTGAAGAAAAATACAACCCAATTCATTTCAGAAATCTTTAAGGTTTCTCTATTTGTTGCAGAAATTTTAAGGTTGATAGGAATAATCTGCTGCGAAATAGCCTTGACTTACACTTAATTCAGTTGTATATTAGCTGATTAGACGTAGCAAGTTCTGTAGTGGATGTAAGACATGCACCGCCCAGATCGTTTCGTCTGGGCACTTTTTGTTTGCTCTCACGTATGTACTCCACGATATACAAGTTGCGTCAGAAGAAAATTCCCCAACCGTTTCAAGGAGGTTTCCAAGATGAGTGAGAGGCAGACTGGCACCGTAAAGTGGTTCAACGATCAGAAGGGGTATGGCTTTATTGCGCGCGACGAAGGTGGCGGCGATGTATTTGTCCACCATTCCGCCATCCAGATGCAAGGCTTCAAAACGCTAGCCGAAGGGCAGCGTGTTGAATTCTCCATTGAAATCGGTCCGAAGGGACCATCGGCTGTAGATGTGATGAAAGTCTAGGTTTGATTTAACGTGTAAGTGAATCTGTAAAAAGAGGACCAAGCTTTTGGTCCTCTCTTTACTGTCTTCTACTTAGGCATGACGATCAAATAAGTTGTACCAAATAAGTTGTACATTTCGGAGATTAGAGATTGGAGATTATAGGGCAACAATCTCCAGTCTCCGAGTTATTTAATCGCTACTCCTTATCAGATAGATTATGGCAAAGGAAAGGCGTACTACTTTGCCACATCCCTCAACTTTTGGCTTTTGTCGCTTTAGCTTTTGTGGTCGTAGCTGGCTTGGTAGCCGCAGCTGGCTTCGCATCAGTAGCGGTTTTCGTCGCCTTGGCTGTTTTCGCAGCAGGCACAGCCGGTTCAGCCACCTGTTGCCGCTTGAGCACTGGTAGACCGTTCTTGCTTTCCGACACTTCATAGCCTTGGGGAACAGCATCTAAAGCGCCATCTTTCGCTTCGCTTGCGAAGAAGTAAATGGTCTGCTTACTGCCATTGCGCAGGGTTGTAACCCTAGAATGCAGAATATATGAGCGCCCTTTAGAATTTGTGTAACTGAAAGCCATGGTTTTTCTCCTTTTTGAAACAATTATGAAAGAGTTTGTCGTTCGACAACTGGCGTGTATTTTTCTGGGGGTGGACTTTGTCTATTCCTATGCAAATTGCCATAATTGTCGCTCTCAAACTTGTCAACATCCATTCTACCACTAGTTTAGCGAATTGCGTGAATGTCAGGGGAGCAGATAGATCTTGTATGAATATAGTAGCACCTTATCTCTATTCAAGCAACCACTTCACCTGATTTACCCGTTTTATAGCCACCAATCGTTTGCATACGCTGCTGAAACTCGCCACTGCGAACTACTTCGAGTAATCTTCCAATCCTACTGTCGCCGTAGTGCCTCTTGGAAATGACAAGACCCAGTGCACTTTGTTCTTTTTCGCCCTGTTCTTTTTCGCCCTGTTCTTTTTCGACAAAGTAGAGCACCAGCATAGCCTCCTCGGGCGGCAATTGTCGAACTGTTGGCAGATTATACCCGCCCTCTCCTGTATATCGCAAATGACTCACTGCCAAATGTGCTTGATTACGCTGAAGATACAGCAGAGGGTCATGTTGGGTAGCGTGTAAAACTAAACGTAAATCTGGATATTTTTCACATAGTTGGTCAGCTAATATTTCGATGGCTCGATCAAGGATACCAACCGCAACAATTGTCTGACGAATTTGCGCCAACGAAATTTGGCGCACCACGATGACTGTTTCGCCCATCTGGTAACCGGCGTGACCACGCGGCAGATGGAGAATGCCATCAGCGCGCACCAGGCTCATGATCGTGCCAGCGCGCCGCGTCAATGGGGTCGCCAACACGCTTTGGCCCACTTCGCCCAAGCTGACCCGCAAAAACTCATCTTGATCGAGGGAACTATCCACGGCTTGGGTCAAAATAGCCGTCAAAAGGGGATCTTGGGGCGTCGGTTGACCTTGCCAGCGGGCCAGCAATGGTTTGATCAGCTGATCAAAGGTAACGGCTGCGCTTACCGGATAGCCTGGGATGCCCGCCAATGCTTTACGAATTTTACTGCGTTTGCCATTGCTGTCGCCTTCAACGTCGGCATAGGCCAAAATCGTGGGGTGGCCGGGGCGCATCGCAATGCCTTGCACCACCACCTCACCCAGGGCCCGAAAGACCGCCGCCGTGTAATCTTCACGCCCAGCGCTACTGCCGGCGTTGACAACGACCAAATCATGCGTTTGTAAGGCCTGTTCCACGGCAGCCTTGATTTGGTCAAAGTGGTCGGCTACCTTGGGTAACCGGGTGGGGATGGCGCCGCAGTCCTGCGCTGCCGCTGCCAGCATTAGGCTATTATACTCGATAATGTCGCCCGGTTTAAGCGCCGCGCCTGGCTCTACCAGTTCACTACCGGTGGGCAAGATCGCAATACGGGGGCGACGGCGTACGCGCAAGCTTGTATGGCCCGCCCCCGCCGCTGCCCCAATATCGGCTGGCCGTAGACGATGATTCGTAGACAAAATTAGTTGATCGGCCTTAATATCCTCGCCAATCTGGCGCACATGTTGCCAGGGTGCAATTGGCTTGACGATCTTAAGTGCTGCTTGCGTTTGACCATTCAGCCATTGATCTACCAGTTGCGCTTCCTCAACCATAACAACGCCATCATAGTCGCCAGGAATCGGGTCGCCGGTATCAACCACGATGGCCTGTTGGCCCAGAATCAAATAAATCGGCGCATCCTCGTGGGCGTCTATCGTTTCGTGGGCATGAACCGCATAGCCATCCATCGCGGCGGCTTGATAATGCGGACTGTTCATTTTGGCCCACACGGGTTCCGCTGTGATCCGCCCATTGGCCTGATCAAGCGCCACCATTTCGCCGGGCAGGGGGTCAAGCGCATGCCCGGCCGCCAATGCAGCCCACCAGCGTTGGCTGGCTTCGTCTAAAGTAACGGGGTGACTATGTGAATCATGGTTCATCATATAGATTACATTGTAGTTGAAAGCTAGGTAGGGAGCAATGTATGAAGTAGATCTGTGCGGTAATGCACAAATAGACTGTGCATTTTAGTGAGGTCGATTTCATAAAATCGGTGATATAATAAGCGCATTCCGGTGCATGATGTTACAATTTGGGCGCATGGCAAATTATACATGAATAAACTAGATCGTACCTATTCAGCCTTCGTGTAGAAAGGTAGACAGGTAAACACGTAGACAGGTAGCATATCCGGTCTACGTGTTTACCTGTCTACCTGAGTAGTACGACAACGTTAGATGGTAGCGGCACATGCGTGCATTGCACTGCTCACGTGATCGTGCCAACTAGCGACCAATGCTTGACCCGTGCGCTGCACGCACCTCCACCAAGCTAATCGTACGTTGTCGTACTAGTTACACGCGCGCTTGTGTGATCCCACCGGTGAGCCAGTGCATGGCGGGTGGTCTGTTCGTCTTTCTCCAGATAAAGGAAAAGAATATGAGTTTTGAACAATTACAGTTGGGCACTGCATTTAATTTGGTCGTCAAGACGGCGCCGATCCTGTTGGTGCGGCTTGGTCTATATCTCGCTTTCTGGGTGTTATTGCTCATTTATTGGGGCATAACGATTGGTCTTGCTTATCTTGTGGGCCAAGTTTGGGCTCCGCTTGGCTGGATTCTGGCCATTATCGCGCTGGGGAGCGCGATTCCGATTTATAATCTGGCGTATAGATATGTCTTCTACCTGCTCAAGGTTGCCCATATCGCCGTGATGGTCGAGTTGTTAGGCAATCGTCAATTGCCGACGGGAACAAGTCAATTGACTTGGGGCAAAGAACAGGTGACCAAGCGCTTTGGTCAGGTCAGTGTGATGTTTGTGATTGATGAAATTGTCGAAGGTGTTGTGCGCATGTTCACGGGCCTGGTTTTTTCGATTGCCTCATGGCTTCCTGGTGACTCGATTCGCCAAATTGCGGCGATTATCAATCGAGTTATTCGCTATTCCACCAGCTATATCGATGAAGCCATTCTCGCCCGTGCTTTCTGGCGGCGTGACGAAAATATCTGGGCATCTGCGCAAGAGGGCTTGGTGCTGTATGCCATGGTCTGGAAGCCACTGGTCGCAACTGCGGTTGCCTTAATGGTGATCAGTTACATTCCTTTTTTGCTGATCTGGTTGCTCTTTTCCGCCCCGATTGGCGGATTGTTGTCACTTTTTTCAACAACACTCGCTGGTTGGAGCATTATCATTGCCCTCGTTTTTGCCCTCTTTGTGAAGGTCGCTGTAGGTGATTCGTTTGCGATGGCGGCCATCATCGCGGCTTACCAGCATGAAACGAAAAATCTCATCCCCGACCCAGCCATGGAGGCACATCTGGCGCAAATCAGCGATAAATTCCGTGATCTGAAAGATCGAGCTTTGTCGGCAGTGTCGCCGCGCTTGGGATTACCAAATCTGCCCGTTCAGCCACCAAGTGCGCCACCACCGATGTCGGGTACAAATCCAGGCTGAGCCTTGGTTATAGCAAAGTCAAGTTGGCAAGCGTGAT
>JBBREZ010000177.1:0-12234 GCA_038225095.1 Caldilineales bacterium
GGTCCACCTGTGATCGCGACGGATGTTTGTGGCACTAGTGAAGCCATCGAAGACGGGATTACCGGGCGCCTGGTGCCGGCCCGTGACAGCGCTGCGTTGGCAAGCGCCATCATTGAAGTGTTAACCCAACCAGAAGCGGCCGCCCTTTGGTGCGCGGCTGGTCGTCAGCGAATTGATCAGAGCTTTACTGTGCTGCGCATGGTCGGAGAGTTAGTTGCCGTTTATGAAGAAGTAGCGGTCAAAGCTGCGCAGGTTGCTAGGACAACGAAGCGCTGGTTAAGCTCGCAAAAGCTTGCTCAAGCATTACCAGGGAGCGAACACCAGACCTTGCTCCAGACTGAATATCATCACACACTAGAAATATAGGAGACAACTATGGATCGGGTTCGCGTCGGGTTTATCGGGGCTGGTGGCATTGCCAGTCGACACGTGGGGGATCTGCTGCGATTTGAAGACGTGACAATTGCAGCGGTCGCTGACCCCGTGTTAGAGCGAGCCCAAGCGCAGGCTGAACGGGGCGGTAGTCACGTCTATACCAACTATGCCGAAATGCTCGATAAAGAGATGCTGGACGCCGTCTATATCTGTGTGCCGCCCTTTGCGCACGGTGGGTTGGAGATGGCGGCGCTGGAACGCAATCTACCTTTCTTTGTCGAGAAACCGCTGGCCATCGATTGGGCGACGGCCGCCCAGATTGGACAAGCAGTGACTGAACGTAAACTGGTCACCGCTGTCGGCTATCACTGGCGCTACCTGGACACAACCGAAGCAGCACAAGAACTATTGGCTCAACATCCTGTCGGTCTGGCGCTTGGTTATTGGCTGGACTCTACACCGCCGCCTGCGTGGTGGCGCAAGGAACAACAATCGGGTGGGCAGATGGTGGAACAGACGACGCATATTTTTGACTTGGCCCGCGTGTTGGTGGGCGACGTGACGGACGTGTATGCCACTGGCGCGCGTCGCGAACGGCCTGCTTTTCCCGACGCCGATGTCTGTGACGTTTCGGTGGCTACGCTGAGCTTTGCTTCGGGCGCGATTGGCACGCTGGCTTCGACCTGTTTGCTCAACTGGCCACATCGGATTGGCTTGCACCTTTTCTGTGAGGGTCTGGCGCTTGAAATTTCAGAATTTGAACTCATGATCGACGTGGGACGGGGTAGACCCGTGCGCCGCGCCGAAGGTGATCCATTCTTACGCGAAGACCGCACCTTTATTGACGCGGTGCAGGGCAAACCCAATCGTATTCGGGCGTCTTATCAAGAAGCGCTCAAGACGCACCGCTTAACCACCGCCGCCGCTCAATCGATTCGGGAAGGGCATGCGGTCGATATTAGTCAGGGATAAGTGGTAAGTCCATGTCATCCGCAGTTTCCCTGCTGTTGTGTGCACCACTCGACGCGGAGCGTCAGGACGGCGTTCCCACGCGCCCAAGGGGCTCCCGGCGTGCGGAACAAGCCATTGGCTTACCTGAATTGACATTGCATGAATAAGTTGGGGGCACCGGGCCTTTACCCATTTCCTCTGTTTTTCGCCATCATTTTACTAGAAAGGGTCTGCTATGTCTGAAACAAGAACCATCCGTTCGCTAGGCGTCAGAGATGTGGGGCATGCCTATTTCTTTAGCTATGAAGAAGGACCGCCGCCCGATAACCATTTTCGCCTTGACACGCTTTATACCGGAATTTCATCTGGCACTGAATTGACCTTTTTCACCGGCACCAATCCCTATCTCCATTCTTCCTGGGATGCCGAGTTTGGACTCTTTCGGCCTGGTGAAGCGAGTGCGCACTATCCAATGCCTTTTCTGGGCTACATGGAGGTGGGGTGTGTGACGGAAAGTCGGACAAAGGTCGTCAAAGAGGGTGACATCGTTGGCATGGCCTATGGTCACAAAACTGGGCATACTGCCGACCCGGTGCACGAGTTCTATGTGCCGCTGCCGCCCGACCTTGATCCGCTACTGGGCATTTATCTGGCCCAGATGGGACCGATTTGCGCCAATGGCATTTTGCACGCCGCCGCCGATCAAGTGGGCTACGATGTGTGTTCGCTGGGCGATGGCGTGCGCGGGCGTAATGTGCTGGTGATGGGCGCTGGTGTGGTGGGTCAATTAACCGGTCTTTTCGCGCGCCAGCATGGGGCGGCGAACGTCGTTATCGCCAATCGGACGCCGCAGCGGCTCGCCGCGGCAGAAGCGCTGGGCCTGACGTCCATCAATGAAACCGAAATCGAACCTTGGCGCTATTGTAAAGAACAGTGGCATCACGGCCCCAACGACCGCGGCGCCGATCTGGTCTTTCAATGCCGGGCCGAACCAGAGAGTTTACAAACGGCCTTGCGCAGCCTACGCCCTCAAGGCACGGTGATTGATATGGCCTTTTATCAAGGCGGGGCAACAGCGGTGCGTTTGGGCGAAGAGTTCCATCACAATGGGCTAAACGTGCGTTGCGCCCAGATCAACCGTGTGCCGCGCGGCCTGAGTCATGCGTGGAATCGCCAAAGGCTGGCGCAGGAGACCCTCGAACTGTTGCAGACGTATGGTGAACGCATGCGTAAGCATATGATTACCAGTATCGTGCCCTTTGCCGAGGGGCCAGAATTTCTGGATGAGATGGCTGAGCATTATCAACCGCAGGTGGTGCAGGCTGTGTTGGCGGTGAGTCATGGTTGAGCGTTCAGGCATGACCGAACATTCAGCTGCCGTAGTGCGCCCGTTGCTCCTCAAGCAGCCGTATCCAAAACGCATCCTTTTTGTTTTTGCCTGGTTGGTGGTGGGTGGCGAAGAAACCGAACTGCGCCTGCTAGCGAAACATCTCAACCCAGCTTGCTATCAACTTGATGTGGTTGCTTGCTTCCGCAACCCCAACATGCCCGAGCAGACGCATCAACAACTGGAAGCGATGGGTGTGCGCATCGATAAAACACCCTATACTCTTTCCTTTGAAGACACGGTAGACTATCTGGCGCAGAAAATTTCACACTATGATCTGGTGGTGGCCTGCCAGGCCGTGCCAGATCTCTATCCCGCCTTGGAGCGCCTCGCCAATCCGCCGCCCCTGATCGAACATGGGGGGCTGGTCTGTGAAGCGTTGGCCGGGCCAAAACATCTCACCACGCGTTATGTCGGCGTCTGCGATTCCATCCGTCAGGCGGCGGCTTCCTGCATGCCAGACCGCGCGCACCATGCCCTGGCCATTCCTTCGATGGTCGATTTAAGCGAATTTGATCCAGCGCAACGGGGACAGGTGCGCCAGGAATGGCGTGTAGCAGACGCTACACCAGTGATTGGCTGGGTAGGCCGGTTGGATCGCAAGAAGCGTGTCGAAGACTTTATTCAGGCGGCTGCGCTTGTCCACCAGCGTCATCCAGCCACACGTTTTGTCATCATTGGTGGACCAGATGCCTTTATGCCGGAATATGCGGATGAATTGCACACACTGGCACGTAATTTGCAGTTGCAAGACGCATTGCAATTCTTGGGTGACCGGCCCGATGTACCCCGCCTGCTGGCCGGGCTGGATATCTTCACCTGGCTTGCGCGCGACGAGGGTATGCCGCATGTGATCAGCGAAGCTGGTGCGGCTTGTTTGCCCGTGATCGCCACGCGCGATAATGGCAGCGAAGAGCAGATTACCGACCAGGTCACGGGTCTGTTCGTGCCGCATGAAGCGCCCACGGCTGTGGCTACGGTCATGGAGCAATTGATTTTGAACCCCAATCTACGCCGTCACTTGGGGCGTAATTTACGCCGCAAGGTTGAGCGTGAATATTGCGTTGCGGTGGTGGCACAGCGCTGGGAAGCGCTCTTTGACGAATTACTTGAGACGAACTTATCCGATACGAGAGTAAGGATTCGGCTTAATCCCACATCCTTACTCCCTACGCCCTTGGCAAGTAAAACATGAGTAAACTTTATTAGACAGATTCGGCATCAGCAGGCATCACCTGTCTACCCATCTTTGTAAATCCAGATCATGTCTATTACCTTTGGGGACACAATGCGTCACTTTGTGCTTGGGTGGTGGGATGACCGGCTTGTCAGCCGCTTAAACGCTGTTTATAAATATCCAACAGTGTGTTGTTGATGAAGATTAAAATTTAGTTCGGTAACATGGAGTGAGCATCCTCATAGACAAACCAAATAGACTCTGCACAATCTAACTGGACGGGCACGGTATACCGTGCCTCTGCAAATGTGCAACCTTTATTTGGTTTGTCTATCAGATGCTCACTCTACAGATTATTACCCGTTTATTTTTACCCTTTATCAACAACGCACTGACCATGAAAGCGAGGAATTTATGCAAGACTTAATTTGTATTAGCCACTTACGCTGGGGTTTTGTGTGGCAACGGCCACAACATTTGTTGGCTCGTCTGGCGCAGAATTATCGGGTGCTCTTTGTCGAAGAACCGGTGACCAGCACCGAGATCACAAAGCCGCGCCTGGTTACCTATATTGGCAACACACACACCGGCGCCACCACGACGCTGGCCGTTATGCAACAGCCAGCAGATAGCCACTACTGGATTGGTCATAACGATCCCGCCACGCAAGCGACCTATGAACGTTTGCTGCTTGATTATCTGGCCGCAGAGGAGTATCACGACCCCATCCTGTGGCTCTACACGCCAATGGGATCACGGTTTGTACAAGCGTTGCCGCATAAACTTTTGATCTACGATGTGATGGATGAGTTAGCAGCCTTCAAGGGTGCGCCGACCGCCTTAAAGGAACAGGATCGACGGCTTTTGCAGGCGGCAGATATTGTCTTCACGGGTGGCGCTAGTCTTTATCGTTCTCGGCTGCCCTATAATGCGAATACACATCTCTTCCCCAGCGGCGTGGAAGTGGTCCACTTTGCCAAAGCGGCCAGCGAGTTACTGGCGCGTCCGGCTGATCTGACTAACATCACTGCGCCGACCCTTGGATATTTTGGGGTGGTTGATGAACGAATGGACTTGCCGCTCCTGGCTCATCTGGCGAATGCCCATCCCGAATGGCAGATTGTCATGCTGGGCCCTGTGCTCAAGATCGATCCGGCGGAACTGCCACAGGCGCCCAACCTGCACTTCTTGGGCATGAAGGATTACAAAGAGTTGCCGGCATATCTGGCTTATTTTGATGTGGCGCTCGTGCCTTTTGCCATGAACGAAGCCACGCGCTATCTCAGCCCCACCAAAACGTTGGAATATATCGCAGCGCACAAACCCGTCGTTTCCACCCCGATCCCAGACATCATTAAGCTATATGGGGGCTACGTGCGCGTGGGTCATACGCCGGAAGAATTCGTTGCCCAAGTGGAAGCTGCCTTAGCGGAAACCACCGAGGCGCGCGTCCAGCGTACAGCAAAAGAACAAAACCTGCTAGCCCATCATAGCTGGGACAATATTGCAGGACGCATGCATCAGATCATCCAGTCCAATCTAACGCCGAGCGCCCGGACCGAGACCCGACTTGGCACTAAAGAGAAGACCGCCGCAGTCGTAGCCGAGCCCTTGAAGTAAACAACTGCCTGCCACGTGCCGAGGACGGCCGCCGAACGACTTATACTTCACGGGGGCCTAAAGGTGCTGGCACGAAAAGGACCAGAGATCGGCGAGCCAGCACAAAATTGGCGGCCGCTACAAAGTAGACTTTATTCCGCTTGGTGCGCCGCTGCGAGCACGGGTTCAAGCGCTTCTTGCATGAAGGTTGCCTGCTTTGCCGGCGTAGCGTTGGCTCACTGCGTTTGAGGCCGGTCGAGGCGCCGCTTGCTTGCGCGTCGCCAGCGGATGGTCAAGCCAATGCGCCTCGCTCTGCCGCGTGGCGATGCCTGTATGCCCAGTAGCTGGCAAGCGAGCGCTAGCCGGTCGTGAGCGACCCACTGGCAGTTTGACTGATGTCTAGCACGGCTTTGCCTAGGCTTTTCAACGATACCACTTGCCGCTTGCGCTGTCGGCTACGCTGCGGCTGGTGATCCCTTGCCTAGTCGAGCACTTGCCGCGCTTGTTCGTTGATTTCAAGCGCCAGCTTGCTGCTTGCTTGGCTACGACTGCTTCGATGCTATGCCGCTTCGTCTACCCTTTTCGTCTTCATTAGGCATTAGCATCTCTTCCCTTGTTCAGTATATATAACATCGGATGGCTCGGTTCAAGGCGTTTAAAGGGTTGATGAGGTCTAGCGAAGATAGGCTTGGGAGCGGTAAAGCGCACGCAAAGCCGAAAAAACTCGTTTACCTTTGCGTGCGTAAAGCTATTCCCCGCACTCGCTAGCCAGCCTAGCTGAGCAGATCAGCGATGGCCGCTTTTTCCTCTTGCAGTTCATGGCTGGTCGTTGCTAGCATCTGGCGATCATAATCGCTCAGTGACAGCCCTTCCACAATGGAAATCTTTCCATTTTTCACCGTCACTGGATAGCCAAAGATCACACCTTCTGGCGCGCCATAGGCACCGGTGCTGGGGATCGCCATGCTAATCCAATCGTCTGGCGCTGTGCCTTGATGCCAGGTTTGCACATGGTTGATGGCAGCATTGGCGGCGCTGGCGGCACTGCTCTGCCCACGCGCTTCGATAATGGCTGCACCACGTTTCTGCACCGTTGCAATAAACGTTTGCTTGATCCAGGCGTCGTCATTAATCGCCTGAGCGGCCGGCTTGCCTGCAATCTCCGCATGGTAAGCATCCGGATATTGGGTGGCGCTGTGATTGCCCCAAATGGTGACTTTTTTGACTGCTGTAACTGGCACTTGCGCCTTTTGCGCTAATTGGCTGACCGCGCGATTATGGTCTAGGCGCGTCATGGCGGTAAAGCGCTCTGCCGGAATATCCGGCGCATTGTGTTTCGCAATTAAACAATTGGTGTTAGCCGGATTGCCCACGACGAGCACACGGATATCAGTGGCCGCTCCCTGGTTGAGCGCCTTGCCTTGCACCGAAAAAATGGCCGCATTAGCATTCAATAAATCCTTGCGTTCCATGCCTTTAGAGCGAGGACGCGCGCCCACCAATAGCGCCCAATTGACATCCTTAAATGCTGTATTAGCGTCGTCGGACAGCACCATACCCGCGAGCAGCGGGAAGGCACAATCATCTAACTCCATAGCGACGCCTTCCAACGCTTTCAGAGCTGGGGTAATTTCCAACATGTGCAAAATGACCGGCTGATTTGGCCCAAAGAGATCACCATTGGCAATGCGATAGAGTAAAGCATAACCAATGTTGCCGGCTGCGCCTGTTACCGCGACTCGAACCGGTGATGGCATAGAGTATCCTCCTGATTAGTGACATTAAAATATGGGTGACAAAAAAATATTAGGCTCGGTTGATATACGCATGAGCGTCATAAGCGAACATTTTTACGAGAGTAGAGATTGACGAGGTAATCTCTAATTCTCCTGCCACAAGCGTTACTGCTTTATGCTCATCAGTATAACTACATAGAGCTGGCTTTTGACAGATTACACTTTGATGTACAATGACGCCACGAAAAATTATACTAGTCTATTAATTGTAGCATACCGCTATTTGACAGAATGAGCAACGTATTCTTGTGCTTATTGCAAAGTAATCGCTTGCGCAGCAGATAAATGTCACTTTAAAAACCATCACTTTATAGCCAAATTAACGTATAAGTTCAGAAAGCAATCAATGAAATCGCGTATCATGGGCCGAACTTTGCCGAATAGCGTTCCGCCGCGACGAATAGGCATCTTGCTGTTCGGCATGGAAAGTCGCTGGATCAACTTACTGCGCCTAGACATGAATTTACTGTGTTCCAAGCCTGAGATTTTGAAGTTTGCTTTCTTAACGGCACAACGTTGCTGATCTCTTCACAGTCACAAAAATTAAGGAGAACAAAAAAATGATGTTTTTGATGAAACAGCGCCCACTGAGCCAGCGCCCGCTGCTCTTACTCTTTGCGCTGGCCGTCTTCCTCCTGTCGAGCCTGCCAGGCCCAGCCTTCCGTGCCTTGCCGGTGCGGGCAGAGACTGCCGCGCCAGATCAGGTCGATACGCCTAGCGCTGATGCTTCGAAAGAGATCGTCTATATTGATGCCAATGGCGTCATCCGAGTCTTGGATTGGCAGACCACCGGCGGTCCATTGGTAGATTGGTCGAGCGATTTAGATAAGAATGCTGATGGCACCGTGCACGGGACGGGGTTTCGCGATTTTGCCTTGGGTGATGTTAATAATGATGGCGATAATGAGATTATTGGGATTCGCGGCGGCGGTTCTGATGGCGAACTTGTCGTCTACGATCCTGTAGTCTCGCCGGGGCAACCCGTTAGTGTGGGCCAGAAGACGCCCAATGGCATTCCTTGGGCCAAACTCTATGATGTGCCGCTAAAAGGCAAGCCAGTCCTGGTAAACGCCGGCAATTATGATGTGAACGTCCCTGGTGATGAAATTGCCTATCTCTATGAACTCAACAGCGCCGACAAAAAGGATCCAACGGACGTGCAGCGGATGGTGATTCTCAAGGCAACCAGCCCGACGCCTACGGGCCGCGATTGGCAGGAACATGCCAATAAAACCTTTTCTAACAATTGGCAGACATTGGCTTCTGGCAACTTTGATGGCACCGGCGCCGATGAACTCGTCATGGTGGATGAGGACACCACTGGCGGCGAGCTTAACGTCTACCGTGTTGACAGCGGAATTGGGCGCATTGGCAGAGCTAAGGGCAGCAATTCTGCTCCCTGGAAGTATGCAACATTTTTACAATGGGATGGTGGCGGCAAAAAAGAGCTAGTGGCTGTACGCGATGGCAGTGGTTTGCCAAGTTTCTACGTCTGGCAATGGAACGGTGATAATCAGGAATTCACGGAAGTTCGTAAGGAAGTCTTCGACCCTGGCCCCCGCTTTGTATTTGGTGCCGATATTAATGGTGACAAAAAGCAAGAAGCGTTCATGATCCGCAATATTCCTTCAAAGCAAGGTTTGGCGCGTTTGATCCCACGTGGCGACAATCAGAGTGATATTCCTTCCGAATTGGAGCAGCCATTAGACACGGATAATGGCTACGGTGCCGGCGCTGGCGGTGATATTGATGGCGACGGCAGAGAGGAAGTGGTCCTCATCCGTAACAATAAGATGTTGATCTTTGATCATCCAGAAAATTCTAAAAATGCCGCCACGCGCACGGTAACCACCAATCGCCGCAGTATTAAGATCGGTGATCTTGACAAGAACGGCTTTGCCACCGGTCCACAATTCTGCGCCACCAAGAGCAAATTGGAAACGCGGTTGCCGGTTGGGATTGTCGGTCCTTCACTGAACGATCTGCTATTGACGAACTGTGGCTCGGCTGATGCAACGCCTTTCTTTATTACTGGCGTTCCTTCTTGGTTCCAGATCGCGCCGACGACATCGCAGACGCCCAGCACGCTCACCTATAACTTCAATGCTGAAAATTTGACGCCAGGCGTCTATACGACCACGATTGCCTTTGACAGCAACGCTGCCGTAGTCAATAAACCATTCTTGATCACACTCTCTTTAACCGTGAGCGGCGCCCAGGTAACGCCAAACCCGGCAGGCGTGTTGTTCTCCTATTCGGGAGAATGCATCACCCCCACCGCGACAATTATGACCCAAACCGTTAGTATGAGCGGTTCGGCAGGGGTCAAATATACGGCTGCGGTGGTCAATTCGCCAGATGTGGCCGCCGCCCAAGCTGCCTTGACCGGGCCCATCGACCGCGGTTACATCAATGCGCAAGGTGAGCTGATCGTGCGCGATGCCGCAGGCCATGAAGCAAGTGTGGGCCCGGTTGGCGCAAGAGAAGTGTCGGCTAGCGGCGTGGAAAGCATCTGGCCTTCCGGCGTGCCTTGGCTTAAAGCTAGCTCTAAATCAGATATTATACCCGATACACTCACGTTGAATGCTGATCCACAGATTGCGCCTGAGCAAAAGTTTAAGCAAGCTTTAGTGGTAATTGTGGCCGATGCGCGTGTCGGTATGCCGCCAGACAACGTCCGGCTGATTCCTGTTGTGATGATGTGCACGCGTAGCCAGCTTCAGTTGCCGTTTGTCGTACGCTAAGGCGATTCCAAATCAATAAGGATACCGGGATCGAGACCTTCGGCAGAGCTCAGGTCGACGCCTGACAGGTGGAAAAGGCTTCACCTGTCAGGTCGGTCAATAGGCCCAGCTCGTATCCTTATTGATTTGGAATCGCCTAAGTGTAATCAGTAGAAGGTAGGATTGCTCCTGTGTCCGCGTGTTCTGCTTCCGTTCTTGAAGCAGAACACGCGGATGACCGCTTTGCTGCGGATTGTGCTGGCTTCTAATAACCCTAAAACCAGGCCGCGCTCTCTGGCGTTTGTTGACTATCCTACGGTCAACGTGTAAGATACCAGCGTACGAATATTTGGCCCATCGGTCGATCGTGTCTATTATCGCTCCATGTCAGTGTGCGCATGGCGATTTGCACACTTTTCAGCCTAAACCAAATATTTGCTGGTCTAACAAAGTGTACAAATGGACAAATTGATCGCAAGTTTCTCGCCTGTTTTGTCCACTTTCGCCGATGAGTAGAGATGGATACTGATTGCTTATTGACAAATCCAGGGAATTCTAACCATGTTATCAAAATATGGGCGCCAATTTTTTGCTAGACCCCTCAGTCGCCTGGTTTATTGGATCCGTGACACAGGGGTTACGCCCAATCAGGTGACCTTCACCGGCTTCATGCTGACTGGTGTAAGTGCCATTATTCTGTCTAACGGTAACTTCCGCTTAGGCGGCTGGCTACTGTTTGGCGCGGCCTTGTTCGATATGTTGGATGGGGCACTGGCGCGCATTACTGAGCAATCGAGTACATTTGGTGCCTTTCTTGACAGCACGCTGGATCGTTACAGCGAAAGTGTCACCTTTTTTGCCCTTGCCTATTTCTACTCTGGCAACCCTGCCATGCGCACTGAATTGGTCTTGATTTTTGCTATTTTAGTCGGCTCGTTGATGGTCAGCTATGTAAAAGCGCGTGCAGAAGCGTTAAAAGTGGAATGTAAAGCAGGTTGGCTACAGCGACCTGAGCGTCTCTTCTTGCTAATTGTCGGCTTGATCTTCGGTTGGATCATCCCGATTCTTTGGGTCCTGGCTGTGCTCACTAACTTCACTGCTATCCAACGAATTTACGAAGTTTACTGGCGCCTGCACCTCAATCATGCGGCGACCAAAAACCTGGTTAAAACCAACGACAATTCTCCCATTTAGCATTTGACTTGTGCCTACTGACCGATTGGGATAGAGATAATTGACAACAAACAACGGACCATAAACGACAAACGCGTGTCTGTCGTTTATGGTCCGTTGTTTGTTGCTATTTTTTATTGTAACTATTCACCGTAATTTTTTTATCTTCTTTACGTCATCATGGATAGTACGCCTTTAAACTTTGCTCGTGACTCCGGATCAACATTGATTACGGAATATAGCGAAGAACAACTGCTGCAGACGGCCATTCAGTATGATGAGGCTGCGCTCGGTGAACTTTATGATCGGTACGAAGTCAAGATCTACAGCTATATCTTTCGTCGCACAGGTGAACAGACGCTGGCTGAAGATTTAACAGCCCAGGTATTTTTAAAAATGCTGGAAGCGATTCGCAACCGTAAAGCATGGCATAGCTCGTTTTCGGGCTGGCTATATCGGATTGCTCACAACTTGGTCATTGACCACTATCGTCAGCGCGGCCATTACGTTCAGGTAGCGCTGGACGATGAGCCCATGTTGTCTGCTGACGATCAAAACCCTGCCCACAATGCTGAAATGAAATTGGATGCAGAACGTTTGCGCGCGGCCATCAGCCGTCTAACGGACGAGCAGGCCGAGGTAATCAGTTTACGCTTTTTAGAGGGCTATAATATCAGCGAAGTGGCAGAAATGATGAACAAAACTGAAGGCTCGATCAAGGCGCTGCAATACCGTGCGGTCACTACACTGCGCCAATTTTTGCAGTATGAACAATTAGATTAAGTAAAAATAATTGTGTTGTAGGTTTGCCTTATAACACGTAGCACTTTATAAATGCGAAATATTTACTTACTCGTATTCTGTTTTTATATTGGACTTTTGACAAAATCAGGCGTCAAAACTCAGGTAGCGGACGGTGCCACCAGAGGTACGGATTACGAAAAGGAATAAAGGAACGAATTAACAGGGGGTTGGAGACGAAGTTCGAATCCACCCAAACTGCCGGTTAATTCCTCTGTTGTTTTTCTGTGAGCAGCTCTCTCTCTGGTAGCA
>JBBREZ010000178.1:0-12209 GCA_038225095.1 Caldilineales bacterium
TGTATCCCTGTGTACTTGTCTACCATTCGCCTGAGACGTTCGACGCGACTTCGGCGTGAGCGCTCAGTCGAACGCTCAGTCGAGTCGCTCACGGTTCGGCTGAGGCTCACCTCGAAGCGTCGAAGCCTGTTTCCCCTGTGATTATTTATTCCGAATCATGTCTTATCTATATTAGTGGCAACAACAGTCACGAATTGCCCAAATTTTTACGAAAGAAAAACACCTGGTAACTTCCCCGTTCGCAGGTATAGACATGGCACAAGGTTAGTTAGTGCAAGGCTTAATTTTCCACAAAACAGAAAGGATCCTGTAAGTTATTTTCTTTTATAATCTGTTATACTTGAACAAATAAATTTAGTGTAGTTTATCAGATTTTAAGCCAACCTGATAGCTTATATAATTTTATACGCCCCTATGATTGTGTGCACCAAATGATCGTGTGCACCAAATGATCGTATACGCCAAACCAGCAGCATGATAATAAAGCCTTGGTTCCCCGCCTGCGCTTCATTGAATCACCGTTATTCGATTAATCGCTGATGTTTGCTCGATCATCAGCTGCACCACCGCGTCTTCGCAATAGCCTATAACCGACCAGGGGAAATTCAGGCATGAGTCAGTCGATCCAAGTCTACCATCCACAGCCGTTGCTCCCGGCCCAAAAGCAGCAACCTAGCCAATCCACTTATTTTCGCGACGGCTTGTGGCTGCTCAATCACTGTCTGGCGGGTCAAGTTGGCTGGTTTGTCCTGGCCTTCCTGCTATTAGTGGTCAGCGCCATCACGGCCATTTTTGAATGGTGGCCTGTGGCCTACTTGGTTGATTACTGGCTGGGCAAGCGCCCCGATCTTTTGACTGGCTTTAACTTTCCGGCGCTCCCCTCATCTTTGCTTATAACAAGTATAACGCTGCTGCTCACAATGGTTCTGCTTGTCCTGCTGCATAGTCTGACCACGGCATGGG
Source organism: Caldilineales bacterium (assembly GCA_038225095.1). Classification (GTDB taxonomy): domain Bacteria; phylum Chloroflexota; class Anaerolineae; order Caldilineales; family Caldilineaceae; genus JAPLGZ01. The sequence goes on from JBBREZ010000178.1 coordinate 964, forward strand.
CAGAGTTGGCCATGGCCAATGGTGGCCGCCGGTTGGGCTATCAATTGCGCATGGCGCTGTTTGCCCATCTGCAACAGATCGCCGGTGGTGCGCAAGATCCCCAACAAATCAACGCGCTTCTGCGCCGCGCGGCGCGCGATGTGATTGCTTTGGAAAATTTTGTCACGGGAGCGCTGCCCGCGAGTATGGGCAACTTGCTGCTCCTGCTCAGTACATTCCTTTTCCTATGGTTTAGTTCGCGCGAAATGGCCTGGCTCAGTCTAGTAATCGTGCTCATCCTGGCCGGCTTTTTTCAACATTTTGCCCGCCAACTCGAGCTGGCAACCCAAGCGCAACAGGAACAGGAAAACCAGTTGGCCAACATGACGCAGGATCTCCTCTTGCCGGTCCGCGTCGTCCAGCCCTACAGCCATGAAAGCTACACGCAACATCGCTTTGCCGAGTACAATCAAAGTGCGATGGCGACGGCGCGCCAGGCGGCGGCCCGCCAGGTCCAATTCATTTGGAGCAGCAAGGCCCTAGAGGCGTTAGCCATTGCCCTGGTCATCGGGCTGGGCTTGTGGCTTATCACTCAGGCCAGTATCACCGCTGGCCTATGGCTGCTCTGTATCTTGCTCATTCAGCGGCTCTTCAAGCCAACGTGCAGCCTGATCCAGGCTTGGCACACGCTTGACCAAATTTATGCCAGCATCGAACGCATCGGCACCCTCTTAGATCCTAACTTTACCTTCACCGATACAGCCGCCGCCCAGCGGACGGCACCCTGGCGTGGTCTGCTCGCTACGCCTACAGAACGCCATACCACGCCACTGAACCTCCCAATTACGGCAACAAATTCAGCACGCACCCTTAGCCCAAGTGTTCGTCCAGCACCCCAGACCTTACAAAATGCTCGCCTGCTGCTGAATCCAGGTGAAATGCTGGCGCTTGTCTGCCCCACCGCCACCGGCGGCCAGATCATCACCGAATTGCTGGCTAATTTGCATATTTCACAAACCGGCCAAATCATCATCGGCGACGCTGACGCGCGGCGCTCGCTCTCCTCAGCAGTGCCCGCCGAGCTTGACGTTTTGCTGCACGAGCCAATTCTGTTCAACAGCAGCGTGGCGGAAAACATTGCCTATGGTTGCGTTACAGCGACCCAGCAACAGATCAGCGCAGCGGCCCTCCAGGCGAATGCCCATGCGTTGATTGAAAATTTGCCGCAGGGCTATGCCACTTTGTTGGGCGAACAAGGGGTTAAGCTCGCAGCAGAAGAGCGCTACTGTATTGCGATGGCGCGCGCTTGCCTGCGCAACGCACCCATCCTGATCCTAGAGGTGCCAACCATTGCCAGTCAACTGGTGACGTCAGCGCGCCTAAGACTGATGGCGGACAAAACCATTCTTTTGATTGCACACGATCGCACTCAAATTGACCGAGCGGACAAGATCATCGTGCTCAAAAATGGTAAGATTGAAGAGATGTACACACAAAAACAAACGCCCACCATCACAACCAATGTCGCGCGTCCAGCCAATCAACCGGGCGCTGACACGCCCCCAGCCACAGCCGCTGCGTTCCCGCTACCAAACGGAGCGCTTGAACTGCGCTACAGCCCACAGCTAGAAAACCAGTTCCCCGGCATCACCGTAGCATTGGACGCCGAGGTCATGCGCCAACACCTACAAAATGCGCTGATTGGCCCATTGCGCAGCCGCGATTACACGATTACGCGTTGCACCGTTGAAAAAGCAAACGTTCAACCAAGCGAAGGTTGTCTGTTGGTGTACGCGCTTGAAGTGCGCGAACACGCCGGTGGACAGACCTGGTCACCTTCGTTGCTGGCACGCCTCTTTGCCACCCAACACGCAACCCAAAATTATCTACGCCAGCAGTTGATGCCGCTGGCGGCTCAAGTCACAGAATTTTTAGAGATTACGCCTTTTGTGGCGCCATTTGTTCAGGTGGGTGCGCTCAACTTGGTTGTGCAGCTTTTCCCACTTGACAGCCAGTTGCCCGCGCTTGTCAGCTTGACCAATCCAGAGCTCATGATCGATCTGTTCCAGAGAACCTTGCCTGAGGCACAAAACAAACGTTTTCTGATCAACGAATGTGCGGTCAACGTCGTCGACTATGCGCAGCAGGCCGGTTGCTTGCTGCGCTACCAGATTGATGGTAAGTTGACCAACACGCGCAAAATTGGTCGCCAGATCATCTATGGCAAAGTGGCGGCAGAGCGCCGTGGTGAATTGACCGGCCCTATTCTGGCTGCGTTGCGGCAGCGGATGCAGGAAGACAATGTTGCCTATCGTTTCCAGCTTCCGCACTTCGTCGCTTATGATCCGGCGTTACAACTCGTGCTCCTAGAAGAGATCCGCGGGCTGCCCCAACTGCCCCAATTGCTCACGGCCTACGTACAGCGGTCCGGCAGCGATCAAGCAACATTGCCGCTTCAGCCTGGCACGTTGACCTTAGAAAAGGCACTTGACGCCAGCGCCCGCATCGCGACCGCCCTGCATACATCCAGAATTGGGCTGGGCCAGCCACGCACGTTGACAATCGAACTGGCCACCTTGCAAGCAAACATCGACCGCGTCCGGCCCCTGTCACCCGCGTTGGCAAGCCGACTCCAAGCCGGTCTCCAAGCCATCACCGCCTTTGCCGCCACCACCACAGCGTTGCCACTCTGTTTCAGTCACGGTGATTTCACGATCACGCAACCGCGCTTTGACCAGACATTCGGCGGTTTAATGGATTTTGACCGTGTCTGTCAGGCCGAACCAGCGCTTGATCTAGGCCAATTCCAGGCGACCTTGCAAGTGCTAATTTTGGACGCAACCCAAGATCCGCTCAATGCGCCAACGAGCACGCCTAATCCAAGCCTGGTCGACCAGTTATGCGCTCATTTTTTGCGCACGTACACAACAGAGCTCGGCTATTCGCAGCAAAACGCCGAACAATTACACCGGCGCGTGCGCCTCTATGCAATGCTTGGCCTGCTCCGTCTGGTTCTACGCAGTTGGCAGGCGTTTGAGACAGAACGCCTGCTCCGGCTGCTCACTTGCTTCGAAGCACAGCTTGCCACCTTACACGCAGTGCAGCACCCGATAATCTCCAGCCCCACCCCGCGATACCGACAAAACAGCCTCACGGCTCGACGCTAGTGTGGAGTGATGAATGCAGAATGCGGAATGCGAAGTGTTCATCCCCCACGCCGCACTCCGCATTCCCCACTCCGCACTATCCTCAATGATGGTCCTGCCGCGGTCGAATCTCCGTTGCCTTTAATTCGCGCACCAGCTCGATCAAGCCTTCAATCCCTGCTTCCAAAAATTTCTCACCCTTTTCGCGCGTCGCTTTGGTCGCGTCACCGCGGGTGCCACTCACCGACATCGTGCTCCAATAGGGCATCAAAGTCGCGATCGAGCCATCGGCGCGCTTGCCGGCCAATAGATCGGTTTGAAAGCTCGCTGGCAGCGAGGAACGTTCATCGACGGCTTTGTCCATCTGCACCAGTTCGGGCTTCAAGGCTAAGTAGAGCGACGTCTCAAACTCGCAGGCGTGCGACGTGCCGCCAAAGTCTGACTCGCGCACCATTTTGCCCACTTCGCGCGCTTTACGCAACCCCCAATGGTTAACATTGGCGCAGAGCACGCGCCCTTCGGTTTCCAAAATCGTCAAGCGCGCCGCCATTTCCACCAATGGCGCGTTGCTACCGTGACCATTGACCAACAGAATGCGCGTAAAACCGTGGTGCCCTAGACTACAACAGACATCGCGCACATAGTTCACAAACGTATCCCACTTAATCGTAATCGTGCCCGGAAAGTCCATGTGATGCGGGCTGTAGCCGTGGGTCACCGCGGGCGCTAATACGGCCTCGTCGGGCATGCGCGCCACCGCCCGTTCACAGATTTCGCTGCTGAGTACAACATCGACATCAATCGGCAGATGCTGGCCGTGGTCTTCGTAGGTGCCCACGGGCAACACGGCCACGCGGCCAGCATCTGCCGCCGCTTTGCATTCGGGCCAGGTCATTTCGGCATAACGGTATTTCATAACTTTCTCCTGTAGCTTATTGAGTGGGAAGGTTGAATATTCGAGCAAGCCAATCGTTGATCGCGCCGGCGTTGATAGGCCGAACGTGGTGGGTGCAGCTCAGGTTGGGGGCAGGCAGCGTGCAGCGCACTGGTCATCACCTGAGTGGATAACCCCGATCAGCCTGACCAGTGCAATGCACTTAGGCGATTCCAACCTGAGCTGTACCCGAACGTGGTCGCAGGCTAGTTGCGTACGTCTTAAGTATGATAAACTACTGTCTGACAAGCTTAAATTAAACGTTGCTTGTTGCCAGAAGTCAAATCCGTTGTAATTATTACGCCAACGTTAGATTCGTGAGTGCATTGCACGGGTCACACAAGCTACCCATACGCGACCACCGGCTACCCGTGCGCTGCACTCCTACAACCAGTTAATGTACCGTTGTCGTATTATTCAGGTTTCTCGGATTTTCCTTGAACAGCTACAATCCGTTGATGAAAGCCACCCGTGGCCGTTAGTGCTGATCATTCATTGTTTACTCTCATATGACTATGCGATATTTCTCAAGGAAAATTCTGCTATTAATTGCCATCTGGCTTTGGCTAGCCATGATCCTGGGCAGCATGCCAACGGTCCACGCGCAACAAGCCACACCATCACGCCTGCACGCGGTCTCAACCAACGCCGCCAGTTATCCCAACGGACAAATTCCCCAATACGAAAAATTTGAGATCAACTTTCAGGTTGATACAGCGGCCAAAAATTTGCAGTGGCCCTACGACGCCGCGCCACCGCCTGGGGTTGAGCCGGGCGCGGGGGTGACGGTGAATGCCCTGTTCACGCCCGACAACTGGCAAACGGTATACATACAGCCGGCATTTTATTACCAAGCGTTTGTAAACGAAAACAAGGACGACCAACCCTGGATCTATCCCACCAATGACTTTATGTGGAAAGTGCGTTTTGCGCCGAACCAAGCGGGCAGTTGGCAATACAAGCTGACCCTGCAAGATGCCAGGGGAAAGTTTGAGCGCGCGCCGACAACCTTCGCGGTCATCTCGTCTACGGACAAAGGCTTCATCCGCGTCAGCAAGCATGATACGCGCTATTTTGAATTTGATAATGGCAGCTACTTTCCTGCGCTCGGCTACAATTTGTCTGTAGCCGATTTGCAGGCGAGCTTGCCGACCCTGGCCGCCAATGGCATTCAGTTTATTCGCACTTGGCTGCCGTCGCAACTCTCGATTTTTGGGGCGGCCTGGAGTCCGTGGCGCTCCTACAATCCGCTGCATAATGGCGCGTTGCCAGATGCTCGTTTGCGTTATGATGTGGCCTGGCCGTTTCAATTGAAGCCCGGCGTCGACGCGCCGCTGGCCCGCCCCGCAAGTGAAACTTTTCTCTGGCTTTCGCAAAATGAAACAACGTATGCCGATGGCAAGCAATGGGATTTTGCGCCGTGCATGGTGCTGGGCTGGCAAACGCCGCCGCTACCCGTCAAGCGCAATACCAATTATCGCGTGCGCGTTCGCTACCGCACGCACAACTTGACGGGGCCGAAACTGGCGGGATCGCCTTTTGGCTTTACGGTCAAACTAGGCAGTTGGCTCTGGTCCGACAACGAACGGGCGCGCTGCTATCAGCCGGGCATTGGCGAGGTGCTGGCTACTAGCTACAGCACTAACGAACACTGGTCGCATCAGGCCGATAGCGACAATCCAGGCTGGGACATCCTCGAAGGCAACTTTAACAGCGCTGATCGTGATTTTCTAGACTTATTTCATCTGGCAATTGAAAATGCGACTGCCGGTGATGTGCTGGTTGATTATGTGTGGCTTGAAGAGAATGTAGGCAATGGGCAATTTGGCCCCAACCTTATCTACAAACCGTGGATGGCGCAACACGAATATTTTGCGCAGCGCAATTCGTACGTGTTCGACACCTTGTTGGACCAAGCGCAACAGGCGGATGTCTATCTCAAACTGGTGGTCTTGGAAAAGCAAGATTATCTGCTCAACATTTTTCAAAAGGACGGCACACCTTCACCTGCGCAGCCAATTGACCAAAATTTCAAGCTCTTTTGGGGCGATGGCCGAGAAAGCGCGGGCAAAACCAAGGTGCGTTGGTTGCAAGAGACCTGGTGGCGCTATTTACAGGCGCGCTGGGGCTATTCAACCCACGTCCATTCGTGGGAACTGGTCAACGAAGGCGATCCCAACGAACCGCTGCACTATGCGCTCGCCGACGAAATGGGCAAGTATTTTCGCACGGCCTTTATTCCTACGGGGCAACCGACGCAGCAGCCGGATCTGCATCTGGTGACGACTTCTTTTTGGAACGACTTTCCCACGTCATTTTGGAACAGTCCAACCTATCCCAATGTTGATTACGCCGACGTTCATCATTATGCTCACGAAACTGACGAAAAGCCCTTTGACACGCTTTATAACGTTGCTGATTTCAATGACTCGGCGCTCTTTAGCCAGAAACTCAGCCTGCATTACGGCGCGCACCAGCCCGCTGGGCCGAACAAACCGGTTGTGCGGGGCGAGACTGCATTTGCGTTTGACAACGCCGATTTATTTGCCCAAAACACCACCAATGGCCTGTGGTTGCACAATTTCATCTGGGCGGGCCTGAACGTTGGTGCGTTGATCGAAATGTACTGGACAGGCGCGCCCACGCAAGACCAAATTTACAAGGCGGGCGATCACGATTATCGGTCCATGTACAAAACTTTTTATAACTTCATCCATGACGTGCCGCTCAACAACGGCCATTATATCGATCTAGCAGCCACAATTTCGTCGCCTGCGCTACGCGTCTGGGGCCAAAAGGATTTGCTGCATGGACAGGCGCATTTGTGGGTTCAAAATGCGCAAAATACGTGGAAAAATGTAGCCGACGGCGTTACGATTGCGCCAGTCTCGGCTTCGATTGCCCTCCCTGGTTTTCGGCCCAATGCACAATATACGGTAGAGTCGTGGAACACCTACGAGCCGGACGCCGCCAAGCAGATCACGCAGCACAGCGAAATCGTGGCACAGGCGGACGGGGTCGTTGTGCTGGCGGTCGAGAACTTAGCCAGCGATATTGCGCTTAAGATCTTTGATAAAAATCCGCTGGCCGGGGATGCCCTCGCCGCTGCCACCAATGCCACGCGTACGGCAGCACCAGTTGCGTTGGCAAATCCAGCCATCAACGAACAAAGCCAAATGCCCGGCTTGTCGATATCCAGGTCACGCTTACTCATCGCTGTTTTGGCAGGCTTCGTGGTGCTTTGCGCCGTCGGCATTGCCGCCTATGTCATTCGCCAACGGAGGTAATTTATGTCCGAAGTCACCCAACTCAGCCAACCGCTGCCGCCAACCGTGTCATCGCTCAGCGCCGATCTGCGCCAATTGGGCGTCACGCTGGGCATGACGCTGATCGTTCATTCGTCGCTCAAAGCGATTGTCCCTTGGGTGATTGGCGGTGCGCAAGCGGTCATCCTGGCCTTAGCTCGCCTTTGCACATTAAGAAGTTAATAACAAACAGCAGAAAGCAGATGTTCGAGCTGAGTGGTCGTGATTAAACGCAGATCAGGTAAAAAAGCATCTGTCTGAAAAAAACAATGGAGCCAAAGCCGCCGACGGACCAGTGCCAGCAGATCATGGAAACTGACATGGGTTTTGGGATACCAAGCGGTCTGCGGGACCGGTATCTGATCATCTGGGTAAAAGGCCTGGGCCATCAAGACGACGAGACTAAAGCGGCCAAGTCGAGTTCGGTGAGCAGCAAACGCGCCCCGGCTGGATCGGAAATGGCCGCAGAGGTGACGATCACCGCCAACACGAGGCCCATGGTATCCACGAGGATATGACGTTTGCGGCCATCAATTTTCTTGCCAGCATCGAAGCCGTGTGCACCCTGAATGGCGCTCCGCTTGACGCTCTGACTATCTAATCGAGAACGCAAATAAACTCCACATTCAACTGTACGGCCACGAACTATCGTGGCCCTACGATTTGCGACTTCTATTTGCGTTCTCTATAAGCTCCCGGCAGTGGGATGCTTATGCCGTCCCGCTTGCTGGCGTACACGAGCCCGCAACGGGTCATGTATCTGCTTCCAGGTGCCGTCTTATCGCCAACTGCGAAAATAGTGGTAGACGCTTTTCCAGTTCGGATATACCTGCGGCTGCAGGTGCCACTGGATGCCACCGACCGTTACGTCCAAAATGGCGTTGATGACCGGGCGCGTCTCAAGGCTGCGCGGTCGTCCTCCTGTTTTCGCCGATGGCATCAGTTCCTTGATATAATCCCATTGGCTGTCGGTCGGGTGCCCGCTGGGCGCGGTTGGGTATTTTTATTTGCTCACACATTCAGCATACCCACCTTGTCAACCGCCAGCTCTACTTTTCAGACCGCTTCTAAGCTTTTTATGCTACCCTTGCCACGGCCTCACGATCAAAGGAGACGAGAAGAATTTATGCTCACTATCGCTGTCAACACCCCCACCGCGCCCCCAGCTTGGGCGCTCTTGGAACGTGAACTATTACGCGCCCAGACCGCGGGCATCCAGGAATATTTCGCCCACTACTTCGATGCGCGCGGCTATCTGCTCTGCATCCCGCGTTGGGGCGGCAATGATGGCCCGGATGATGCTGCCGAAAATTTCCTTAACTGGACTGTATTGCACGCGCTGGGTGCGCCAGATGTCATTTTGCAACTGTACAAACGCGCCTGGGAAGGCCATCTGCGCCAGTACACCGAAGCCAAAACCGTGGAAGTGCCGCTTGCCCGCGAGGGCATGTATTACAAAGAATTCCCGGTCATGTTCGACTGGTTTCATAATAGTGAAGGCTTCTCTGCCTTCTACCTACAAGGTTTGTCCGACCCAGATGATCGCCTATTCCAACAGCGCACGCGGCGGTATGCCGGTTTCTACATGAACGAAGATCCGCAGGCACCAAACTATGATCCGCAGCACAAGATCATCCGCAGCACGTTTAATGGAAGCCGTGGCCCGCTCTTGCGCAAGGCCACTGGCGAAGACTGGGCCGGTGATCCGATTGAGGTTGAAGGGCGTTTTTCGCCCTTGCACGGCGAGCGCACGTATGAAGAAATGGTCGCCCACTTCAAAGATTACACGGATGTCGTCGGCGATAACCCGATGAATCTCTGCACCACGACGTTGGCGCTCAATGCCTACATGCTGGCCCACGAGCCAAAGTATCGTGACTGGGCGCTTGAATATGCTGATGCCTGGGTGGAACGCACCCAAGCAAATGGCGGCATGATCCCCACCAACATTGGTCTGGATGGCACGATTGGCGGGGAGACCGAGGGCAAATGGTGGGGCGGTGTTTATGGCTGGGGTTTTACCGTGATCGTGCCGCAGACGGGCCAGCCCGCGCACCGCACGTATGCCCATGTGCGCGCCTTCTGGGGCTTTGGTAATGCCTTACTGTTCACGGGCGACCAACGTTATGTAGACACCTGGCGCGGTGTCCTCAACTTCATTAATGCCAACGCCCGCGCGATCGATGGCAAAACCATGTGGCCGAACTCTTACGGCGATTATCCTGGCAAGCCAGACTGGTACAACTTCCAGCCTACACCTTTTGATTCCGGTGCGCTAGAAGTCTATTACTGGTCGATGGATCGGGCGGATCTGCGTTGGGTGCAACCGGACCGCTGGCTGGCTTATCTGGACGGCCAAGATGCCGATTTCCCGGTGCAGGCGCTGCAAGGAGAATTGGGCAAAGTGCGCGAGCGCGTGCAATTGATGCGCAACGATTCGACAACGCCCGACACACGTCTCTCCGACGACATGAATCACATCAATCCAGCGACGACAGAAGTGCTGACCCAATTGATGTTGGGCGGCTTGCCGACGGGCCGCATGGGCTTCCCACTTCATGCGCGCCTGCGCTATTTTGACCCCGTGCGGCGGCGCGCTGGGCTGCCCGAAGATGTGGCGGCACTGGTCGAAAAATTGACCGCCGATCAGACCGTGGTCAGCCTGGTCAATGTGAGCCAGGTGGACGAACGGACAGTCGTGGTGCAGGGTGGCGCGTATGCTGAGCATCAGATTGTGAGTGTTGAAATCGATGGGCAGGCGCGGCCGGTGGATGGCGCGGCGTTCACGGTGCGGCTGGCACCGGGTTGCGGAGCGCAACTGCGGCTTACGATGACGCGTTATACGAATCAGCCGACGTTTGCTTTTCCCTGGGATTGAACATTGCTTAACAACAACGGATGCAGACAAGAACGGATACTGCAAAATCCGCAGCTTCGTTGTGATTTGCATTCGTAGAGGTTCGCAAATCGCTTTATCCGTTTCTGTCTGCATCCGTTGTTGTATTGACCGGCAAATGGATTCTCAACCCAATTCGACGGCATCTCCAAAATAGATTATTATTGGATTTCGCTTGTTTTAGTGAGCGAGGCAAACTCTGCCGGTCGTCCTACAGTAGATGATAAGAGACATTAATTGATTGATACACTTGAATTTTCGTTCAATCTACGTTTAATTCCTTAGCATCACGGTTTCATTTTGCTTTGTCCAGTCACCCCGGGAGGACTGCATTGGCAACCGCTACAAAACCGCGCAACCCTTATATTGCTGGGCGTGCCCTCGGTCAGGACCGGGGTTTCTTTGGCCGCGCCGATATCTTGAGTTTGGTCGAGACCGTGTTGTCTTCTCCAGATAACAATGCGGTGGTGCTGTTTGGTCAACGGCGGATCGGTAAAACGTCGATTTTGCTCCAATTGCAACGCCGCCTGCCATCGCCACCGTTTCTGCCGGTCTACTTCGACCTGATGGATCGCGCCAATCGGCCGATGGGTGTTGTGCTGGCGGAACTGGCAGCCACAATTGCGTTCAGCGCAGCGATGCCCGCCCCGCCCAGCGAAAATTTTGACAATCTGGGTATCTACTTTCGACAGACCTTCTTGCCAACTCTCTACGAGATGTTACGCGAAGAGCAGCGCCCGCTCTTGCTCTTTGACGAATTTGATGTACTTGACGTAGCGGCTGAACAGCAATTACCAGACAACGCTGCCGCTCGACAATTCTTCCCGTACTTGCGCGAATTGATGGGCCGTGAGTCGCGGCTAGGTTTTGTGTTTGTTTTGGGTCGCAAGACCGAAGATATGTCGACCGATGCCCTGGCCACCTTCAAAGCAGCGCGCTACAAACAGGTTGTTGTCTTGGATGACCAAGAAGCCCGCAATCTCATT
>JBBREZ010000179.1:0-12113 GCA_038225095.1 Caldilineales bacterium
CAAAATGTCAGGCACTTCGTCGAGCAGATCAAAGATGCGCTCCGCCCCAGCGATGGCACTCTGGATGTTCGTCCAGAGAATGCTGATCTGCTGCACCGGTTGATTGAAGCGTTGCACATAGCCGAGGAACGTAACGATCAACCCCAACGAGACGGCGGCGCCGCCCAGGGTTTGCCCGCGCAATAAATAGATGCCACCCACGCCCGCCACAATCGCAATCGCCAGATAGCCAAGCGCTTCTAGGGCAGGCGACAACGCCGCTGAATAGGCCACCGCGCGCACGTTGGCATCGCGGTTGGCGGCGTTGCTCTCGCGAAAGGAAGCGATGTTGGCGCCCTCGCGGCTAAAGGCTTGCACCTCGCGTACGCCAGCGATGCCTTCTTCTAACTCGGCGTTGACATCACCGATCTTCTTACGCGTGACCCGGAAAGCCTTACGCGCCTGGTTGCTGAACCAGAGCGTCGCGATGACCATCAGCGGCACCACGGCCAGACTAATCAAGGCGTAAAGCACATCGGTCCGCAGCATCGTGTAGGCGATCCACAGCATCAGCAAGACGCCGCCGAGGACGTTGATCAAGGCGAAGGTGAGCGTCTGTTGAATGGTGCTGATGTCGTTGGTGATGCGGCTCATCAGATCACCGGTTTCATTCTTACTATAGAAACTGAGCGACAAGCGATGGAGTTGATGAAAGACATCTACCTGCAAGCGGCGCAACACATGTTGGCCGGTCCAGCCCATCAGAAAGAACATCGCACCACCCGTGAGCGCGCCCAAGACAAAAATCCCTACCAGGACGAGCACTAAGCGCAACAGGCCGTTCGTACGCAGCGCGGCGCTGGCATTGGGTGGCAATTTATCATACCAACAATTGCTTTGGGCCGCGTTGCTGGCCGTGGTGGCGCCACCCGTTGTTTGGCCTGCGGCCGGCTGCGTAGTCTGCACACCAGCAGGCACCAAGTAACAGTCAACGGCCTGGCCGGTTAATTGTGGCGTATAGACCTGCACCCAGGCGTTGACCACCAGTAAGACGCCCACTAGCGCCAACAAAGCCCAGTAGGCTTTAAAATACTGACCCAGGCGGCTGAGCGTAGAGCCAACACTGCGCGGTTTGCTCGTTTCTTGGCCGAAGAGGCGACGTGGATCACCAAACATAAGAATTCTCCTTAATAAGTAATAAGTAACAGGTAATTTGTAAGTGATCATCACCGATAGATGATAATTACCACTTACCTATTACTTATTACTGTTAACATTTTCTCCGATTCACTCGTCGCTTCTACCACCGTCGCGTCTTCGACCAATTGACTACGATAGATTTCAGCATAGATTTCACTTTGTTCCATCAGATCGGCATGCTTACCGCGGGCGACGATGCGGCCTTTGTCCAACACCAGGATTTGGTCAGCGCTGACTACTGTACTAATGCGTTGTGCGATCACAAAGCTAGTGCGACCCTGCATCAAGCGGTCGAGCGCCTGCTGGATCTGCACTTCGGTCACCACATCGACACTGCTGGTTGAGTCATCTAAGATCAAAATACGCGGGTCAAGCAATAAGGCGCGGGCAATTGCGATGCGTTGTTTTTGCCCACCGCTCAACGTCGTGCCGCGTTCGCCCACGGGTGTGTTATAGTCCTCTGGAAAGCTCATAATAAAATCGTGGGCGGCGGCGGCTTTGGCCGCGCCGATCACGTCTTCGTCCGAGGCATCCGGCCGGCCAAACGCAATATTATCTCGAATCGAGCCGGTGAAAAGATTGGTCTCTTGCAAGACAATGCCCACCTGACGCCGCAACGATTCCAGTTGCACGTCGCGAATGTCAACATTATCGATCAACACCTGGCCGTCGCTGACATCATAAAAACGCGGGATCAAGTTGATGATCGTCGTCTTGCCACTGCCGGTGGAGCCAAGCAAGGCAACCGTTTGGCCCGGCTTGGCTTCAAAACTAATCTCGGCCAAGACTGGTTCGCTGCTGCTGAAATAGCGGAAAGTGACGTTCTTAAACTCAACATGGCCTTGGATGGGCGGCAACGGTTTGGCGCCGGGCTTATCAGCAACTTCATTTTTCGTATCAAGAATCTCGAAAATACGCGTGGCGCTGGCGCTGGCCTGGCTCATCTGCGAGATAATGAAGCCAAGCTGGCCGATGGGAAAAAAGACTAAGATCAGATACAGGCTGAATTTTTGCCATTCGCCCACGGTCAAGGTATTGCCGATGATTTGCTTGCCGCCAAAATAGATGACGGCAGCCTGGCCCAAGTTGGCGGTTAGAAAGATAAAAGGGAACAGGAAGCTGAAAACCCGCGCCAGCGTGATCTGTTGCTGCATCAAGATTTCGGCCGCGTTGTCGAAGCGGGCTTCCTCTTGTGGCTCGCGCGCAAAGGCCTTGACGACCTTAATACCCGCCAGATTTTCCTGCAGGACCGTGTTCAAAGCGGAAAGTTTCATTTGCACTTGGGCAAACATCGGTTGGCTGATACTGCCGAAGAGCATGAACAGGATCAAGGCCAAGGGCAAAATCACAATGATGGTCAGCGTCAGGCTCCAATTGGTGAGCGCCAACAGGGTGAGCGCGCCGATCAAGAGCACAAAAGCTTGCACAATGATCAGTAAGCCTTGACCGATAAAGACGCGCAACTTATCCACATCATCGGTGGCGCGGATCATCAATTGACCAGTCTGGTTGCGGTCATGATAGCTGAATGAGAGATGTTGAATTTTGGCGAACAATTCATTGCGAAAGTCGAAGGCAACGCTCTGGCTTAACTTTTCTGACAGATAGGCTTGTGCAAAGGCAAAAATACCGCGAATGACAGCGAAGAGCAAAATCAGGGCAAGCGCCCAGTAGAGCGCCTGGATGGCAGCATCCGTTGCGCCATCGGTTGCTCGCGCCGCCATGCCCCGGCCGACGGCGTCCAGGATATTTTGCACCAGTTGCGGCACAACGAGTTGGGCGCCTGTGCTCAGAAAAAGGGCCAGGTAGCCGAGCAGCGCTGTCTGCCGGTAGCGGCCTAGATAGCGGATGGCGCGCCCTAAATGTTTAAACCCGCCTTTACTGCGCGCTTGGCCTGGTCGCTTGTCACGTTGATTACTTACCAAGTTACACCTCCTTGATTGTCTTGCCGATCGTCAGCCGATGAGGCTTTTATTATGCGCGGTCGGGAGTTCTGCAAAAATGTTCCGGTGTAAGCGTACGCAACTTCAAAATTGATAACACCGGAATGATTACACAGCATTTTTTGGTTGACTAATCTTTTGCTTTACTATCCGCTTGCTCAGGCGCTTGATCGTAGGCTCGTGCTTGCCTACACTGCTCATTCAATCCGCCATGTCGGATCAGTGAACCGTGTAATTTCCAGAGGAGCGCTTGCAATTGCTCAACTTCTACACCGGTCAAATCAGTCGTTAGTTTATTCAGATACAGCATATATTTTGGCGTAGAGTTATGAATCAAGGTGCGTCCGACGTCCGAAAGGCAAATGCGAAATTGGCGACGATCCTCCGGATCAAGTTCGCGCACGATCAAGCCTTGTTCTTCAAGGGCGCGTAAGTGCGCGCTGATTGTATTTTTGCTGACCGCTTGCGCCTTGCTCAACTGGGTAGGATGGACATAGGAGCCACCCGCTTGCTCTTCTAACAATAACCGAATCAGCAAGCGCCAACGCGGCGCCGAAAGCTTTTCACCGCTGCCACCCGTCCCTACGACATTTTCGTAGGTGTTCGTCACCATATGCACCAGGCGTAACAGTTCTATCCCATGTACATCGGTAACGCCATTGTCCGCAAGCATTTTATGGAAAGTCTGGCGATAGATAGAATTTGAATCAGGCAGTGTCGAATTAGTCATGGGCAGAATTGTACGCCCTAGAACTAATTTACGCAAATATCAAACTTGGTAATGGTAGGAAAGAAAAAACGGCGCATCTGAGGCTGCGCACGACACGGTGATGAGTGAATTGAATGAAAATGAGAGGCGTTCCTACGAAGACTGGCTCTGGTTTACTCTGCGCGCCAGGATACCTTTGCGCGGCGCAAAGATGAGGACCAGCAAAAAACCGAGGGTGCTGGTCAATACGACGGCGCCACCGGAGGCAACGCGTACATAATAGGAGGCATAAAGGCCGATCAAGGCAGCCCCGCTGCCCAACAAGGCCGCGAGGACGATCATACCTTTTAAGCGATCGGTGAGCAGGCGGGCGGTGGCGGCGGGCGTCACCAACAAAGAAGCAATTAACACCACACCTACCGCCTGAATGCCGGAGACAATGGTCAGCGCCAACAGCGCCATCAGCCCCATGTGCAGCCAATTTAATTGGAGACCGATCACCTGCGCGTGTGTGCGGTCGAATGAACTGATCATCAATTCTCGATACCACAAAAACAGACCGGCCAGCACAATCAACGTGACAAACGCCGCAATGATGACGTCGCCGGGCGCGACGCCCAGAATATTGCCGAACAGAAAATGAGTCAAATCGCGCACGTAGCCCTGCGTCCGGCTGATCAACACAATGGCCAGCGCAAAGGCACCCGTAAAAACGATGCCAATCGCCGTATCTTCGCGCACTTGTTCGGTATGGCTGATGGCGCTGATCAAAATGGCCGCCAGTAAACCGGTGACAAAAGCGCCAGCAATGATATTAACACCGAGCAGATAGGCAATCACCACGCCGGGCAACACAGAATGCGCCATCGCATCGCCAATAAAAGCCATACCGCGCAGGACCACAAAGCAGCCAAGCGCGCCACAGGTGACGCCCAATAGCGCACCGACCAGCAGCGCCCGCAGGAAAAATGCATATTGTAAAGGTTCAATTAGCCAGGTTAGCATGAGTTCGCTCGTGTAATAGCGCCAGTGGACCGCCATAAGCTTCGGCCAATACGGCAGCATCTAGGACTTGATCAGGCGAACCAGCCGCCACAACATGGTGGTGCAAGATGACGGCCTGGTCGAAATGTTCCGGCAACGTGGCTAGATCATGGGTGGCAATAATCACCGTGCCGCCAGCCAGGCAGAGCCGATCCACCAGTTGAAAGATCAATTGTTCGGTAGCAGTATCCACGCCGCCAAATGGCTCATCTAACAGCAGAACTTCGGCTTGTTGCGCCAACGCGCGGGCAATAAAAACACGCTGACGTTGCCCGCCCGATAAATCGGCAATATGGCGTTGCGCCAGTTCGGCCATGCCGACTTCTTCGAGCGCGGTCATCGCCAATTTTTTGTCGTTAGCCCGCGGCCAACGCGGCCAACGCAGATGGGCATCGCGCCCCATCAAGGCTACATCAAAAACCGTAATCGGAAAGCGCCAATCCACCTCGCGACTCTGCGGCACATAAGCCACCTGATGATGGCCGACGTGCGCCAGCTCACCCAATACATGAATTTCGCCCCGGCCTAATGGCAATAAACCCACCATCGCTTTCAGCAAGGTCGATTTACCAGCGCCGTTGGGGCCGATCAAGGCCGCCCGTTGCCCGCGCCCAATCCGAATTTTGGCGGCTTCCAAGGCGGTCTCCTGCGTCCCAGGGTAGCGGACGATCACATTATCCACCATCACGGCGACTTGGGTAGGCTCTAGGTTACTCAGATACGTCATATGCGGTGTTCTCGTTGGTAGAAATGTGGCTTGCTAGGGTCGCGCCAGCTTAGGCCAATCCAAGCAAGTAATAACGATAACGGGATCGAGACTTGACAGGAGGAAAAGGCTCCACCTGTCAAGCGGGTGCCCTCTGGGCGCGATAGGCCCAGCCCGTAGCCTGATTGATTGGGCATGGCCTTACTTCAATGCGTTGACGATCCTGGTTACATCGGCGCGAAAAAAGTCGAGATAGGTGCCAGCTTCGCCACCTTTATCGCCCAAGGAGTCGATGTACAAATCTGTTACTACTTTGACGTTGGCCTCTGCGCCCACCTGTTGAACTAGTTTAGGGTTGGCAGAAGCTTCCGCAAAGATCGCCGGAACTTGCTCTTGCTTGATCGTTTCAATTAATTTGCTCAAATCTTTAGCCGAAGTTTCAGCAGCCTCGGTGCTAGCGCTGGGAATGATCGCGCCAACAATTTTGAAGTGGTAGCGGGCGGCAAAATAGCCCATTGCATCATGCATGGTCACCAGTTTACGGCGGTCGACCGGCACAGCAGCGAGTTCGTTTTCGGCCCAGATGTCCAGTGCTTTCAACTTCGCTTTGTAGATCACAGCGTTGGCATCAAAAATGCCGGCAGCGGTCGGATCAATCTGTTTCAGGCCCGCCACGATATTGTCAACGGCGGTTTCCATATTGATGGGGTTCATCCAGATATGCGGATCAGTGTCACCACCTTCGGCAAAGGCCTTGTCGATCTTGCCCAGTGCTAGGTTTTGCGAGACATCAAAGCTGGGACGTTCGCCGCCCGCATGCTTGACTAACTCTTCCAGCCACCCTTCCAAGCCGACGCCATTCATAAAGACGGCCGCCGACTGCGCCACTTGCTTGACGTTGTCGGGGGTCGGCTCAAATTCATGGGGGTCGCCATTGCGCGGCACCAAGCCGATAACGGTTATATTGTCACCGGCAATCACGCTGGTGATATCCTCGATTTGAGTGGTGGTAGCAATCACCGTCAATTTTGTGTCTGCCGTTGTGAGCGATTCAGCACTTGGGTGGCAAGCGGCCAGGATGAGTGCTAATAATAATAGGGATAAATAGATCAATCGGCGCGACATACTTTCTCCTCAAGCCTATAATTTGTCAATAAATGAGATAAAATCTCATTTAGAAGACGAAGTTTAGTGGCACACTGCTGGTTTGTCAAATGCTCATCTAGGCTAATCAAACCAAAATGTCTGGAAACCAAGCCGAGTAGAGGCATCAGCTTTGTTTCCACAGCCGACCCCGGTTGTCTTGTAAGCTTCACACTAAATTTGCCACTTGACAATAGAACATAGGTTCTGCTATACTCAATCAAAGAACTTATGTTCTATGAATTCTAAGAAGAATTTCATGCAGTTCTGAATCGCCCAGCACTAGGCTCGTACGCGTGCCATTTGGACAGTAGCGAGCCTATAAGAAAAAGCCTGGTCTGAGCGGATCAATTCTATCGACGACAAGCGCAATGCTTCGTTTTCAACGAAGTTTGGCTGGCGGCGTAGAACTGATCTGCAAGGCCAGGCTTTTTTCGTTTTTATGCGTAAGACTCATCTCCTACACCTTTCCGCACATAGTTGACCAATCCATCACGATTGGGGAGTTAGATCATGACCAATCGCAAACGCAATCTGGATCTGCAAGCAGATCGCATTGAGGCGGTCTTGGCCCGGCACAAAGTTCAGGGCCATGTGCAGGGTGGTGTTGTAACGCCCCGTTTTATCCGCTTTCAACTGGCGACCCAAATGGGCACCAAAATCAACAAAATTGCCTCACTCGCAGAGGAAATCGCCTTGGCATTGGGCAAGCGCGAAGCGCGCATCTACCGGCAAGGTGATGCCATCAACATTGAGGTGCCGCGGGCCAAGGCAGAACCGGTGCGGTTGTTGGCGCTATGTGGTCGCCTGCCAAGCTTGCCACCCGTCACGGCGGTGCTGGGGATCGAACAAAATGGTACGCCCTTGCTGTTGCGTTTGCCAGCGCCAGACGTGGCCCACGTCTTAGTGGCGGGCACAACCGGCTCGGGCAAAACCGCGCTGGCGCGTACCTTGCTCACTTCACTGGCCATGCATAATCGGCAAGTTGAGGTTCAATTGGTGTTGATCGATCCCAAAGGGCGCGGCTTTGGTGCGCTGGCCAGCTTGCCCCATGTGCTGGGCGAAGTCGTTTCTGAAATGAGTGCGGCGATTGAACGGTTGCGCTGGCTGGTGCAGGAAATGGAGCGGCGCGACCGGGCCCATGCCAGCAACCCGGTGTTGGTGGTGGCGGTAGATGAACTGGCAGATCTGCTGCAAACAGGCGGCAGCGCGGTGGAAGCAATGTTGACGCGTTTAAGCCAGCGAGGCCGCGAGGCAGGCATCCATCTGGTTGCTTGCACGCAAAAACCAACCGCAGCCTTAATCGGTGGCGCCATGAAGGCCAACTTTCCTGTCCGCCTTGTGGGTGCGGTTGCCAGCCGCGATGAGGCGCGCTTTGCGGCCGGTGTGCCGGATAGCGGTGCGGAAAAATTGGAAGGCAAAGGCGATTTTTTGCTAATCGCCAAAGGCGAAGTCGTCCGCTTTCAAGCAGCCTGGCTAAGCGGCGAAGATCTGGCTCAGATCGTTACAAAACTAGGCGAAGGTGGCCGGACAAGCCGGCGTTGGCAAGCGGATGAAGCAACATTGCCAGCGACCCCGCGCTTGCCGGTTGTGCAAACGGAACCATTGGTGGCCCAGCCAGCCTGGCGCGGGCTACTAGACCGGCTTTTAGTCAAGTAACTCAGGGTACGCAGTTTGATCAAAAAATCTAACGCAGAGGCGCAAAGAAAAACCAAAAGCAAGCACAGCGTAGGCCGAGGCTGGTCGGGCAGAATTTCGGGCATCCAGCGTAAAGCACTTCATATCCCATCTTTTTTCTTGCGTTGCTTTGTGCCTCTGCGCCTTTGCGTCAAATCTGCTGTCTACGTAACTATAAGTCAAATATATCCAAAATAAAGGGAGAAGGCGGATGAAACGATTTATGATTGTCATGTGTTTGGTTTTTGTAGCCGTCGCTGGCTGGCGGATTGGTGATCGACTGAGCAGCGATGCGCTGGGGATGGCGATTGGCGTGCTTTTTGGCATCGTAGCCGGGATTCCGACTGCCTTACTGCTGTTGGCTTCCAGTAAACGCCGTGCAGAAACGGAAGATGAGCCCAGGGCGAATCCACAGGGACGCTTTGCACAAAATGGTTATGGATATCCCCCCTTTCCACAACAGCCGCCGGTGATTGTACTGGCCGGTAATGCTGCGCAGGGTCATCTGCCCGCGCAGCCGGGGTATGCGAACGTCGATCAACAGGCGCGTTATGCGTTACCAGCGCCACGTGAGCTGGCCGAGGAGCGTAAATATCGAGTTGTCGGCGAAAAAGACGAGTGGATTGAAGAGTGGTGAGCAGGTAGACGGTAGACAGTAGGACGTAGTAGGTAAATACTCGTAACACCTTACTACCGTCTACCGTCTACCTTCTACTTCCTAGAATGGACTTTTACTTTGATCGGGCACTGCGGTGGCGGGGATATCACTGACGGTTGGTTGCTGTACGGTCCGTTCATCCAAGTTAAAAGTATAACCGCGCCCTAACACATGCAGTTGCACACCCAGCATGCTGATCGGTGTTTCACTTTCATATTCATGGACATTGGTATAACTCATGCCAGCGCCGTCGATGACTAGCACGCTACCTTCACCAAAAACATCCACGGTGCTGTCCGGATAGACAACGACACCGGCACCCGGCTCCAAGCCCAGGCCAATTAAGAAGGGGTTGTAGGCGACGGCGGTGAGCAATGTACTCAGCGCCAGCGGGAGGTGCGTACGGTGCGGATTGTCGGGCATATCGTGCGCAACATCGAGCACCAAGCGATTGATTAAACCCAGACCAGGGGCAAATTGAATGAGTCGTCGGTGCAGAAAAGCCGATGAATTTTCACTGCGCTGTTCAAAGGCAATCATGTGCTGACAAAGCAATGATGCCCCGCGACCCAAGCCGGCGATGGTTTTGCCACGGGCATTGGCGCGGCGCATGGCCTGGGCCACCGGTGTGCCGCCAAGCAGACTGATCAACTGTAAAGGGTTTCCTTCTAAAATTAAAATACCCGTTGCATTGTCGAACAACGTTTGATACTGAGCTTGTTGGGCATCCGCGCGGCTTTCAATGCTCAGCACGTTGACAGCCGCCGCTTCCCAAGCGGTAAAAAGATCGACATATCGTTTAGCGGCGTGCGTGGTCGTCGCAGTCGGTACAATCAGAATGCGAGCGCCGTAACTACCGGCTTCCGTCCAAAAACGCTGTAAAAGCATGGTCTCGGTCAATTCGGTGGCCGGTGAGCCCATAAATAAGAGTGGGCCACGCGTGAATCCAGGTGGGACAAGTGCTGGCACAGGCGATTTCTCCTCCGGCCGCCATTATTCAGTTCAATTGAGCGCTGCGCACAATTTCCTGAAACACGGGCAGCAGTTCTGTATAACGCGGCGATGGTGTCGTAAACGTAAAAACGATAATGTTGGTGGCGTGCGCATCGAAGGCAGCGATCTGATAGCCGTCCAGCGCTGTGCGCGCGCCGGGCGTCAAATTGACGGCCAGGGTGTAATGCAGCACGGCAACCGGCAGACCTGTGGTGCGCAACGTGTTATCAAGCTTGCTTTCCTGGATGGCAATCCCAGGCTGACGACGCAAAGTTGCCCCAACATCGTCCAGATATCTAGCCAGACTCAAGCCATGCCGTGGCACAATTACCAGGGTTACATTCGGGGGCAAGGCCGCTTGACGAGTGGCCTGCTCATCGAGCAATAACGCAACAAGCGCCGTCGAATCAGGGTCAATCGCCGTTAACAGCGTTTCAATCGCTTCCAGCACAGGCGGCGCAGGTGAGGCCGCTTTAAGCTTGCCTAAGACCTGTTTGAGATGCGTTGCATCCAGGTCGATCACTTGCCAAGTTGCGGGAAAATTCAACTTGAAGGCGGTGTGCGCGCCGAATTTTGTAGAATTTATATACGCTGCCTGGCCTGTGAGCATGATTGGCAGGCGCGTGCTGATGATGGCGGCAACGGGCGTGCCCGTGGGTTTTACCTTAGGCAACAAACGCTGATCGATGAAGACGAGCGCAGAGAGAATCATCAGGCTCGCCAGCAGGAGCAGGGCCCAACGGGCATTAGATACGGGAGCATTTTTCATAAAGCTTATTTACCCTATCATGCTGGCAAGCAGAAATTTAACACACTCAGCTACGTAACATCGGTCATTCACTTAGAAACGGTCTGAAAAGGGTGGATCAGGGACTTTGTAGGTGCGGTTTGTAACCGCACGTACTCGGTCATCCCCTGATTGTGCGGTGACAAACCGCACCTACGAATTCTTTTCAGACCGTCTCTTAGGCCATGCCAAGCAACAAATAACGATATAGGGATCGAGACCTTCGGCAGAGCGTTCGACGACTCGACTGAGCTCACGCCGAAGTCTCAGGTTGACGCCTGACAGGTGGAAAAGACCACTCCTGTCAGGCGGGTGCCCTCTGGGCGCGATAGGCCCAGGCCTATCCTGATTGATTGGGAATGGGCTTATTGGAAGGCCGACGGGCAAAGCTGACGCAGTGTACAATCGGCACAGTTGGGCTTACGGGCATTACAAACTTGCCGCCCATGTAGGATCAGCATATTCGCAAACTGAATCCACTCGGTCTGTGGCACAAGCGCCATTAAATCGCGCTCAATCTTTTCGGGATCGTCGGCCTGCGTCAAACCCAAACGGTTCGCCAGGCGCCGGACATGCGTATCCACTACAACGCCGACGGGAATGCCATAGGCGGTGCCTAGCACGACATTGGCGGTCTTGCGGGCGACGCCAGCGAGCGTCAATAGCTCGTCCATCTTGGCCGGTACTTCACCATCGTAGACTTGCACAATCCGTTGCGCGGCGGCTTGAACGCTTTTGGCTTTGTTGCGATAGAAACCTGTAGAGCGAATATGCTCTTCTAGCTCGCTGCGATCCGCCTCGGCAAAAGCCAATGGCGTCGGATAGGCAGCAAACAGCACAGGTGTCACCATGTTCACGCGCACATCCGTGCATTGGGCAGAAAGAATTGTCGCCACCAGCAATTCAAAGGCGCTCCGATGATCGAGAGCACATCTTGGATCGGGATATTGTAGATGCAACAAACGGATCAATTCCCCGATGCGCGCTGTGGCCGGTGAAGTATCGGTTAGGATTACATTTTCGCTCATGGAAAGGGCCTTATTTTACAACTTTACATTTCACGATAATGGTGCGACGGGATGAGCAAGCACGCGATAATCGGAATCGTCAATTCGTTGCCACGGATAGTGAATGAAATCCTCGGTAATTTCGCCGTAGTGATCGGGTGCTTGATCCGGGTAGTCACTGCCGATTTGTTTCCAATGTAATACCGCCAGTTCTGGGTAGCCGCCAGCGGTCTCAATCCGACCTTTGGCCGCCAGAATATCGCGACC
>JBBREZ010000180.1:0-12094 GCA_038225095.1 Caldilineales bacterium
AACACCGGTCAACATCGGATTGGGTGAACCCATCGTCGGAAAGAGCGCCGGCCCGGCCACATAGGCATTGGTAACCGCATGGAAGCGCCCATCTGCATTGCAGACTGACGTCCTTGGGTCATCGCCTAGCGCCAGTGAACCAGCCTCATGATGCGTGGTGCCCATCCCGTCGCGTCGACCGCCTTGCCGCCGCGGTGTATACGGCACAATCGTGCTTAAGTCAGTGGCGGGCGTCACCTTCACCCATTGATCCTGACTGTTCAATACCTCAAAATCCTGCCTACCAGCAAAGACCTGCGCCACATCGTCGGCGGAGCGATCCATGGCATTCCACAACTCTGCGTCTTTATCACCCAGGCTAATCTCTACAAACGCGCGCTGGACGTTGACTTCATCTAGGCCGTTGGAATCTAGGGCGTTACGTAAGGTGATCTGATTATTGGGGTTGCGCCCCTGCGTCTCGCCAATGCCACGGATGGTGAGCACGATGGTCTGATCGTCGGCCTGGCGCATTGCCTCAATCGTGTCCAGGTCAGGAATCTTCTTGAAGAGCTCTGCCTCCGAATCGATGCTGGGTTTGTCCAGACCGGCGGCGGTGATTTGGTGATGGAAGTAGCCCCTCGCACTGTCGGCTGTGAAGATATGCCGCCCTTTGACGAAGAGCGCTGACGCTTGCAAGGCTTTCGCTGTCGGACCAAGACCAGTGAGCGCGGTGCGCTTGATGCGAATCGTCAGGTTGGAACGCAGATGCGCCATCAGGTTCTGGCCGAACTGATCGTAGTGAGGAATGCCCTGAAAAGAGAGCAAGGCCAGCCGGGTGCTTTCAATCGTCCCCAGCGCAATGATGACTTTGCCGTGAGCTGGAACAGGGATCGTGCCCAGCGTGGTTTGTACGCCCGTGACACGTCCGGCACCGTTTTGAATATCGGTGAGCAGGCGAATCACCCGGCAGTGCGGCACCACCATCAGACGTTTCTTCACATCATCGGCGTAGCCCACGCCTTGTGTGGATTCGACGGAGGCGGCGCGCGCCGCCCGAATCAAAAGGGGCATGGCGCTGAATTTATTGAACGGAAAGAGGCCCGAATTCGCCCGCGCCTGTACGGCCAAGGGTGCTTCCAGTTTGAGCTGTTCATTCCCAGGCACGGCCATACCTGTTGCTGCCTTAAAGGGAAGGGGCAACACGCTGAGATCAATGGCGTCGGTCACCGTCCCGGCTTTGATCCCCACGGCGAGTTGTTGGCGCAACGCTTGATGTAATGGCCCATCGATAAAGTCGTTGGTCGTATCCGTGCCAATCTGTTCGGCGGCCTGCGCAAAGTAGGTGGCGTTCAAGTCGTCTACGACGCTCGTCGGCCAGCGGTTGCGCGGCATTTCACTATCAATGGTGGTATCGAGCAGGCGGGGCGACCAGCCGCCGAAGAAAAGCGAACGCCCGCCCAGACAGTACGCTAAGCCGGTAAAGCCCTCTGGCACATTGGTCTGCCAGGGCAAACCCCACACTTCGCCACGCAACTTACCTTGATCGGTTTCGATAGGTCCTGGCACGCTAAGGCCAAAGACGGGTAGATTTTGCACATGCTCGGTCAACACGAATGAACCGGCATCCAGCACTAAAATGCGGTGGCTGTGGGTTTTGTCTTTGGCAAACAGATGTTGAGCAAAGACCGGACCAAAGCTGCCGCCGCCAATCACAATGATGTCGAACGGTTGCGCATCACTTTGCGGACTGCCATCCGGGCGCGTGGCATTCTTATCGCTGCTATGCAGCGCCTCATCAAAACCGTTACAAATGTAACGCCCAAGCACATCCTGCGTAAAATCAGTGGTTTGCGCCTGCGGTGTCGTCATAGCTCTACTCCTTCGCAAAAATTAAGGGATGAATCTCAACACGATAACCATTGTGCTGACACAATTATGTGCTGAGACAATTACTATACTAAACGTAGATTTACGGGATTTTCTCGTACGGCTTTGTCGGATTGGCATTTTCGCGGGTAAGGAGAGGAGAACATCGAGGTAATCAGATAAATGTGGGATACGACAGCAATTCCTTCATTTTACAGCCATAAGGTTTGCGCGTTCACGTCCAGAGGTCATAGATGAGTGCTGGTGGGCGCTTACCCCTGCTACGCTGTTGAAATAGCTCTTTCATTTCAGATAGACCAACGGAGCACAGGCAATTTCAAGGAAATGCTTTACAGCTTCCGTGCGTGTAAATTCACGTTTCTTTTTATTGCTGCTCCTGGTTTGTATCCTTTTTGTTGTTAATCAAAAGTTGCGTAATGCAACTTTGACTAGGCCAAGCGCTAATGAGCAGGGGTATGCATCAACACGGCGGCAAAGGGAGAGATATCACCCAGGTTGGCAGCCAGCATAAGCGCCGCGAAACCTGGATCTACCCCGGGCCGCCCTTGTTTCAGTCTTGACGCATAGGGGGCACGCCCCTCTTTGACATAATTGAAAAAGCTAAGGCTGCCCCACCCCAAAGTGGCAATCTTAGCTTTTTCAATTGGCCCAGATTCAACCCGAACCATCTTTCCCATGTTGGCGCTACGTCATCAAAACTAATCAATTGACCAGGCAAATTGGCTGTCGACTTTATCCGGTCGATGTAACAAACCAGGCCAGGTCGAGCAGAAGCAACCTTTTCTGGCCGCTGAACAAGTTAAATTTGACAGTAAATAACTCTGGATCCAAGGAAGGTAAATATTACCGCATTGAGTGGATACGCCTCGATCACCTGCCGCAACGGTAGTCAGTAGAATAAGTTTACAAAATCGTGCCACGAAAACAGCAAACTCAGCGGATTGCCCCAACCACAATCACTTCCGTCAAGTAAAAGATAATATCGTCCGCGGTCTGCCGTGGCTGCAAGAAATCCGCAGCGGCCGCTGGTGCATCCAAAAGCAGGGTGCGTAAATGATCAGTGGTATCGGTCGAAGCCCTCATCCGGGCTGCCCAATCGTTAAAGGTTATTTCCTTCAAGGCCGTTTCCTGGTGTAACACGGTGAAGCCAGCCGCCCGAAAACTGGCAATCCATTCGTCCAGGCCGAGACAACAATGATGGCTGGGGTCGCGCAACTTCTCGAAATCATTCACATAGTTGCCAGCTGCCCCATCCGGCACAATGTTGTCCACGACGGCCAGAATGCCATCAGGCCGCAAGACGCGCGCCGCCTCACACAAGAAACGGTCAACATGCGGGAAATGATGCGGGGCAATCCGGCAGGTGACCAAGTCAAAGCTGGCGCTGGCAAACGGCAGGGCTTCGGCGTCGGCTTCTTTAAAAGCAACGTTTGTAATCCCCTTTTCCTGCGCCACCTTAGCCGCCACCGGCAACATTTCCGGCGTCAGATCAGAGGCGACCACCTGCGCTACATGCGGGGCAAAGACGAAAGCCGTATGGCCGGCGGCGGTCGCTATGTCAAGCACCTGCCAGTGTGGTTGCGGATTCACAAGTTCCACCAGACGCGCCAGACTCGCGCCTTGCGCATGGACCTTGCTGATGGCATAGGCCGCAGCGTTAGCGCCGAATTGTTCACGGACTTGTTGCTTAGTCACGAATGCTCCTTTTCTTTCTGACAGCCATTTATGGCCGCAGATATGATACAATGACATCAGTTATTCTGACGGTTTTTCTGCAAGCTAAGGTGAATATCATGAGCATACATCTAAAAATCAAGCCACACGTCACTAGTGCGGTAGATTACCCTGAAGGGGACGGAAAGCCGATGGCCGAGTCTGACCTGCATCGCGAAATTATGTTTTACATCATCCATCTCTTGCAACGCTTTTTTGCCGGCCAGCAAGTCTATGTCAGTGGCAATTTGCTCGTCTACTATGAAAAGGGCAACCCGCGTAAATCCGTCGCGCCGGATTGCTTTGTCGTGCGCGAGCTTGAACCGCATCGCCGCCCTATCTACAAAATTTGGGAAGAAGCCAAAGGCCCTGAAGTTGTTTTTGAAATTTCTTCCAAAACCACCCAGCGCGAGGACCTGAACTCCAAAATGCGCCTCTACGCACAACTCGACGTGCAGGAGTATTTTATCTATGACCCAACCAGCGATTATCTCGACCCGCCGCTGGTTGGCTTTGTCTTAACGAGTGCTGGCTATACACCGATGCAACCGCTCACGGGGCCGTATTCAACCAATCCAGCGCCGCAATATGTCAGCCAAGTCTTAGGTTTACGGCTCGTATTGGATGACGAAAAGCGTTTACAATTCTTCCAGCTAGCCACAGGCGAACGCTTGTTAACCGACGATGAAGCCCGTCAAAAGGCCGATGATGCGCAACAGCAGGCAGAGAAAGCGCAACAGCAGGCAGAGAAGTTGGCGCTCCAAGCCGTCACGCGCGCCACAGACGCCGAAAGCCGCGCCTTAGAAATGGAAGTGGAGAACACGCGTTTACGGGCAGAATTGGCCCGATTGCGTGGCGAAAATCTGTCTGCCTGACGCGCTACTGCACGCGGTTTAACCCATTGAGCGCCGCCACCCGATACGCCTCGGCCATCGTGGGATAGTTAAATGTGGTGTTGACAAAATACATCAACGTGTTCGCCTTGCCCTTCTGCGCCATGATCGCCTGACCGATGTGGATAATCTCTGACGCCTGCGAACCAAAACAGTGAATGCCTAAGATCTCTAAGGTTTCGCGATGAAACAGAATTTTGAGCATGCCCGTCGTGCGACCGGTAATCTGGGCGCGCGCCAGGCTGCGGAAATAGGCATGGCCTACTTCATAGGGTACTTTGTGCGCGGTCAATTCACGTTCGGTTTTGCCCAGTGAACTGATTTCGGGGATGGTATAGATGCCGGTGGGAATTTGCTCGACGAGTTTCACTTCAGATTTGCCAGTCACTAGATGGGTCGCGGCAAAACGACCTTGGTCATAGGCGGCGCTGGCTAGGCTGGGGAAGCCGATCACGTCGCCGACGGCATAGATGTGGGGCTGCGCAGACTGGTAATTTTCGTTGATCACAATATTGCCGCGGCTGTCCAGCCCAATGCCGAGCGCTTCTAACCCCATGTTATCCGAATTACCCGTGCGGCCTTGCGCCCATAACAGGTAATCGCTGTGGATCTGCTTGTTCGATTTCAGATAAAGTGTCACGCCATGATCATCGGCTTCCACCTTAGCATATTCTTCATTATGCCGAATCAAGACGCCATTTACGCTTAAATGATAGCTGAGCGCATCGATAATCTCATCATCCAAATAGCTAAGCAGCCGATCGCGCATGTTGACCAGATTCACTTTCATGCGCAAGCCACGAAAAATTGAGGCATATTCGCAGCCCACAACGCCAGCGCCGTAAATCGTCAACGAACGCGGGTTTACCGGTAAATTCAAAACCGTGTCACTGTCCAAGATGCGCGGGTGCGAAAAGTCTACATCTGGTGGATGATACGGGCGCGCGCCGGTTGCGATCACAAACGCGTCGGCGGTAAAATGGCGTTTGGCGCCGGTTAAGGAAGTCACCTCTATCGTATGTTCATCAATAAAGACGGCGCGGCCTGGTAAAATATCAACCAGATTGCGCTCGTAGAACGTCGTGCGCAGGTCCACCTGTTTGGTAATCACAGATTCAGCTAACTTGAGCAACGATTGAAAGCTGACGTCATGATAATTGCCGTTCTCTTCCAATTGTTGCACTGCCTGACGGAGGGCTTTGCTAGGAATCGTGCCGCGGTGGGTGCAATTTCCGCCGACTTGCGAAAATTCTTCCACGATTGCCACCGTCTTGTCGGATTTAGCGGCTTTCATGGCTGCACCTTCACCGCCAGGGCCGCTCCCAATTACAATCACATCATATTTATCTTGCATAGGGTTTCTCTCAAAAAAACGCTAATTTGTTGTTCGTATTATATCAGATCTCTGGTGATGTTGTATTTTCTGCACGCGTTAGCAACAAAACATTACCACTGCTGGTCAAAGCTAGCGCGCCCGTGACAGAACTCACTTAAGCAGTAAACCAGTTGCTTGCCTACTTCAATAATTATGCCGCTATAGATTACAATAATCGGCACGTCTACAGTATTTATAGTGTAGCGCAAACAAAATCAATTCATTTCGATCAAAAAATGCGTTGTTTTGCCCTATAATTGACTGGAACAGCAATGTGGATTTTCAGATCGATTAAACGATAAATCAGCTATGACTACCTTACGCATTAACCTGTGGTCGGGGCCGCGCAACGTCTCGACCGCCCTGATGTACTCCTTTGCCCAACGTAGCGACACGCATGTACTGGATGAACCACTCTACGCCCATTACCTGAGCGTGTCGGATGCGGATCATCCTGGCAAGCAAGCGGTCATGGATGCGATGCTCAATGATGGTGAACGCGTCGTACAAGAAGTGATCCTGGGGCCATGCGACCGTCCAATACTTTTTATGAAACAAATGGCGCACCATCTGGTCGCCATCGATCGCGGTTTTCTGGCCGCAACGGTGAATGTGCTCCTGATTCGCAACCCGGCCCAAATGCTGCCATCACTGGCGCAAAATCTTACCAAACCCATCCTGCGTGATACAGGTCTGGCCATGCAGTCAGAACTCTACCAACAGTTGCTCGCTTTGGGTCAACAACCGGCCGTGTTGGATGCAAAACAAGTGCTGCTCAACCCGCGCCGCGTGCTCAGCCAGCTGTGCCAACATCTGGGCATTCCTTTTATGGAAAACATGCTGCATTGGCCGCCAGGTTCGCGCCCGGAAGATGGCATTTGGGCGCAACATTGGTATCAAAACGTGCACAAATCAAGTGGCTTTGAACCGTATCGAGAAAAAAACGAGCCGTTTCCAGCGAGTTTGTTACCCTTGTTGGCTGAGTGTAAGCCACACTATGATCTGCTGGCGCAAGTGGCGATCAAGGCCTGACAAAATGGTTGGTGACATCAAATTTATTTCACGCAAGACTTACGTGCCCAGTGGCGGGTGCCCCTAGGGCGCGAAAGCCGCAAAGGACGCAAAGAAAAACTAGAGGTAACTACTCAGCCCGCGTGTAGACAGGTAAATAGGTAAACACGTAGACAGGGCTTGCTACCTGTTTACGTGTTTACCTGTCTACCTAGCATAACGCTCCACCTGAGTAGTTACAACTAGGAAAGCTTTTTTATCTTTGCGCTCTTTGCGCCTTTGCATGAGACTCGCTCTGTTTTGCGTAGGTCCGATCACAATCAAAAGGATCCCATGTCTCCTCAATTACCCGATCCACGCAACGAAAATATCTTCATTCATGTGGGCGGCCAATTGTTGCCACGTGAAGAAGCCAAAGTCTCGGTTTTCGATAGTTCGGTCCAAGGCGGTGATGCCGTCTGGGAAGGCTTGCGGGTCTACAACGGGCGGATCTTTCTGCTGGGTGCTCATCTAGATCGCCTGTTCGACTCGGCCAAGTCCATGGCTTTTGCGCAGGTGCCCACGCGCCAAGCCGTGAAACAGGCGATCTTTGACACGTTACGCGCCAATGGCATGCGCGATGGCGCCCACATTCGGCTGACGTTGACGCGCGGCAAAAAAGTGACATCTGGCATGAGTCCCAAACTCAACCAATCCGGTTCCTGTTTGATCGTGTTGGCCGAGTGGAAGGCGCCCGTTTACGACCAGAATGGCATTCGCCTGATCACGTCAGCGATCCGGCGTAATTCGCCGCAGTGTATTGATTCCAAAATTCATCACAATAATTTGATCAACAACATTCTCGCCAAAATCGAAGCGAATGTGGCGGGCGTTGATGATGCCGTGATGCTCGATTTACAGGGATTCGTCTCAGAAACGAATGCCACCAATATCTTTTTGGTCAAGCGTGGTCTGTTGCTGACGCCGCATGCCGATAGTTGCCTGCCCGGCATTACGCGCGCCTACATCATACAGTTGGCGCACGCGAACGCAATTGCCCTCCAAGAGCGCAATCTGTCGCTTTCTGAAATTTACAGCGCCGACGAAATGTTCACGACCGGCACGATGGGTGAATTATCGCCCGTGCTCGAAGTCGATGGCCGTACGATTGGGGATGGCACGGCTGGCCCGCTGACGAAACGCCTGCAGATGCTCTTTCAAGAACGGACCGCCAGTGAAGGGGAACCTTTACCGTTCTAATCGCCCCAAAACTTGCCGTCAACGAACAAATCAAGTATAATTAACTTTCGCATGGAGAGGTCGCATAGATTGGCCTAGTGCGCGGGCCTGGAAAGCTCGTAACCGCAAGGTTCGTGGGTTCAAATCCCACCCTCTCCGCCTGTTGACAGTGAACAGTAGCCAAAACAATAGTCCCGTCAGGCAGCTTACGTGAGCCGGGCCAAAATACTGACAAGCGACTGATTTGCTGACTAATTTAATTGAGTTCGTGTGTTTACATCGCTTCGCCAGGTGCTGGGTCCTGTGCAGCAGGATACTGTGAACCCCGCCAGGGTCGGAAGACAGCAACGGTAAGCAGACCGTCCTGGGTGACATGGGAGTGCCTGGTATGCTGGCGAAGCGATGTAAGCACACGAATTTTTTTGCCTAGCTAGGCCAGGCGAATTTTAATTCGCCTTACACTGGATTCGTTCACCAGGAGCCATCTCTTGACAACGCCGATGATCTACCTCGTTCGTCACGCGACCCCTGACTGGAGCCGCACTTATATTCGTTATGATATTCCCCCTGGACCACCGCTGGTTGCCCAAGGGGAGGCTGAAGCGGCCAGCTTGGGTGAATTTTTGCACACGGTGGGCGCCCACAAAATTTATTTCAGCCCGCTAGAACGCACCCTACGCACCGCCCAAATTGCGGCGAAAATTGCCGAACTGCCCGTCTTTGAAGAAGAGGCGATTGCGGAGTGGCGGCGCGGGGAAAGCGAACAGGAGCTGTTAGAACGACTTGTGCCATTTTGGGGAAAAATCAGCCAGGAAAGTCGCGAAAATGGCCCGATTGTGATGATTTCACATGGCGGCCCCGTGCGCGCCCTGTTACAACATTTCAAATTGGATCAGGCCGAGATCGACTTTTATCGCAAGCAGTTTGACCGTGACAACCCGGTGCCGCCGGCTGGCGCTTGGCTAGCCACCCAATCGAGCTTCAACGAGCGTTGGCAACTGCAACTCACCTTTACGCCGCAGCCGCATAAAGTCTACACGCCACCACTGGTCTATGTTTAACCGAGAAGCCTGGCTTTATGGGAACCAAGTTCACCCAAAAGCCAGGCTTCTGTCTAGAGTACCAAGTTATGCGCACATCCACTAATTTCTTTCAAAAGTTACAACGGGCGGCTGAACGCAACCAGAGCTTGCTTTGCGTCGGCTTAGATCCGGTGCCAGAACAAATTCCGGCGCGTTATCGCAACGCGCAACACGACATCATGGCCGCTATGCTGACCTGGAATCAAGCCGTGATTGAGCAAACCGCTGATTTGGTCTGTGCTTACAAACCGAATATTGCCTTTTACGAAGCGCTCGGCGCACCAGGCATGGCACTGTTACGCGCTACGTTAGCCCTGATTCCATCTCACATTCCGGTGCTGCTCGATGCCAAACGCGGCGACATGGGCAACACGGCAATCGCCTACGCAAGGGCCTGTTTTGAAGAATGGCAGGCGGATGCCGTCACCCTCAGCCCCTATTTAGGGCGCGATAGTATTGAACCTTTTGCCCAGTATCAGGACAAAGGTCTATTTGTGCTCTGTCACACGTCCAATCCAAGTGCGGACGAATTTCAGGCATTAGAAATTAACGATTGGCGCACGTTGGATCGCGAACCAAGCCAAGCGCTTTATCTGCATGTGGCGCGCGCAGCTGTGCGTTGGGCGTCGAATGTCGGGTTAGTCGTGGGGGCAACTTACCCCGCAGCGATCGCCGCTGTGCGCCAAGTTGCGCCGCAAGCTTGGTTCTTGGTGCCGGGCATCGGCGCGCAAGGTGGCGATTTAGAAGCGACGCTGGCGGCGGGCCTGCGCAAGGATGGATCAGGCGTTATTATCAATGTAAGCCGCGCGGTCTGTCTGGCCGCGGATCATGGTCAAGTGGCCGAGCAGTTGCGCAGTGCGATCGAGCAAGCCAGAAAAAACCAGCCAACCGTGATCGCCAGCAAAGGCGCGGAAGCGTCAAGCTCGCCTGAGCGCCAAGCCTTAATTGCCAATCTTGCCGCGTTACAGGCGATCAAATTTGGCTCTTTTACTCTGGCCAGTGGCACGCAATCACCGTTCTATATTGATTTACGCTTACTCGTGAGCCAGCCTTCATTGCTGGCGCAGGCGGCCGTTGCGTATGCCGAAATTCTGGCCGATTTGCCTTGTGACCGCATTGCAGGTGTGCCTTATGCGGCGCTGCCGATTGGCACAGCCGTTGCGATCGAAACGAATAAACCGCTCATTTACACGCGCAAAGAAGCGAAAGCCCATGGCCTGGGCAAAATGATTGAAGGCGTCTGGCAATCGGGTGAACGAGTGATCATCATTGAGGATTTGATCACGACGGGTGGCAGCATCATTCAGACCGCCGAACAATTGCGCGCCGCGGGCTTGATTGTCGAACATGTGATCGTGTTGATCGATCGCGAACAAACGGGCGTGGCGAATCTCGCCGCCGCTGGCATCACAGCGCACAGTGTGTTCAAGTTGAGCGACATGCTCGATGGTCTAGTCAAAGCCGGGAAATTGGCGACCGAAAAACAGCAGGAAGTGTTAGATTTTATCGGCAAGCAAAAGAAAAATTAGTCAAGGCGACGATGACCGATATTTCGATAAATTTCCTCGATTTCGTCTTTTCCACCCCGCTCGTCCTCGCCAGTGGGATTTGGGGGACGACCGCCAGTTTAATGGTACGCGCGGCGCGTGCCGGTTGCGGCGCAGTGACGGCTAAAAGCTGTGGTCCTGGGCCGCGCGCCGGCCACGTCAATCCCGCTTGTGTCGATTGGGGGCATGGACTGATCAATGCGATTGGTCTCGCCAACCCTGGCGCCGAAGCGGAAGCCGAATTGCTCGCCAACGCCAAAACCCAACTCGCACCGTTGGGCGTGCCACTGATCGCCAGCATCTTTGCCAGCACCGCCGAGGAATTTGGGGTAGTCGCACGTATGGTGGCGCAAGCAAAACCTGACATGATCGAGATCAACATCTCTTGTCCTAATGTCCATAGCGAATTCGGAGAGCCATTTGCCGGCAATCCGACAAGCACCGCCGAAGTGACGGCCCAGGTCAAACAGGCGCTGGTGGGGACAGGGATTCCGTTAATTGTCAAGTTAGCCCCCAACGTGCCCAGCGTGGCGCGCATCGCCTGCGCTGCCGTCGAAGCTGGCGCCGATGCACTTTGCGCCATTAACACGATGCCCGGCCTTGTGCTCGATATCGAAAGTGGACAAGCAGTGCTGGCCAATCGCAGCGGCGGCTTGAGTGGATCAGCCCTCAAACCAATTGCGCTCAAGTGCGTTTATGATGTCCATAAAGCGTGTCCTAACATCCCGATCATCGGCACGGGCGGCGTTACCACGGGGCAAGACGCGATTGAGATGATCATGGTGGGGGCCACCGTCGTGGGCATCGGCAGCGCCATCTACTATCGCGGCCCTACCGCCATTCAGCAGATCAAAGCAGAAATGATCGGATGGCTGGAAGCCCATCAGATAGCCGATATCAACACGTTGCGCGGTCTGGCCCATCATGAGCCGCTTTTTGCCACCGTGCCAACCAGCGCTCCCATCCCTTCTACCCATTAATCGTTGCTACAGTCACACGCTTTCCATAAAACATACGTAAAAAAAACGTAACGACTCAGCCCTCGTGTAGACAGGTAAACACGTAGACAGGGCATGCTCCCTATTTACGTCCCATCTACTGATGGGCGTCTACCTGTTTACCTAGCGTAACGCTCCATCTGAGTAGTTACAAAAAAACAGCCTAATCAGAAGTTCTGATTAGGCTGACTTATTAACTGTTACTTGTCACAATAGCGATTCTACAAAACGAGCAAGGCCTTGAAGCGACGAGAAAAGCAATAGGGCGTAATCCCTGGTCAATTCAATGACGAACTTCGGTAGACGCTCGCAGATCGTCGTACGGTCGTACCCGTTGTGGCACCATTAGGCAAGCTAAAAGTTGGTTTGGCTGGTATGCGTTTCACCC
>JBBREZ010000181.1:0-12018 GCA_038225095.1 Caldilineales bacterium
AAAATCTGTCTTAGAAACGGTCTGAAAAGGGTGGATCAGGGACTTTGTAGGTGCGGTTTGTAACCGCACAATCAGGGGATGACCGAGAACGTGCGGTTACAAACCGCACCTACGAATTCTTTTCAGACCGTCTCTTAGAAATTGAAGCAATCAGCTAGGGGCACCCTATTATATGACCCTCCAACCCACGCGCACCATCGCCGATCTCAAAGAATTGCGCTCCCTCACCGGCAATGCCGACGGCGCGCAGCGCGTGGCGTGGACCGACACCTGGCTGCAAACGCGTGCGTGGCTGCGTGGTAAACTGGCTGAATTGCCCGTTGAAACGCACGAGGATGCCGCTGGCAATTTGTGGACAACCTTCCAAGGCCAGTCAGAAAAAGCCTTGTTGATCGGCGGGCACATGGATTCTGTCCCCAACGGCGGTTGGCTGGATGGCTGTCTCAACTTGTTGGGTGGGCTAGAAGTGTTGCGCCGCATTGCAGCCCAAGGTATACCGCCGGTGACGGTGCGCCTGGTGGATTGGGCGGATGAAGAAGGCGCCCGCTTTGGGCGTAGTCTGTTGGGGTCAAGCGCCTGCGCTGGCACGATGGTTCCTGCGGTGGAGCGCAATCGCCAAGACCAAGCTGGCATCCGCCTGGAAGACGCCTTGCGCCGGTGTGGCGTTGAGATCGACCGCATGCACGAAGCGCACCAGGAATTAGCCAACGCCGCCGCCTATCTAGAATTGCATATTGAGCAAGGGCCGGTGTTGGAAAGCATGAATTTACCGCTGGGCGTCGTCCTGGGGACATGCGGGGTCGAACGCCACACGATTACGTTCACCGGCATCGCCGCGCATGCCGGTTCGACACCGATGGACCAGCGCCACGACGCATTGGGCGCGGCTGCCAAACTGGCGCTAGAAATT
Organism: Caldilineales bacterium; assembly: GCA_038225095.1. Lineage (GTDB taxonomy): Bacteria > Chloroflexota > Anaerolineae > Caldilineales > Caldilineaceae > JAPLGZ01. The sequence goes on from JBBREZ010000181.1 coordinate 911, forward strand.
CGCGAGATTGCCAAACGGCATTATGGTGTGTGTACGGTGGGCAGTGTGACCACGAAACCAGGCATCGTCACGGCTGTCGTGGGCGAATGCAACATCACGCTTGACCAGCGTCATATTGACGCCGAGCAGTTGGCGGCGATGTTCGATGAAGCTAAAGCGGCTAGCGAACGTTTCGCCCGCGAGGAGCAGGTCGATGTGAGTTGGAGCCGCATCTGGCAGATCGAGCCGATCCCGTTCCACCCTGCCTTGATTGAACTATGCGACGCCGCAATTCGGGAAACGGCGGGCGCTGTGCATCATTTGCCCAGTGGCCCGCTGCACGATGCCGCTGAGATTGCGCGGGCTGGCGTACCCACGGTGATGCTCTTTGTGCAAAGTTTGCGCGGCCTATCGCACAACAAAGCAGAAGATACGAAGGAAGAACATTTGGCGCTCGCTGTGCAGGCCCTGGATAATCTAGCAACCAAAACGATAGAATGGATTGCGACGACCCATCCCTGATCATCCGATCTTACTTTGCGCCACTGCGTTTTTGCGTTAAAGTTTTTTATATTAAAGATTATTTGGAATAACAGAGTAAATGAGCTAGGTAGACAAGTACGCAGGTAGACAGGTTGTGTATTCCTGTGTACTTGTCTACCGTTCGGCTGAGACGTTCGACGAGCTCAGTCGAGTCGCTCACGTCGAAGCCTGTTTTCCCTGTGGTTATTTATTCCGAATCATGTCTATTATTTGAAGGAACCAATTCACTTGAAAGTCATCTACGCTGAAACACATCGTCAACATCACCCACCTTTTGAGATTCTTGAAGGTGGCGAAAAAGTGCCTATGTTTGAGTCACCCGACCGCATGGACATCATCCTAGCGGCGCTGGATCAGGCTGGCTGGGCAGAAATCGTTTCGCCAAGCGATTTTGGGCTAGACCCAATTCTGGCTGTACACGACACCGAATATGTCGATTTCTTGCAGCATGGTTTTGCGGATTGGCAGGTGGAGGGTGGTCAATTAAAATATCACGTGGGCAATGTGCTCATGGGGACGACCTTTCCGCCGCGACGCTGGCAACATCGCCCCACCTCGGTGGCCGGACGCGTCGGCTATTACACCTTTGACTTGAGTTGCCCTATCGTGGCTGGCACTTTTCCTGCCGCGCTCAGCGCCGCCCACTGCGCCTTGACCGGCGCACAAACTTTGCTTGACGGTGCGCCTGCCAGCTTTGCGCTTTGTCGCCCACCCGGCCATCACGCCGGGCGCGATTTTGCGGGCGGTTATTGCTATCTCAACAACGCCAGTATTGCCGCATCTTATCTTTCGCAACATGCCCGCACTGCGATTTTGGATGTAGATTACCACGCAGGCAACGGCACCGAGGACATCTTCTATCATTCAGCAGACGTGCTGACCGTTTCGCTGCACGCCGATCCGAATCGGCAATATCCTTATTTTGTAGGCTATGCAGATGAGACGGGTGAAGACTCAGGCCAAGGCTATCACCACAATTTTCCGCTGCCCGTCGGAGTTGGCGATGATGCCTATTGCCGGACCTTAACCGAAGCATTGCGGCTGATTCAAGACTTTGCTCCCCACTACTTAGTCATTTCCTTTGGTGCCGATATCTACGCCGGTGATCCACTGGGCGATTTGGCGGTGACGACCGACGGCTTTCGCCGCATTGGTATGCTGATCGAAAATTTGCATTTGCCAACGCTGGTAGTCATGGAGGGCGGCTACAATATTGACGAGTTGGGCCTGAATACGGTCACCCTGTTGTCGGCCTTTGCCCAGCGCGCATCGGTGGGATAGTGAAGCCGTAAGGATCGTAAGACTGTTTTACTGTCCTTACGCCCAGAAAAGGAGCACGTTTTGAATAATATCCCAACCTCCGCCCGCCCCACATTACAAATCGACTTGACACCTGGCACGATTGACCTAGCCTGGGGCCACCCCGCGACAGAACTCTTGCCCGTGGCGGCGATGCAACGGGCAAGCACCGCCGCCTTGCAACGTTTTGGCGCAGACGCCCTGACCTACGGCCATCCTGCTGGGCCAGGACCACTGCTTGATTGGCTGTCCCAGCGGATTGGGCAGCGGGAAGGACGCACGCCTGGGTTGCACGAAATTATGATCACGGGCGGCAATTCGCTTGGGCTGGATCAATTGTTAACCTTGTGCACCGCACCAGGCGACATCGTGTTGGTGGAGTCACCGACCTATCACTTGGCCGTGCGGATTATGCATGACCATCCGCTGACTTTGATCCCCGTGCCGGTGGATGGCGAAGGTTTACAAGTAGATGCATTGGCCGAAACGTTAGTTGAATTACGGCGGCAAGGCAAACGGGCGCGCTTGTTGTATACCGTGCCCACTTTTCATAACCCGACCGGCCTATCGCTGAGTGCTGCGCGCCGCCAGACGTTGATTGCGTTGGCCGAACGCGAAGGATTGCTGATAGTGGAAGATGATGTCTATCGCGAGCTGGCTTATGATGGGCCACCACCGCCCTCGCTTTGGAGCCAAGCGCCTTCCGGTGTGGTGGCGCGCCTCGGCTCATTTTCCAAATCGTTGGCGCCGGGTGTGCGCCTGGGCTGGATGACGGCTGGTCCGGCGATCATCCAACGGCTGACTGATGGCGGGTTGCTCGATAGCGGCGGCGGGATCAATCATTTTACCGCGCTGATTGTCACCTTATTGTGTGAAAGTGGCGATTACGACGCCGGGGTGGCGCAATTTTGTAACGTCTATCGCGCCCGACGCGATGCTTTAATGGGATCGCTGGCGCAAGTGTTACCACAAGGCTGTTCCTGGTATACACCAGGTGGTGGCTTTTTCGCCTGGGTGATCCTGCCAGAGGAGATGAAAAGCCGTGAATTGCTACCAAACGTCGAGGCCGCGGGCGTCTCGTTTATTCCGGGCACAAAGTTTCACCTCGATCATCAGGGCGAAAATACGTTGCGTTTGGCCTTCAGCTATTACCCGCCCGCGATGTTGGCAGAAGCGGGCCAAATTCTGGGCGATGTGATCAGCCGGCAACCGCTTTACTGATCAGCATTTTGTGTACTCTATCCAGCCTGGGTGAACGTTGTGTCACGGCTGTTGGGGCTTTCTATGCTGGTTCAGCCATTCATACCACACGGATTATCATACGGATTATCATGTCGAGGACTACGCGTTGGCTGTTGTTCGTAACGATCATGCTCCTGGCCGCAGCCTTGCGTTTCTGGCATCTTGATCAAACGCCACCCGGTTTTTATCGCGATGAATCAGTGGAAGGCGTAGCGGCCTGGCGGATTCTTACGGAACCCGCGTACCGACCCCTGTATCTGACCGAAGGGACGGGCATTGAGGCGCTCAACGCCTATGCCAATGCGTTGATGTTCTGGCTGGTGCGCGCCTGGGGCGGTGAGGCGGGTCCATTTGCGATGCGGCTGACCGCCGCCTGTTTTGGGCTGCTGGGCATTGGGGCGGTCTATGGTCTGGGCCTTGAGTTGCAGCGACTAGATCAAGCTTCATCTACCCAGCCACCCAGCCGTGTGACGCAGGACCCACCGAACGGTGTGAGCAACGTCACCCACTCGTTGGTCTTTCCTCTGTTTGCTATGGCCGCGCTGACGGGCATGCGCTGGCATATCCATTTTAGCCGGATTGGCATTGAACCAATTATTGTTCCGATCATTTGGGCAGGCGCGTTCTGGGCGCTATTTCATGGCTGGCGCACGAATCATTGGTGGAGTTTTATCGGCTGTGGGATATTCGTAGCGGCGGCGATGTACACCTATCCAGGCGCTTGGGTGATTCCGCTGCTGGTCGCGGTGGTGGGGGGGTATCTCTTGTACTTAGACCTGCGCGCCTGGCGCTGGGCGAAAGGATCTGATCATCGGCAGCCACCCATGCCTTTGATCAAGCAACGTTGGCTTGGCCTGCTGCTCGCCGCCCTCGTGGCTGTGATCCTCTTTGCCCCGTTGGCCTGGTTTGCCTGGCAAAACCGCGAACTTGTGTCGTTGCGCCTCGTGCAGCTAAACATAGCCAGCGGTGAAAAGGTCGTTGTCGATCAAGCTTGGTGGCATAACACCTGGGCCACGTTAAAAATGTTCGGACCTTTGGGCGCGCCCGGTGATCCACAGATACGCCGCAACATACCCGGCGCGCCCGCCTTGAATTTTTGGCTGGCGATTCCGTTTTACCTGGGGCTGGCCGTGACCGTGTGGCGCATCCGGCGGCCTGGCTATTTTGCCCTGCTGATTGGTCTGCTCGGTTTGCTTGCGCCAGGGATGTTGAGTCAAGAAGCGCCCCATTTTCATCGCGTGCTGGGTGCGTCCGCGCCCACTGCTTTGTTATGCGGCGTTGGCTTAGACCAAATCTGGCAATGGCGACCTGGTCGCCGCTATCAACTGCAATGGGCCACTGTGCTCCTGTTAACCGCGGCCACGTTGATTTCGGCGCGGGATTATTTTGTCCGCTGGGCAACGCAACCGGCCTTATACACGGAATTTAATGTAGGCTTGTGGACGATCAGCCAACAACTCGCCAAGCTGCCGCCCGATCAAACAATCTATATGACCCCGCGCGAGGCCGATCATCCCACCCTGGAATTTGCCTTACGCACCCACCAACATCCTCGTCCAATTGAGTTTGATGGTCGCTACATTTTTCCCTTCACTGATCATGTGAATACGCAACCGGAATGGTACATGATCTTTAGCCGTCGTGATACCCAGACGGCAACCGCTATCTCACAAATTTTTCCAACGGCCAGCGCGCAATCTTTTCGTGACGATTCGGGTGAATTATTTGCCCAACTCTATCAGCGCCCAGCTGCGACTCGGCCCCAGCGCGCCCCAGAATACCTGCTCAGGCAACCCGTTGGCGATGGAATTGTCTTACAAGGCTATGATCTGCCGTCGCTATCCATTCACCCCAGTGTTACCCTTACGCTTCAACTGCATTGGCTGGTCACGACGCCACCCACTGCCAAGTGGAAAGTCAATCTACGCCTGGTCCACCGTGATACTGCCGGTGGCATCCAGATCGTTGCTGAATATAAAAATCGCCCAGGGCGCAGTAGTCTGCTTACCGATCAGTGGCAGACGGGTTGGCGTCTGGTTGACAATTATGCGCTTACCCTGCCGCCTGCGTTGGATCCAGGCCAGTATGATCTGGTGGTTAGCCTGTTTCAATTATCTGGCGAAACCTTGCCGGACATCCATTTGCACACCTTTACTCTACTGGCAAAACTGTAGCTAGCGTAGCCTTGCTCCATCTATCCTACGGCAAGGGCGCCTAGAAAAAATTCTACCTCCTACAACCAATGAGTGGGCACGAGAAAATTCAAGCACGGGGCACGCCGAAGCAATCGGGGCGAGCATACATTGCGCTTAGCCTTCAGCTATTATCCGCCTGCATGATTGGCGAAGGTGGGTCAAATTCTGGGCGATGGGATCTGGAAATATTAGTGTTCACAGATGAGCAAACCAACTATTGTTGCATGTCCTGAAAAAGCGAAAACCAAGAGGCCAATCCGCCCACCGTGGTGCGGTAAATATAGACAAGCCCGGATACCCAGTGTAGATTGGACGCGCCGCCCGGCGCGCCGACGGCCAGGTCATCACTGCCATCATGGTCGAAGTTGCCCGTAGCCAGGGACCAGCCAAAATGATCATTGAATTGTTCGCGCCCCAATTCAGGTTCTACAAAACTTTGCCATGCGGCCAAATTAGCTGTGTTGTTTTTGCCAGGATTATTTTGAAACGTGAAGACAGCGCCCGATTTGTGTTTACCGGCGCCAGTAACAATCACCTTGCCAGGCGCGCCGACGGCCAAATCGGGGCGACCATCGTGGTTAAAATCGCCAGCGGCTAATGACCAACCGAACAGGTCGAAGTTTTGCGCGGTAGTGAGCGGTGCTTGGTTGAGACCTTGCCAAAAGACTAGACTTTTCTGCGCATTCTGAAACAAGAAGACATAGCCGGGAACCTGTCTGGTTGGTTGGGCTTCGGGTGGTTCGCCGGGCGCACCGACGGCCAAATCAAGCCAATGGTCGCCATTAAAATCCGCCGCAAGCAGCGCTGTTCCAAAGCGATTGCCCAATGGATTGACGCTCGCCGCCCGCGTGGGCGCTACATCTTGCCAGAACACAGGCCCTTGCTCAGCCACGTTGCGAAAAATATACACATGCCCTGTGATCGAGTTCGCATCCTGTTCATAAAACGCACCGGGCGCACCTACTGCTAAATCAGTGCGGCCATCGTGGTCGAAATCACCCGCCGCCAATGACCAGCCAAAGCGCGCATCCTGCTGCGGATGGGTAATTCCTTCTTGTTGTAAGCCAAACCACTGATTAAAGTTGTGCACGTCGCCAGTGAAGATGAAAACATAGCCCGAACGTGGGTTATCGCCTGGTTGCTCGTAGGGCGCGCCGATGGCTAGATCATCCTTGCCATCGCGGTTAAAATCCCCGACAGCCAGCGACCAACCAAATTGATCACCGCTCTCATTGCGGCCCAGCAAATGCTGATCGATCACTTGCCAGGGAGTTAGACCGTGGCGCGTGCCTTTGAAAACATAGACGCAGCCAGCATGGACAGCGTCGCCAATCGTCTTGCCCGGTGCACCCACGGCCAGATCAACCAGGCCATCGCCGTTAAAGTCGCCTGTCGCCACGGCCCAGCCAAAGCGGTCCCCGTCTTGATTGAAGTCTAGCCCTGCCTGACCGAAATTCAGATCGCTCAACATATTATAATCCGCGCCCTTAAAGGTGTAGACCCAGCCTGAACGCCCGCCGAACTGATAGAAAGGCGTCTCGCCCGGTGCACCTACGACGAGATTGGTGTAACCGTCACCATCATAATCGCCGCTGGTCAGCGCATAGCCATACAGATCGCCATCCTCATCACGACCCCGATAGGGCCACTTGCCATACAACCGGGGCAGACCAACACCGAGCCACAAGATCAAACTGAAGGCCAACAAGGAAAGTGTGCAAAGTTGGGCCAGCCGGGAACCATAGGTCACCTGGCCAAGCCAGTGCGTGACCGCGCCTGGCCGGCGCACTTCCCACAGCACCAAAATCAGTGCCAACAGGGCTGCCATGTCAGCTAGCATAAGCCGAACGAGCGGCCATTCCCAGAGCAATGGATAACTTAGCCCCACCGCTAGCCCACCACCGACCAACCCCATCGCACACCATATAGACTTAGGTTGTGGCTGGGGACGCGTGTAAACCGCAGCCAACCAGACGCGACTTTGCCCATCGAGTGCTTGCCAACGTGATTTCAGTTGGAGTCTACTGCTTAAGTCAGAGCGGGGTAATGCGCGATCGAGCGGCAGATTGTTAGGGGGGAGCGGATGAACCGTTTCCGCATGATCCAGGTCTGGCCCATCAGTCACCGGGTCCGTACTTTGGGGTGGCGATTCAACTGACTGAGGGTGAGCAGGCGCACTGATATAGGCATAGCCAGCGGCTTGTAACAACACCTGGCGCTGCGCAGCTTCATGAATGCCCAGGATGTCGGCTAGCCGGATGACGGTTTCCGGATCTTTGGGGCGGTTGGCACCATTTTGCCAGTTAATGACGGTGCTTGGATGGACGCCCAACCGGCCAGCCAACCAAGAAGCTGAGCGCTCTTGTTGCTGTAGATGGTGACTGAGCAACCTGCCAAATTCGGGGTAATAAGGCATATTCGTACCCCCTTTGTCTGACTTTCGAGATATTTTTGAACAAAATTCGACGATTTTGTGGCGTTTGCGCCGCCGCAATGGCGTTGATGCGAAAATTCTTTGCCTATGCTTCATCACCTCGGCGAACCGCTTACAAAAAAGTTCTGGTTAAATCTAGTCCATGATGCTGAATTGCGCAATTCAGCGTCACAATTCACTTGACCTGGTCAATCAACAAACACTGACAAGCTTTTGTTCATTGGGGACACGCGTGGACCATGCGAATGGTCGGGCCCCTTCGGTGAGCTTCATTCCACAGGGAGACATTGAGCATGAACAAGCAAAATCTACATCGGAGTCAGCGTTGGCTCCTGACCCTCGTCGTGGCGGCCACCTTGGCGTTGAGTCTCAGCTTCGGGCAAGCCGCCGTGGGCAAACTATTCGGCGCTGATTGGACGCCGACCGCCTATGCCTGTGAAGGGGCAGGTGGTGGCTGCTAACAATTAAATAGACCGGGCAGGGATTATTGACTGGATAATCCTTGTCCGGTTCTGGAAGTGATAACGTTGCTTGAACATAAAAATGCAACTTGACTTTAGGTAAAAATTTTGGTTGAATTGCCACTGATAGAATTGCGTTTTCTTCAAACTCTTTTATCCATCAATGGAGGTACAATCTAATGAACAAGCAAAATTTGCACCAAGGTCGCCGTTGGCTCCTGACTCTCGTTGTGGCGGCCACCTTGGCGCTGAGTCTCAGCTTCGGGCAAGCCGCCGTAGGTAAACTATTTGGCGCTGATTGGGCACCCACGGCCTATGCCTGCCAAGGTGCAAGCGGCGGTTGTTAAGCGTTAAATAGGTTGAGGCAAGGGCTATTTAATCGATATCCCTTGTCCTTTCCTAGCTTGCTGCAAATGTTCATTGAGAGACTTAAGCAAATAGCCGTAGTTAGGCATCGTTTTAATGTGTGGTAACGCTTGCAACGCCGCTTCTAGTACTTCGCACGCCTGCACAAATTGATCTTGTGCCAGATAAGCTATTGCCAACCCATCTATAGCATTTAGTCGCCATCTCTCATCTTCAAGTTTAGTATAGAGTTCGACAGAAGACAGGAAAGCGTTTTCGGCTTTCTTATAATCATAGAGAGCCAAATAAACGAGTCCTTGATTTGTGCGAATTCTAGCCATTTGTAGCGTATCCTTCAATTGGTATGCGATGGCTTCAGCCTCAAGAAGACAAGGCGTTGCCAGCTCTGGCTGTCCTGCGTAAAGATAAGCAAGCCCCAGGTTTATTTGTGTAGTTACCCAATTATAAAGATCCTGTATCTCGTAAAGAACTTTTGCTGCTCTCTGATAATATTCAAACGCACCTTCGAACTTATTCTGACCGCGCAAGGCATAGGCCAAGTTTTGCAATCCCCAGGCGATTCTTCGTCGCTCGCCTTGTCTGTTAAACAAATTCAATGCCTTACGATGAAGTTCTTCTGCTTCCAGCCAGTGTTTTTGTTCAATAGCAATCATCCCCAGCACGCGATAACTCATGCCCCGTTCTGGATGGTCGGGTGGCAACAAACGCAGCGCCTGTTGCGTATACGTCGTGGCGTCTTCGTAATGATGTTGCAGGTGTTCCAACCAAGCCAGTTCATTGAGCACACGGGCTTGATTATCCGCATCCCACCCTTTGGCAAAGTTCAGCTGGCTGGCGGTTAACCACGTTTTGGCCTGCGCAAACTCGCTGAGCATGCGGTAAAGCATGCCAAGCTGCAACTGAAATTCTGCCACCGTCGGCCAATCACCCTGCCCTTCGCCTGCGGCGATGCCTTGCACCAGATAAGGCATCCAATCCTCGCGATGACCGGCCTGTTCCAGCTTAGGCGCCAGCGCCAACAATAAATCGCGCGCCGCGGGCCAAATATCAGCTAGCCCCAGCGCATAACTCAGCGCGTGCAACGCCTGTTGGCGCACATCAGTGGGCAGTAAGTTCGCCGTCGCCCCCACGCGATTCAGCGCAAACTCGGCAGTACGGAGAATGTAGGTACGGAAAGTTGTTGAGTAGTTGCTCATGTCATAAAGACCGCATGCCTAAAGGCAGGGGCTTCCCATCAGGACTCCACCGCAATTCTGCGTATCTTTGCAGACGCGCAGCTTTGGCTTCATAGTCCGACGTATCAGGGAGTAATGACAAGACCCCCGTGGTCATCCAGGCTTGCCGAATGACCAGCGTTCTTAGTGCGATATTACGCGCACCGACCAAATCACTATGCAACATATAACCGCAGTTCTGACAATCGAACATCAAGCCCTGATTGGGTCGATTCTTGGCGTCAACATACCCACACACCGGGCAACTCTTACTTGTATTGTTCGCATCAACTTTGACGACCATCGTACCGGACAGGGTTGCTTTATAGGCGATCAGGCTATGCAATTCAGCAAACGACCACGTAGAGCTTGTTCGGTTTGCTCTTCGTTGTTTTACACTGGCTCGTTTACCGTCGGGCGCCCTCTGGGCGCGCTTGGTTCGTTCTCGAATACCGCCAAGTGCTTCAACGCCAATCATAGCTTTAGGATAATGTTCAATAATGCGCTTGCTGACCACATGATTCGCGTCCAACTTCAACCGTCTCTCTCGCGCCCCAATCGCCTGCATGCGGCGTTTGGCGGAGCGAGTGCCTTTAGTTTGGAGTCTCTTGCGCACGCGCGCATAGTGATTTGCTTGCTCTTTAATTTCTTTACCACTGAAAAACTGACTATCTTGCTGCATGTTGGTCGATACAGCGAGATAGCGGATACCTACATCAACGCCGACCACTTGCTTATGATCGGATGGTTGGGTGTCTGGTATATCAAGTTCCAGGCTAACCAACAGGTAGAATTGCTTGTGCGGCTTGTCATACCAAAGCTTGGCAGCACCAATCCGCGCACCTTTCTGAATCAGCGCTACATGCTTGTCATAGCCCCGATATGGCAACACAACGCGCCCGTTCAGGGTATGAATGCTGACCCGCTGTTCCGTCTTAAAGCCGTAGTCGCGGCCAATGTTGTAGGTGACGACCGGCGCGACGAACTTGGGTGCTTTATCCAAGCCCTTGTAGCGCTTCTTTGTACGGCCAGACTTACGCACCGCGGCATTCTGTTTCACCTTCGTCCAAAGACCCTTGTAGGTCGCGCCTACCATGCGCGGAATATTACAAGCCATCTGCGCGGGCAGACCAAACTTGCTACGGATGTCCGCGTAGCAAGTTTTCTGCAACTTGTCCTGATTGCTCGTCTTGCCATTCGCAAAAGCCCATTCACTGACATAGTTCAAAGCGTCGCGATAGGCGATCTGCGTCAAGCGCAGAGCAACCAGTTGATCCTGTGTTGGATTCAATTTCAACTTGGCTGTAATCATCTGCTGCATAAGCAAAGTATACCATATCTTCACAGAATCGTCAAATCTGAATTATCCGTGAAA
>JBBREZ010000182.1:0-11992 GCA_038225095.1 Caldilineales bacterium
ACTGCTGGTGCGCGTCAAGCTGGTGGTGTGAGGACTGAAATCTACCTGATCGACTTCGACCACAACCACCTCGTGCACGCCCTGTGAATCTACCGCACGCTGGATAGACCAACCGCCCGCGTTCGATTGACTGTCACCCCGCATCATTGTAAAGCGCGCGGTGCCAGCCGCTGAGCCATTTTGCGCGGTTATTTGATAGTTGCTGATTTCGCCTGCGCGCCAGGGTGCCGTATTGAAACTTAACGGCTGAATTTCTGGTTGTCCACAAGCCGCCAGCAGAAACAAAATCGCCAGACAAACAACCGCCAACCGTTTCCCGTCGCGCAATGCGAAATGTGTCTTGTGTACCTGGTAAGGTGCGGCCAACCCGCCATCTGCATTCCGCACTCCCCACTCCTCATTCCGCATTGATTTACCGTTTCTCCTGCATCCATTGCAGCGCAGCCGCGGCCAACGCCGCAGCGCCCACCGGCAAGGCGTCTTCATCGATTCTAAAATCATTACGATGCACTGGGTAAGTTTGTTCCCAAGTTGGGTTGCGGACGCCAATGCGCAAAAAGTTGCCGGGGGCTTGTTGCGCCATAAAGCTGAAATCCTCCGCGCCCATGCCCATCGCTGCTTCCTTCACATGGTCGGCCCCTAGCAGATCGGTCACCGCCCTCAGCATAATTTCGGTGGCTTCGGGTGAATTGATTGTCGGTGGATAACCTGGATAGAGCGTGAACTCGGCATGCCCGCCCAATGGCTCCACAATCGTCACGGCCTTGCGCAATTCGTCGTGCAGCACTTTGCGCCCTTCGTCGGTAAACGAACGAATCGTGCCGGTCAGGGTCACGGTATCGGGAATCACATTATCGACCGTGCCGCCATGAATCGTGCCAATCGTGATCACGCCGGGCTCGAGCGGGTTGAGGCGGCGGCTTACCACTTGTTGAATGGCGTTGATCACGTGCGCCGAAAGTGCGATCGGATCAACGGTGCTTTGGGGCCGGGCAGCGTGCCCGCCCGAGCCGCGAATCACCAGTTCAAATCGATCGGCGGCAGCCATCATTGGTCCAGGCCGCGTGGCAACGGTGCCCGCCTCATTTTGCGGGTCCACATGCAGCCCGAAGACCGCATCCAAGCCCTTGAGCGTGCCTTCTTCGACCATGCGCATCCCGCCAGATTTGCCTTCGGCGTCTTGGGCTTCTTCACTGGGCTGGAACAGCAGGCGGATATTGCCGGGTAGGCGGTTTTGATCGGCTAATCCTTTCAAGATCGTGGCCGCTCCCAACAACATCGCTGTATGCGCATCATGGCCGCAAGCGTGCATAATCCCTGGGCGCGTGCTATCAAATTCTGTCCCATTGATCTCGGTGATCGGCAAGGCGTCCATGTCGGCGCGTAAGCCGACTGTCGGGCCAGCGCCGCCGCGAATATGACCCACAACGCCGGTCTTGGCGACTTCGGTCTCGGTTTCGATGCCCAAATTGAGCAATGTTGCGTTGACCAAGCCTGACGTGCGTTGTTCGGTGAAGGTCAATTCAGGATAGCGATGAATTTCCCGACGCCAAGCGCAGAGTTTCTCATGGATTTCCTTGGCGCGCTGCAATAATTCCTGGTTGGAAATCGGTGGTTGTGTGGACATAGGATCTACCTTTCCGAAATGAACTGTTAGGGGCAACTTGCTTTTGATGCTCGTTTGGTAAAACGGCCTAAGATAGAAAAATTATACTGTAGATGATGTGCTTAGGCCATTCTGAGGCTGGATAGGTGTTAAGGGACAAACAGAGGCAGAGCATTCACAAAAAAGATGAAGCAACCAAAGTTGGATGGCAGGGATCTTTTTAGAAATCTAAAAAAGCAACAGGCCGATATCAAAATGATTATGATGACCGGTTACCCTTATACGGAGCGCGATCAGGATTTGATGCGACAGGGCGTCGCGACCTGGTTGCTGAAACCTTTTGAGAGTAACAGAACCCCATGCCTAAAGGCAGGGGCTTTATCCCTGACGCTATGCCGGTGCTACTGGCATAGTCGAGACGTTTGGCAGAGTTACGGCTGCCCGGCGGGCAATATTACCCGCCGCGATGTGATCAGCCAGACCAGAAAATCCGCATGATACACAGAGGAATTTAGCTTGGGTTTTGCGATTCGCTTTATCAACGTGACCACAAGCCGGGCAGGTGCGCGACGTGTTGCGCGGGTTAACCGCGATAACCTTGACGCCCGCTTGTTTGGCTTTGTATTCGATAAAGGTGCGCAACTGAGCGAAAGACCAGCTATGCAATGCTGCTTTCTGAGACTTTCTAACGGTTACCCGATCACGGATACCGCCCAATGCTTCCAGGGCGATGCCGCGATTGGTGTCTTTAGCCGTAGCAACAATGCTTTTGCTGATATTGTGGTTAGTCCAGGTGGCAAAGCGCTGTTCTTTCTTGTTGCGCTGCTTAAGCAAGCGACGCGTGCCTTTTGTGCCCTTCGCTTGCAACTTGCGGCGCAATTGGCGGTGACGGTAACGAACCTGCTTAACCGTCTTGCCCTGATGGATAACGCCGTCACTGTTAACCGCAATATTCGCAATGCCCAGATCAATGCCCAAAAAACCATCAGGAGCGGTAACATCCTGATCATCAGCATTGCAAACTTGGTGCAAGTAAAATTCGCCATTGCGATAAATCAAGTCGGCTTGACCGTCCAACGCTTTAAGCAGCTCGCGTTGGCGCTCACCACAGACAAAAGTCATGCGCTCGCGTCCGGTCAAGCTCCAAATACTTACCGTACTGTCGCGCAAACGCCAAGTCAAGATGCGTTCATCGAACGAGATAGAGCCAAGCGGCCTAAACTCGCGCTGAACTTGCTTGTCAAGCTTGTAGGCGTCGGCGACCTTATAGACAGCGTGAATGGTGACTTGGGCATTCAAGGCAAAGGTAGACCGCACGTCATAGTAGGTCAACTTTTGCAAGTCAACGCGGCGAAACGTCTTGTGTTCCCATGCTTGTGCGCTAATGTAATTGCACGCTTCATTCACGCGGCGCATGGTCTGCAAGAGCAGTTCGGCTTGCTTTTCGGTTGGTTGCAACTTGACTTGGGCGATCAATTTCATGCCCTTAGTATAGCATATTTTCAAGGATTTGACAAATAAAAGAAGCAACGATTGGACAAATATCCCAAGCCAGTAGGCTTGGCGGACGTCCGCCCCTGGTCGGCACCCTCCCCATAGCTGAAGCTAGGGGAATCCCGTCCGTTTCCGTTGAACAAGTATTTAACGTGATCCAGCAGACATTAGCGGCTTAGAAGGCTGTCAGTAGACAGGGCAGAGTACACGTTGTTCCTGTGGTGCGAAGCTGGAGCCAGAGGTGCTTCCTCATAATTCGGCTAATTTTACTGGGCTCGCGGCTGCCGACGAAGCTGACTGCGTGACGAAACGATGATAATTTCTAGGTGGGAAGCTGTACCGTAAAAATTGTTCCTACCGCTAGCGTGCTACTAACCTCGATGGTCCCACTGTGGGCGCGCGCAATGTCCAGCGCGATCGCCAACCCCAAGCCTGCCCCGCGCGAAGTGCGTGCTTTGTCCACCCGATAAAAACGGTCAAATAGTTGCGGCAGGTGTTCGGCGGGAATGCCCATGCCAGTGTCACAGATTTTTACCTCGATCATGTTCGGCCGCGCGCTGGCCGCAACCGTAATTGACCCCTGGTCTGTATACTGCACGGCATTATCCAACAAATTTACAAACAGCCGAATGAGACCATCACTATCACCATAGAAGGTCAGCGTCGGGGGCACATCACAAAGCAAAGTGAGATCTTTGGCCTCGGCCAGTGGACTTAGCGAATCGGCAACATCACAAAGCAAAACCGCGAGATCAATCGGATCGCGAGTTGGGATTACAGGCGTATAACCGCGCGCCACCTGGAGCAAATCCTCCACTAGTGTGCGTAACCGGTCGGTCTCCTCGGACAAATCGCTCAGGGCCTGCTCATAATCTTCCGGTGTGCGCCGTTCCGCGCGCATGACGCCCAAAATAGCTTGCATGGCGGTCAAAGGCGTTCGCAATTCGTGGGAAGCGTCGGCCGTAAATTGGCGCTCGCGTTGGAAAGAATCACCCAGGCGGGCGAGCATTTCATCAAAAGTGGTGACCAGGCGGCCTACTTCATCGTTGGTGGCTGGCAGGTTGAGCCGCTCCGACAAATCTTCGGCAGAAATCCGATGCGCGGTGCGGGTAATATGATCAATGGGCGCAAGGGCGCGGGTCACTAAAAAATAACCGCCCACTGCGCCTACGATCACCATCGATATACCACCTGCCAGCAGCGCCTGGAATAGGCGGAGCATGGTTTTGCTGCGATCTTCCATGCCTTGCGCCACCTGCACAATGCCAATCAAATCGCCATCGGCGACAATCGGCGTGGTATAGACGCGTACCGGCCACGTTTTATCAACATTGAGGATGGTGTCAAAATCGGTCGCTTTTTGCTTGGCTTTCTTCAGACTTTCCGCCGTCACGGGTAGTTTGGGATAGGCCCCCAACGCCAGCAAAATATTCCCCTTGCGATCTAACAAGCGAAAGGCTAAATCGTGTTTGACCAGGCTAGCTTGCGTTGAGGTGGCCGGGACATCATCCGTAAAAGTAAGTTTACCATTCTTGATATTAACCGTGGCAATCGCCTGCGAAGCGCTTAATCGCAACGAGTCATCCATCGAATTGGACAGATCGTCGCTGAGCCGATGATAGACATACGCCCCAAAAGCGACCAGGAGCAGGATTAGCCAAACGGTCACCCATAGGGCAAAACGCAAACGTAGGGTGCTAAATCGTTTCATTATCGTCTTCGACCGACAAGCGATAGCCCGCTCCACGAATGGTATGAATTAGCTTTACGGCACAAGCATCGTCGATCTTGCGCCGCAAATTGCGAATGTAAACATCTACCACATTAGATTGATTAAAAACTTCGTAATTCCAAACGTGCTCAGCGATCAATGTGCGGGTAAGGACGCGCCCGGCTGCATGGAGCAAACATTCTAGAATGGCGTATTCTTTGCTAGTAAGCTCAATTGTCTTGCTGCCCCGCTTGACACAATGGGCACTGGTGTCCATGGTCAGATCTGCCAAGCTGAGCACTGTCGACTTGGGCGCATCAGCCGCCCGCCGCGTCAGCGCTCGCAGCCGCGCCAACAACTCTTTCAGCGCAAACGGCTTAACCAGATAATCATCGGCCCCGGCGTCCAGACCGGCCACGCGGTCGTCAATGCCATCGCGCGCCGTCAGCATGAGCACCGGCATCCGCAAACCGCGCTTGCGCAGCTCGCGACAAACCGCAATGCCGTCCAACTCGGGGAGTAGAATGTCCAACATGATCAGATCATAAGGCGCACTAGCTGCCCAATCCAATGCTTCGCGCCCAGTGAAGGCTGCGTCCACCGCATACCCTTGTTCTTCCAAACCGCGCTTGAGATAAGCGGAAATCTTGCGTTCGTCTTCCACAATTAGAATACGCATAAAAAAACTCCCTTCGTGTAGGAAGAGAGTTTATCATAGACAGATGAAATTAAGATGAAGCGCAGCTTACCGAAAGCTGACACAAAATGGAACTACTTTGCTAACGTTAGATTTCAATAGAGTGTGAGTGCATTGCGATGCCTGACTAGGCCAGCCAGGATTGAAATCCCGGCCTGATATAGAAAGTGCGTTAAAACGCACTAGTCACGAATGTCCCGAATCAGGCTACAGGTTGGGCCCTTTCAAAATTGCCATCGCTCCCTCGATCATTATTGATTTGGATTAGCCTAAGACAAATCTTCTTGTGCCATTCGCACAAGAAAAAATTAGGTTTCAGTGGGCACGCAGCAAAAGCGGGCAAGCAATCGGCGGCGAAAAGGTTGGCGGGTTATCTCATAACCAGGTGCGCCGCCAACCGCATGCCTCTACTGATTGATTTATTTTACCCTGCTAAGCGCCTACAATTTCTCCGTTGGCAGAAGTTCGACGCTTTCTTCGCCACCACACCAGACGCCTTGATCGGTGCTTAGTAAGACTAGCGCCGGCTTTGTGTTCGGCACTTGTGTCCACTGCGCACCATCTTGCGAAAACCAAAGGCCATTTTCGTCACTGAGCACCCAGCCCTTGGCTGTTGCCGTCAGTGCATCCACGCGCTGTGGTCCATTGGCGACCGGGGCAAAAGTGCGCCCGCCATCGCTAGAGCGCCATAATCCCTGTGTTTCTGTACCAGCCAGGACGATGCCACTGGTATGGAAATCTTGCGCTATCGCCACCGTCTGCACGATGCCTTCGATGCCTTCACTGCGTCGCCAGCCGCGTCCACCATTAGGCGAGCGATAAACACCTTCTTCGGTGCCGGCAAAGACAATTTCCCATTTGGGCCAGGCGTTATCGGGGGCAACCGGCGCCCAAGCCAAGGCCAGCACCGTAAAATCGTACAGGCCAAAATTGCACACAAGCCAACTTTCGCCCCGATTTTGCGAACGTAGAATACCGCCGCCGGCGCTGCCTGCCAACAAGACCCCACTTTCGCTCACGCGTGGGTCGGGCGCAATACAGAGCACGCTGGTGCCTACCTCATCCATCCACGAGGCTTGCCAGTTGCCGCCTGCATCGCGGCTAAAGGCGGTGCCGTGGGGCAAGCCGCCCACCAGAATGCGCTCACCATCACTGGCGCAGCAGGCAAGTTCCTGTTGCGGCTGGGGCACCGCTTTAAGGCCCTCGCCGTTCATCAAGAAGAGACCTTCGGGACCAGCAGCCCATAATTTGTCGTTTGTTTTAGTTAAAGAGAGTATGATTGGCATAGGAATAGGGAATGGTTAATGATAAATGGATAATGGTTAATTGCTGACGTATACCAACCTGCATTATCCATTATCCGTTGGCAATTAATAATTATTTAGGGTGTCATCATCTCTTGCGGCTTGCGATGATAGACAATGGTGTCCGTCGAGAGCGCCATCGTGGCGCCGCTAGCGGCAATTTGCAACACCTTGACGACAATATCTGCAACATCAAGCACGCCTGAAGTATAGGCATCCCCGACGTGATGCTTGAGCGCATCAAAGGTAAAAGTCGGCCCCCCGTCGCTCACCTGTTGCATCACCAGGGCTGGCGCGGCGACGCCGGCGTTGACGATGATTTGGCGGAGTGGTGCAGCCAGTGCTGTCGCTAAAAGGCGAATGCCATGCACCACATCTTCGTGCTCACCCAGTTTATCCGCCGCCGCATGCAAAGCCGGGATGCAGTGGAAGAGCGCTGCGCCGCCACCCGCCACGACGCCATCCCGCTGGGCCGACGACAGCACTTTAAAGGCCCGTTCGGCCTGAGCTTCGCGCATTTCACGCTCTGCGCGCGAATGGGCGCCGATTTTCAACTCGCCTACGCCACCGGTCAGGGTCGCCATGCGTCGAATATATTTGGGGCGCTCTTCGTCATCCAGCGGCAATTTATTAATATTGGTGCGTAAGTCAGTAATTTCTTGCTGAACAGCGGCCCGACTGCTTTCGTTGAGGACGATGACCAGGCCATTATTCAAGAATTCCGCGCGCTGGGCCTGGCCTAAATCTTCCACGCGGGCATTAACGCCACTGCGTAGCGTCTGCGGTCCTAACACGGTTGCCCCAGTCAGCAGGACCAGGTCTGTCATCGCCCAACGGGCTTCTTGACCCACCGCTTTGAGCTTGACCGACAAAATAGAAAGTTTCTTCTTGTCCTCCGGCGCCAAGTTGTTCGCAACCAGAGCGCTCAGCGCACCACCGCTGACATCCTGCGCCACGATGACCAGGGTTTTGGCGCCAAGCTGTAAAGCCGCTTCCATCAACGGCACCACCTGCTCCGCCTGGTCCAGCCGCTCTTCTAGCAGTGCCACCACTGGCTCATTCAGCACCGTTTTCTTTTGTTCGGCCTGGGTATAAAAATACATGCTGGAAATTTCTGCCCCAAAGTGCGCACCGGCAATGTAACGGCGTTGCAAATAGGGGGCCACATACTTTTCGATGATCACATGCGCGTCTGGCCCGAGCAGATAGCTCATTTCGCCCAGCACGGCGGAAAGCGCATCATCTTTAGTGATGGTGCGCGCGACGGCGGCTAGTTCATTTTCACCGGTAACCGGTCGGGCTTGCGCCAATAAGGCTTCAGTGGCAATCCGCACGCCTTCTTCGATGCCGCGAATCAGACGCATTTGGTTAAAGCCAGCGTTGCTCAGACGCAACCCTTCTTTATAAATGGCCCGTGCCAGCACCGCCGCCGTTGCGCCACCATCCCCTGCGCGTTGGCCTACGCGCCAGATCAGGTTACGCATGATCATGGCGCCGATGTCTTTTTGCGGTACACCAAGGCTGATGATGCGCCGCACAATCGTAGCTGCATCATCCAGAATTTCAACGCGACTACCAGCATCGGGTCCACTGGCAACCGGACCGCCGGTTGGCCCCAAGGTGGGCGCCAACAAATCGGCAATCAGATTAATGCCATGCAGAAATTGGCGATGGGATGTCGGCTGACCAATCACACCCGGCCAGTTTCCAGGCTTTTCCTTTTTTGAATTATTGCGAGGCATTCTCATAGGTTGTATTGCCGTCTTATCTAGATTAATTTAAGATGATTAACGTTTGCAGAGTTGCACATTTTTTCCCCGTCCACGTTGGGACTCTACACAGTGGGGGACGCGGGATAGGGAAAAGCTTTAAAGTTTACGATTTTGAATAAGTATAGTCTACACGAAACCAGCGCGAACAACAAATAGTGCTGATTAAGGATACAACAGAAATGAGCGATAAACCCCACCCTAACCCTCCCCTAGGAAGGAAGGGAGGAGACTGATCCGGGACAGATGAAGTGACTTATTCTGTCCACCAGTCGGCTCCCTCCCTGTAGGGGAGGGCTGGGGTGGGGCCAATCAGCGACCTGTGCAAATAAGGGGGCAAAGAGACGGGCTAACCCGTAAATTGCCTGACTTCGAGATGCAAAGGACAGGAAAGATGATCTTTCCTGTCCTTTGGAATTTCTTTTGATTTGTCTAGAAGCGCCAAGCACCAGCGGCACTGGCCTAATTTTTCTAGCTAACCTTCTGTTGCACACCGGTGCCGTTGCTGGCAAAGCTGGGATCGCGATACTTGCGGCCTTCTTCAATCAACATGACCGGAATGCCATTGCGGATCGGATATTTATAACCGTTGCGCGGGTTGAGCAAGAATTTACCGTCATCAACCAGTTGCAGCGGCCCTTTATCCTCGGGGCAGACCAAAATTTTCAACAACTCGGCACTGATTTGTCCCCCTAATGGCGCATCATCAAGCGACTTGACCGGCTCTTGCGGCAACACGCCATTACCCGAAAATTCAACTTGGGGCGGCGCCATCATATTTTTCAAAGCATAGATGATTCCACCAATAATGGCCGCAAAAAACAAAAATCGTAAAAACTTTTTCATCAGGTTCTCCCTATCGAACGTTTTCATCAGTAATATTCATATATGAACACCAGTTTAGCACAGGCCATCATCTGAGAGCAATTTTAGGCGAAAGACCTGAGCCCGTAACGTGCCGGGGACGGAGGAAGACACGGCTCGATTCGCCGCTACCGAGCCGTGTCTTCCTCCGTCCCCGGCACGTTCAACCCGATCACTACGTAAGCACGATCAGAGTTTTTTCTCGACCAATTGGCCTACCCGTTTTGCGCAGGGATGTTCAAAAACGCTGGCTGTGTGTGGCGCAGCGGACATTTCGGTGGTTAAATCCTGGCCCGGCCAATGCTGATTTTCATGGATGCCGCGCCGCCACTTGGGGCAATCGGTCACATCGTAGACAATCCCGGCATAGGCAATGTACATCCGATAGCCGCGCTCACCTGTGTAATAGCGTAATTGTTGCTCAGTGAACTCGCGTTCTTTGGCTGGTTCTTGCGACAATGGGCACTCCCTTATCCGTTTGCACGTCCATTCGATTGGTCAGTATCAAAGCTGGCACTTGTGACTTATTGGGCTTGCCGGTATACTGTTGAGCCGTTGATCATTTTAATGCTGGTTTAGCCATTCGTCTAAACTGGCTTTTGTCTAAATCACTCACCTTACGCAGAGATCACTGAGGATGCACAGAGGGAGCTGAGTAAAAAACAATTTTTCCCTGTGTGGTCTGCGTCGTCTTGATAAGCGTAGCGACGCTCTCTGTGTAACGTGAGTAAATCATGCGTACGCTAAATTCGATGAATGGTATGCTCTGGTTACTCGTTGCCTTGGTGTGGCTGGTCGTTGTGGGTTGGCTTTGGCGGCGTGAACAATATAACAGCCAACAGAATAACAGTCAGCCGCCTGGGTTCTATTGGGATGTCCTGGCTGGTGGCGTCCTTTTTGGGTTAACGCTGGGGTTCTTCTGGCGTACGATCAGCGGCGATGTCTACCAACCAGCCGATGGCGGCGATTTGGTCAGTTTTCTCTTTCCCACCTATCGCTTTGCCGCTAGTCAATTGCACCAATGGATCTTACCGCTCTGGAATCCGCACCTCTACGGCGGCGCGCCCTTTATCAGCGATATTCAATCCGGTTTTCTCTATCCACCCAATCTACTCCTTTTTTTGCTCAAGCCAGATTTCGACTATCGGATGATGCAATGGTTGGCGATTGGCCACATCTACTGGGCCGGATTGGGCGTTTATGTGCTCTTGCGCACGCTGCACTGGGCGGAGAATCAACCTGTTTCCCGACCAGCCGCGCTTTTTGGCGCATTGGCTTTTCAATTCAGCGACCCATTGTTGATCCACCTGGGCAATCTCAATTTGATCGCCGTCTTAAGCTGGCTGCCGTGGGTGTTAGCCGCCTATCACCGCGCGTTGACCACGCGTCATCTGCGTTGGGTCGGCCTGGCCGCCCTTTTGTTTGCAATTGGCAATTACGCCGGCCATGCCCAAAGCATGCTTTATATTGGGCTGGCGGTTGGCCTTTATACCTTGCTCTGGTTAGGGCTAACGGCCAAGGATCAGGTGGCCGGTAGCCAGGATCCGTGGTCAGCTGGATCAATCTTAAAATATGGCCTCGCGAACCTTCAGTACTTGGTCATTTTGGGCCTGCTCACATTTTTATTGTCCGCCCCCATCCTGTTGCCAGCCTTCGAGTTGACCCGTTATACCGCACGCAGCCATTTTACCTATCAAGATACCGTTGGCTTTTCACTGGCGCCCACACAGGCGATTGGTCTGCTTATGCCCGGCTTTTTTGGTTATGGTCCCGCCTTGCACTGGAGTTTGTGGCAGCGCGTAGAAACACCCTACGCGGGCGTGGCAACGTTGATCTTGGCCGCAGCCGGCTTAGGCTTGACGAACGCAGAAACTCGGCGTAAATTATGGCCGTGGCTGGGGCTGGCGCTCTTTGGTTTTGTCACGGCGCTGGGCATTTATGCGCTTTTGCACGGCTGGCTGACCCTGCTTTTGCCCGGCTTTGGCCAATTGCGCGCACCGGCCCGCGCCCTTGTTCTGTGGACATTAGGGATCTCGGTCATCGCTGCCGTTGGCTTTGATCGGCTAATCCACAGTGGCGAGCATAATGAAGCAGCCGGTGCCATCATACCGCATTTCGCGGCGCTGAACACTTTTCTCAAAACGGTGGCTTTTATCCTTGCTGGCATCGCCATGCCAATCATCTATCTGGCAATGCTTTTGACGCAGCAGGATGAAACCGAGTTTTTGCGGGCCTCGTTGGCCGCGTTGGCGATCACGCAGGCAACCGGTTTTTGGTTAGGCAGTTGGGTTCTGATCAAAATTCGGCGCAACCAGTGGCTCAGCCGTCCTGTCTTTGCTGTGCTGATGATCGCCCTGCTCTATCTTGATCTGGCGGCGACTGGCGCTTACACGGACATCAGCCCCACCCAGCCAACCACCGGCTACCAGCACCCAGAAATTATCACGTTTCTTAAAAATGACCCGGATCTCTTTCGCATCGATACGCGGACTGAGATTGACACGTTATGGCAGCCGGACACTGCGGCCCTGGTCGGTTTGCAAGATG
>JBBREZ010000183.1:0-11984 GCA_038225095.1 Caldilineales bacterium
GTAGGACTTTTGCAAAAGCTTGAGCACTTCCAGGTTATCGCCTTCGATAATCAGGTTTTCCGTGGTATCAAAGTTGACGCTCTCTTCCGGGCAAGGGCGCAGCGTGCCCATGCTCGGCGCTTGGATCGTCTTGAAGCAGTCAGCCTTGCCCGGCCAAGTCAGGCCGTAACGCTCTTTGCCCACATCCACGGCCTCGCCCAAGGCCAATTTCAGCCGTTCAAAGTCGATCTGGCCGCCTTCGGTGCGGATTTCGGGGAAGAGGCGCAGGAGTTCCTGGCGGCGGTCCTCGGCGATGGGTCGGGAGTGGAGATCGAAGGGTTCGGGTTGGGTAGTCCTGGTTATTCCTTCAAATTTTTACGGCAAGGGTACAAAGAATTTTTACCGCAAAGGGCGCGAAGAGCGCGAAGAACGGCAAAGGGTTTCTACTGCTAAGATTTTTGGTTTTTCTGCGCGCGCTTTGCGGTAGAAGTCTTCTTGGCTCTGGCTTCGCCAAGTTAGAGATTCAACTTGCGTCATTTGTTTAATACCTGTTGGAACCACAGAAGCGCCGCCTGACCCTCTTTGTGGGTAATTTCATTGACTGTACGACTATGACGGATGGCATTGCGTAATTCAGCGAGTTGGTCGAATTTTGTGATCAGGGCTTCCTTGTTAACAAAGCGCGGCTCGAATTGGGGCCAGAGCGCTTTGCTCACGATTGTGTCTTGAAGTTCGCGCAGGTCAAAATACTCCAACTTGCCGGCAAGCGTCTGGTAATGATCAGTGTCCAGGGCTGCGTTTTTCTTGGCCGCACGGGTAATCCGTTCATCGACTTTCTGGATTACATGTGGTGGTACCTGCGCTGCATTTCCTTCCAAAGCTGTTTCGACTGTCTTACGGACAGTTAGTTCCACCTGCTCGGTGGCAGCGTCGAGCGCGCGGAGCTGGGGTGACAAATCGAGTCGCTCCTTAATCAGCAGGTTTTCGAGGGCATCCTGTAGGGTGCGCTGTCGCTCAGCAATGAAGGCCTCAAAATCATCTGGACCAAAAGGGTTGCGCAGCAGGATGTCGAAGGCAACCGGTGAGATAAAGTGTGATTCGAGAATAGACCGGACTGTGGCCTCGCCATTCTCCTTGATCAGCTCAGGTAGGTAGGCATTGGGTAGACGATCTCTGATCACACGGCGGTTGGTGTCGGCGGTGAGTGGGGTACGGTTAAGGATAGAACCGGTGAGACCGCTCTTAATGTACTTCTTGCCCCAGGAGGCAGGCACGATGTGATGGTCGTCGAGATCGCCATGTTGCGGAAGATCACCGGTCATCCAATCGCGTGCGCCCTGGATGACCAGGAGGTTGAAGATGCCGTTATAAACGGAAGTCCCGCGTTTGGTCTCCTTGCGCAGTTCGAGATTACGAAAGCGCTGGGCGAATTCCGCAATTAGCGGTGGTTCTGCCTTGTCATCATCGAACCAGGCTTTGAGATCAAGGAAATCGCGGGCACTGGTAGATTCAACTGAGCCAGAATAGCGATTATTGAAGACTGACGCCCAATACCAGTGGCGCAGTTTGCGGCGGGCGTCCAGTTGGCGAGCGGACGGAACGGTTTTAGCATGGGTGCGCAAGGCCGCAAAGACAGGGAGAATGGAGACATAGGGCAGAAATGAGGAACTGACCACGCCATATTCCTGGGGGTGCTGTAAAATTTTAATCGCATCTTCGAGCGCGTCCACGGCGGAATTCCAGCGGTGCTTAAAATCAGTGATGTCGGGGATGAGCACTTCTTTCCGGCGCGTGCCATCAGGATCGCGTACGGGTTTCTCTTGCCCTGGCAACAGGAAGTAAAGATATTTCGGTGAGCAGTAGCCCTGGCGGAGAATGCTCATTACTTGAAGAATATAGACGTTCATCTTCTCTGTCTCAATGGCTTCGAGCCGCGGCGCAGCGTCGCGCCACATTTGTTTGAGCGGGAGGCCCTTGGGCTTGAGCAGGGCATTGACCAGATCAAACACGTCAAGGCGAATGCCTCGGCTATTGATCTGGGTGAATATGTCACAAACTTTGTCGACTTCCAGATCCTTATCCAGTTCGATGTAGGAAATTTGATATTGCCCCGTGATGCCTTGCAGGTGTTCGCCGAACGCCTTGGCATTGACCGCATGGTTATGGGCAAGCTTGGCCGCTTCTGAATCCCCAGCAGATTCCGCTTCGGTTGCTTTGTTTTTCCAGAATGCTTCATAACCCTGGACCCAGTTGGGTAGTTCCCAACCAGTCGCCCCAACCACCGAAAAGGGAAACAAGTGGGCGGCAAACTGAGCTTCTCTACTCTGAAGCATTTGGGCCCAACGGTGGGTAAGCCGTTCGTAGCCAAAGGCTTCGTCGTATTCCAACGCCATGAACTTATCCACATGGAGGAAAAAGAAAAAACGGTTGGAGCGATTCGGCATCGGGACGTCGGGTGCTAAGAAAGCATAGTAGATTGCCGTGAGGCGCTGCTGGCCATCGAGAACGATGTATTCCGGTTTTCCATTGCCCTTGTAGCCGTAGACAGACTCGCAGGAAAGAGCCGTAAAATTCTCTGGCTTGCCCTTCCACAAAAGAAGGCTACCGATATAATAATCGAGAAAGATCGACCGCATCAGATCGCGGATATCCCACGGTTTCCATTCGAATTCACGCTGAAAATCTGGAATAACAAAGCGTCCATCACGCAGGTAATTGACAAGTGTATTAAGGCTGACGTGGTCAGGTTTCTGAGCATCTTTCATTCAAACAATCCTTTTCGTTTCAAAATCATGATCTATTCCTCTGCTGCTTGCACAGGTAGACTGGCGTAATTACCAGTAGACGACGCTTGCGCTCAGCCCATTTCTGGGCCAGCAACAGGCCCGCTTCGATGGTCTTGCCCAGGCCGACTTCATCGGCGAGGATGGCACCTTTGGAAAAAGGGCTACGAAAGGCGAAGAGGGCAGCCTCGACCTGGTGCGGATTCAGATCAACCTGGGCATCGGCGAGGACCGCGGCCAGCTTCTCAACGCTGTCTGACGCAGCGCGCCTAGTCAGCTCATGGGCAAAGTATTTGGCGTGGTAATCGGTCAAGTTCACTTAGGAATGACAATTCAATAACTCGTGCATTTCAGAGCGTAGAGAATGGAGATTGGAGCGAAAATCGCTACTCTCCTCTGTCCAAGTTATTGAATCGCTAATCCTTAGTAACGCTTTCATTCAAAGGGCTGCGCTGTTGAAGGTGTATAAAAAAGTGGCTATAAAGAAGCCTTTAGTTATTTAGTTTGCTGAAGAGAGGCGAAGGCAGGGGAGGGTGATGTGGGAGCCTAGTCTGCGGCCGAGTCTTCAACGGTGGAATCATAAACCGGTTACATAAATGAGGACAGGCTGGTTATTTGAACTGTAAATGATGTGACGAGTATAGCATGGTTTGTAGTCAAAGGGAAGCTGACAAATTACTTACTGTTGTAGTAGGCTTTGCCTAGTTTTGTAATACTACTTCCTGCGGTTGACCTGACACTTCTATTCTATCAGACAGGGATTTTCAAATAAGCCTGTCAACTTGACAGGTCAGCCGCGTTTGTGGCACTTTTAGCGAAGCACCGCAATTAGGATAACTTTGCTTTACAAATGACGGGAGAATTTTATGGCTGACAATTTATTGCCTACCCGACGGCTCGCTGCGCTGGAAGTGAGCGTGCAGGGACTAGGCTGTATGGGCATGAGCGATTTCTACGGCGCGACGGATGACGCGGAGTCAATGGCTACAATCCACCGCGCGTTGGAACTTGGTGTGACCTTGTTGGACACGGCGGACCAGTATGGCGTGGGTGCGAATGAAGAACTGGTGGGGCGGGCGATCGCGGATCGGCGTGATCAGGTCGTGCTGGCCACGAAGTTTGGGATTGTGCGCCGCGCGGATGACCCGTCCTATCGCGGCATGCGTGGCGATCCGGCGTATGTGCGTGAAGCTTGCGATGCGTCGCTGCGCCGGTTGCGTGTGGACCACATTGACCTGTATTATCTGCATCGGGTCGATCCGAACACCCCGATTGAAGATACTGTGGGCGCGATGGCCGAGTTGGTTACTGCCGGTAAAGTGCGCTATCTGGGCTTGTCCGAGGCCGGCGCGCAGACCCTTCGGCGGGCGCATGCCGTGCATCCAATCACGGCGTTGCAGAGCGAATGGTCGCTGTGGTCACGCGACATTGAGGCTGAGATCGTGCCAACTTGCCGCGAACTGGGCATTGGTCTCGTCCCGTACTCACCGCTTGGGCGCGGCCTGCTGACCGGTCGCTTTCGTTCGCGGTCGGATTTCGATCAAGATGACTTTCGGCTGAGTACGCAGCCCCGCTTTGCCGATGGCAATTTGGAGCGCAATCTAGAGGCCGTTGCGATGTTGGAGCAACTGGCTGCGGCGCGTGGGGTGACGGCTGGCCAACTGGCCCTGGCTTGGGTGCAACAGCAAGGCGCTGATGTGGTGCCCATCCCCGGCACCAAGCGGCGCCAATATCTGGAGGAGAACGTCGCCGCTGCCACCCTGAACCTGTCCGCAGCCGACATGGCCGCGATTGAAGCGGCCATCCCGGTCGATGCAGTCGCGGGCACGCGTTACCCGGAAGCCAATATGATGTTCATCGGGCGCTGAGCTGATATACCAGTTGCGCACGTGTCCCGATCCAGGATTGTGCAACTGGTATGTTTAGCATCACTGCTGCTCGCTTTAGAAATTCACCGCATATTCAGCGCGCGTGATCCGATATTTTACGACTGGGATCGGGTCGTCGGATAGCATGTATTCGCCCACGCGTTGCATGCCAATTTTTTCCATCACCTTCCACGACCCAATATTTTCAATCGACGTGGCCGCCACCACGTTTGGTAGCTGCAATTTGGTAAATGCGCGCGCAATCAGCGCCCGCGCCAACTCGGTTGCATACCCTTTGCCCCAGGTGGCTGTGCGCAGCCGATAGCCTAGTTCATATTCATCGCTTGTGTACTGCAATTCATCGGCTAGCGGGAAATCGGGAGCTGGCCGTAAACAGATTGAGCCAGCAAACGTTTGGCTTGCGCGTTCTTCGATGGCCCAAAATCCAAGCGCGGCATAGCTTTGGTAGTAGCGAAAATGCGCCTGAATGCGTGGCAGATAGCCGTCAACAGTTGTGGGTATTTCGCCCGGCAGATATTGGCGCGCCCCTGGATCGCGATCAAGCGCGTACAGATTAGTTGTGTCTTCTCGTGTGAACGAACGAAGCTGCAACCGTTCTGTTGTAAGCACAACATTCATGGCTTTTCCTTTTCCACAGCCTCATAGCCTACCAACTTTGCGGCCCAATAACGCTACGCATGTAATTCCGCAACGCCACGCTCAAGCCCGATTAGCATGCGCACCTCTTCTTGCGTCAACGGGCGATTGAAGAAAGCGAGCTCATCAAGCAGCCCAACAAAATGCCCCATGCCCAGGCGAATGCTTGCGTTGGCAACATCCCAGGTGAAATTTTCTGAAATTCGACCGGTTGCCCCTTGATAGATGCCGTTGAGATACAGTCTGGCTCGTCCACCCGCGGGCGTGTTTATACCATCCCAGGTGATGGCGACATGCGTCCACTGGCCTTTAGCAAAGGGTGGTTCGGCCACCTTCACCAGCCGCCAGAAGAATTCATTGCTGTCCCCGCGCCGGTCTGTGACATCCCATTCGCTTTGATTGCCGAAGCAACCCAGCCGCAAATCTGACGGCTTGTCATTTTTCGTGAAATCGACCCAGATCGCCGCATTGCTGTAATCTTTATCCGTCAATTGGAGCGGGTCACAATATTGACCAGGAATCTCGGCGGGGTCGAGATTCATCCAGAACGACGCCGTGCCGCGAAAGGCGGCCGGGTCGTAGGCAACATTCTGCGCGGCCTTATAGAGCACAACGTGGCTGTCTGCCTGGGTAAAAGCCAGTGCGGCCCCGAATTTGCCCTGCCCTTCCACAATCGAAAGCGCTGGATTGCCGCGCCCAGGGATAAAGGTCGCCGTTTTCTGCACATCCTGGTCGGTGGTGCTATAGAGTTGTTTGTCGCCTAAGGCAAAATCGGCGTCAGCCCCGTGATCGAATGAGGCATGAAATGTCAGGGCCGTGGTTAAGCTAGCGCGAAGTTGGTCGGCGCTGCTCGCGGTTTGGATGTGAGTCATCGCTCAGTTTCCTTTCTTGGATTGTTGAATGATAGCCAGAGTATAGCAGACCATGACGTGGACATGCAATCGCATACCGAGTTTTGGTCTAATTCACGAAGGGAACATCCGAACCCAGAAATAAGCCACTTAGCGGTGAGTTCAATAAGTTACCATAATATTTTCAGGCATCGCGCTGTTCCAATAGTTTCTGACGGACAATTTCAACGGTTGCGTGCGGGTAATTTGTCATGCGCGTGGATAGTTACGCGCAAGGCATGTTCATTGCAGGTCATCAGCCTTTGCTGAACGGCGTCAATATCGTGCCACCACAAATTGCCAAACGCGAATTTGCACGCGGCGCAGTGGATCGGACCACCGCCTAACTCATGGCCGCATTCGTCGTAGCGGACGCGACGCATAGCCATATCGACCACCGTCCACAAATGATCATCTAGTTCGGCGATGACGATTTGCGCCAACAAGGATTCATCAGCAGATTCAGCAACAATCTGTTCTTGGGCGAGGAGTGCATGCCAGTCTGCTTCCCAGAATTGCTCGATGGCCTGATGACAATTAACGCAATCGAGATAATTCAGACCGAGGACCGCCTGGCACTGCAGGCACGGCTCGGCTTGCATTGCATTCCACGCCCAAGCACGGCCGTTGGCTCCACATGGCCGCCATTGAGCTTGGCGTTTTCCAGCGCCCATGCCTGGCGCGTCGCATCGCTAACAAGCCTTTCCTGACTGCCGCGGTTCAGGCTTGGGCAGGGCAACGCCATCAACAAGCAGCACGGTCAACTGGCACTTTTCGAACGCCTATGCGCCCCTTAAACTGCGCAAACTCTATCCATCAATTGTCCCTTGACAACACTGTACTATACTCAAGTCAGAATGAAAAGCGGAGATTTACCCCACCCGCGCCCTAAAGGCGGTTGCCTGCCAGGCGCGCCCCCCTAGGAAGGGAGGGGACTGTTCGCACCGCGGGCACACAGCGCCATCAGGGACAGGCGCAGTCACCGTTCCTCCCCGCTCCTGCGGGAGGTTAGGAGGGGGTAAAAAACTCCGCTTTTCAAATTGATATCAGTTTAGTGGTTGACGATCAGCGCTGCACCATAGGTAGATAGAGGCAATTTCCGTCTAGATAGTCGGGAATACCGTTCCCATTACTATCGCCGGGTCCTTCGAGTTGATCTGGAATTGGATCGCAATCACTATTAAACGTGGGCGAAGCGGCATAGCCTAAGGTGACAGAGGGTTGTTGATTCCATTGCATCGTTTGGGCGTAAGGCAAGTTGCCCGTGGTGAGCCTGAAACCATCTGGCAGGGAATGCATGTCTACGCTCAGCGTAGCTGGCCCGGTGTGTATATTGGTAAAAATTGCACTGCCGTCTATGTCAGTCGTAGCGGTTAGCATAGAACCGGACGCTTGCTGTAAGCTTAGTTTTCCATTGGGCCACCCGCGCTCTAGCGCATTTAAGCGGCCACTGGCATCTACATCATAGAATAAAAAGACGCCGAACTTATAGACAACATTGACTGTGATTGGGCTGCTCGTGGTGGCGGATAGTAGCTTACTGTTGGCTACAGGATTATCCCCATAGGCCGTCCAATGAACCTGGTTCATCAGCGTTTGGGTGGTGGGTGTTGCAACTTTAATCTCATAAATATCGCCTGGGCGTAGTAGCTGCGTACGCGCATAACGGACGACTGCGCCCGTATCGTTAATTTCGTGACGGTTGAACGTTACACCACCCGTATTCGTGGCAGTGTAACAGTAATAGACCATGGTGCCTGCGGTGACCGTAATCGTATTGGTCGGGGCGCAGATATTCGGATCGGTGCCAACGGTTGCGTGCATCGCAATACCCGGCGTGTAGACGGTGGCCGTGGCCGTCGCCAAGGTCGAGATGCTGTTTACATCGGTAATATAGCCAGTCCAGGTAAAGACATTCGTCGTGGTTTGGGTGATGGGTGCTGTAGTTGTGAAATGAATCGAGGCACCTTGTGATAAAGGCATTGCCCAATTGGCTTTGACCAAGCCCAGCTTGCTATCCATGACGTTGTGCAAGCGTAAAGTGACGCGCCCTGGATTATAGGCTGTGTAACAATAGGTGACTTGTGCACCAACAGCCACATTAAGTTGATTGGTGGTGGCGCATTGATGCGAGTTTGTGCCCACTGTCTCACTGACATGCAGCGTAGGCACCAGGACGGTGGTTGTATCGCTGGCGGTGGCCACAAGTCCAGTCGTTGTGGTCGCAATCCAGGTGCCAGTGCTTACGGTCGTTTGCTGAACCCCCCCCGTCGTCACTGTCAGCAGGGCCACAGAGTCGGGCGGCGGCCCTGGCTCTATAGTATAGGGCCTATGATCGGTGAGAGGATGATCGTATAAACTGTCTTCAACGGTATGGATCGTGAAAGTAAGATTGCCGGTGTTCTGGACTGTGTAGCAATCGTAGAAAGGCGTGCCAGCTGCTACAGTAATGACCTTGGTCGTGGCGCAGATGCTTGGATTTGTGCCGACGGTTTTGGTTAAGACCAGTGTAGCTCTCGGTTTTAGTTGCTCTTGCCCACCTTGTGGCGTTTCCACATTTTGCTGGCTCGGGAGCGTGGCTAGCCCAATCCGTAGACTCTGGGCTACTGTAGTTGTCTGATTGCAGACCAACCCTAGTAGTCCCAATAAAAATGTAGCCAAGAATGGAATAAATACTAGGCGCATCAACAGTCGATACATTGCCATGTGCTCCTTGCAAATTAGCTGAGGGGCCAAGAACTTAATCATGGCGTCTTAAGGCGCCAATCAGTTCAGCTTTGTCTAGTAGTGTGATACAATGGCAACCGATTATGTGCGACGTGAATCAGCAATGAAGGGCAAGACGAGTATTTAATTGCTGCTAGCGCGCTGCATAGCGGCTTAAAATGAATTCGTTCGCAAGTGGTTAAAATTATTTGTAGCCACTAGGTTACTGTAGCGTTAATTCAAGTATATTTTACTGCGAATTCTGATGAACTAAAAAAAGTAAGCTCGATCAAATGTCTATTTTACTACGTCATGTTACGCAATCCTCGTGTAGGATGGGTTCGCCGCAGAATGATTAGCGGTTACACGCACCGGTGGAGCGGCGAACCCATCCTACGCCACCCTGCGTAACGCAAGTTACTACAATTCCTGTGATGAATCCGATTACTATTTCAGCCCTAAATACGCATATTCTGGCCCTCTTTGAGCGTGATGATCTACTGCGCGATGTCTGGGTCATCGGCGAAGTTAGCAACTGGAAACGGGCAACCAGCGGTCATATTTATTTTACCTTGAAAGACGATGGCTCCAATATTAGCGCCGTGATGTGGAAGGGCAGCGCGCTGGCCCATACTTGGCTGCCGCGTGAGGGGGATCAGGTGCTGGCGCATGGCTATGTTGGCGTCTACCCCGACCGTGGCATTTACCAATTATATGTGAATCGCCTCCAGCCGGTCGGCCGTGGTCAGCTTTATGCCGATTTTGAGGCGCTAAAAGTACGCTTGGCGGCAGCTGGTCTGTTCGATGCCGCTCGCAAACGACCATTGATGCTTGTCCCCCGTTTGATCGGCGTGATCACCAGCCCCGATGGCGCTGCGTTGCGCGATATCTTACGCGTGCTGACGTTACGTTGGCCGTTAAGCGAAGTGATTGTCTTCCCTACGCTGGTCCAGGGCAGCGAAGCCCCGGTCCAAATTGCCAATGCCGTGGCCGCGGCCAACCACTATGCCGCTACGGTCGCCGCTGTGGATACATTGATTTTGGCACGCGGTGGCGGTAGCATTGAAGATTTGTGGGCCTTTAATGATGAACGGGTCGCCTATGCACTTGCCGAAAGCCAAATCCCTGTTGTAACCGGCGTGGGCCATGAGACAGACTTTACGATTGTCGATTTTGTGGCCGATTTACGCGCACCGACGCCATCCGCCGCCGCCGCCGCCGCTGTGCCCGATCGCGCCGAATTACTTGAGCAATTGGTCAGCGTTCAGCGCCAGCTAGCCGAACAGGCATTGAACTTTGTGGATGGTGAACAGCAACGGCTGCACGAAATGCGTTTGCGTCTTCGGCGGCTCGACCCCAAGCGCCAGTTAGATGTACGCCGCCAAAGTCTGGATGATCGTGAACGCTATTTGCGCACCGAATTGCGGCGGCGCTTGGAACGTCTAAGCGAGCGCAACGCGGCGGCCCGGCTGCGGCTTGATGCGCTAAATCCGGCCAATGTGCTGCGGCGCGGTTATAGTATTGTGCAGCGTATGGATGGGCCGATTGTGATAACGCCCGAACTAGCGCCCATCGGTGATGAACTGCGTGTACGTGCGGCGGGTGGCGAATATCGAGTAAAACGGATAACATAGGCGCTTATAAATAGCATAGCCTAGCTAACTTTGTGGCTAGCAGAAATCTTGTAGAGGAGTTAAAGCATGCGTTTGAAACGTTTAAATCCATCTGTTTTTATCATGACGTGCGCGATCTTGGCCGCATTCGCTGTCAGCGGCTGTGGTTTGCTTTTTGGCAGCAGCGGAACGTCGGATGCAACCCCTACACCAGACGGGGCGCGTGCGTTGGTGCCTACGTTTACGTCAACACCGGTGCAAGCGGCCGCACCAACCGCTGCGCTGGTGGAAAGTACTCCGGTCATTACGGTCGCGGCTGGGCCGGCGCTGACGACGACCAATCCGGTCACCGCCCCCGCCGCTGTCACCGTGACGCGGGGAACGACTACCGCTGTCGGTTCAACGACTGCCCCCTCCACCACTGTAGCCGCGACCGCGACAACAGTAGCTAAAAAAGCCAGCCTTACGATCACGGATGACATCGTCAATGCGCGCACAGGCCCAGGCACGGACTACGGCTTGGCCGGTTCGGCTAATAAAGATCAGAAATTTGATGTGATCGCCAAAAGTCCAGCCGGCGATTGGTGGCAAGTCTGCTGTGTGAACGGCCAACAAGTTTGGATTTTTGGGCAATTGGCGCGGGCAGAAAATGCTGACAACGTACCGGTCGCGGCGCAAATTCCACCTAAACCGGTCGCCCAAGCGCCGACGACCGCGCCGGTTGCCGCCCAACCAACCGCTGCTCTGGCAGCGCAGCCAACGGCAACATCCAAGCCGCAAGTGCAAGCCCCGCCACCGTCTTCTGATCCGTGTGCTGGTCTCGGTGGTGATGGCTGCAAGTGGAAACTGCGCGGTGGTCCCAAATTTGCCCCGAATGGCGCTGGCGAACTCAAACTACAATTTCTATTTATTCACAGCGGCAATAACAATGAGCCCCAAGGCAGCTACTTTGTGGTCATGCTGAAAGATGGCGTCAAATTGCCGATCAGCGACAGCATTCGCAGTATTGCCAGGGATAAAAGCCAGGGCGCTTTGGGCGATTATAATTACGAATATAAGATCGCAACCAGCAGCATTCCGGGCAATAATATCGCTGGCAACTATGTCGTCTATGTCTTAGATGGCAACGGCGAGCGCGACAGCGAAGATTTTTCGGTCAACGTGCCTGATGGTCAGGGTGAGATCTGGATCATGTTTGACCAGGGATAAAATAGACATGATCTGGATTAACAAAGATGGGTATACAGGTAGATAGGTAGACAGGTGATGTCTACCTGTCTCCGCCCCATCTACTGATGGGCGTCTCCTTGTCTACCAGGGGTGTCTGCTTATTCCGAATCATGTCTAATAGAGTTTATTCCGATTTATTATTTGGATAGCAAAACAGAGCCAGATCGGTCTTGTAGGTGCGGTTTTTAACCGCACAATCTTGGTCAATCCAGACTTGTGCGGTTAAAAACCGCACCTACAAATGCACAAAATTAAATC
>JBBREZ010000184.1:0-11945 GCA_038225095.1 Caldilineales bacterium
TATCGCGTTTCTCGGCCAGAAACGCATCAAGCGCCTCAGTGTTGCTTGTCATCATGCACCCTACCAAAACAATAGACTATTTCTGCATTCAGTTCTATGTTACACTATACCACATTTCGCTACTCTGCTGGGTTTGCTATAGTTTACCAGACATAGTCATATAGTTGATCAATAACCGTTAAATAACGGCTGGTCTTCGGTGGGCGGACACTTGTTGATCGTCTAGAGAAGCCGCTTAGGCGGATGCAACCGGCCCTGGGGGAGGCAAGATCAGGCAGGTTGTGGTGGCATGAGCGTACAGTTTGCCCCGCGCGTCCGTGATCCGCGCCTCAGCCATCCCCACACTGCGGCCGACCTGAATCACCTTGCCTTCACAACGGATAATGCCCGTTTCGCACGTCAATGCGCGCAGAAAATTGACCTTCACTTCGAGTGTGGTATAGCCAACGCCAGCGGGCAGCATGGTCTGGACAGCGCAGCCCATGGCCGAGTCACACAAGGTGCAGGCCAGGCCCCCATGCACCACGCCAATCGGGTTGTAATGATATTCGGCGGGTTCAACTGTAAAAACGACGCGCCCCGGTTCGATATCGGCCATGTCCTGAATGGTAATCCCCATCAACGCCATGATCGGGGGTGGCGGCACTTCGCCACGGACGATGGCGCGCAAAAAATCCAGACCACTCATCGTCATGCCCAGCTTCGCCGTGAGCAGCGGGTCTTGCCAAGTGACGGTGCGCGTGCGTTGCGTGTTATCCACTTCACTCATCATCATCTCCAACCATTAAATCGTAATTTCAATCCGATTGCCGTCTGGGTCCAAAACTGCGCTCTCATAGTAGCCATCGCCGGTGCGGCGCGGGCCATCCACCACTTGATAATCATCCTGGCGCAAGCGCGCAGTTAGCTGATCGACCTGTGCCTGAGAACCAACCGCAAAGGCCAGATGAATGTAGCCAGTAAATTGAGTTTCAACATCATTTTTCGTCACCGGGATGATTGGCCGCTGCATTAATTCAATGCGAGTGCCAGTTGTAAAAGTGAGAAAGTATGATTCAAATTGTTTGTTTGAGTTCACATATTTGTTATTCGCCGTGGCCCCGAAATAGGTTTCGTAAAAAGTCTTGAGTTGCTCCAGGTTGTGGGTCCAGATTGCGATGTGTTCAATGTGCATAAGAGCCTTTTTCCCTTTACTGTACATCTAGCTTCAATAAACCGGCCGGCAATTCCGCAGCCATCGGAAAGCTACTTTGTGTGCCCGACCGCTGCACGCTAAGCGCCGCAATCTGATTCGCACGCTGCATGGCCTCAGCGAGCGGAATACCAAGCGCCAGAAAATAGCTCAGGCTGCCGACAAAGGCATCGCCCGCGCCGGTCGTGTCAATCGCCTTCACCTGCGGTGCGGGCACATACTTGGTTTCTGCCTTGCCGACCAACAAACTACCTCGTTCACCCAGGGTGAGCACAACCTGTCTAGCCCCGCGCGCCAACAAGCTGCGCGCCGCAGCTTCGGCTTGGGCCAGGCTTGCCACCGGTTGATTGGTGAGCAGTTCGGTTTCGCTTTCATTCGGGCAGAAAATATCGCTGAGTTGATATGCTTCCAACGGCAGTTGCGCACGCGCCGGCGCGGGATTAAAAATGGTCATCACGCCTTCTTCACGGCCAATGCGCAGCGCGGCTAACGTGGTAGCCAGTGGACATTCCCATTGACAAACAACGATTTGCGCCTGGGCAATCGCTGCGCGCGCCGCTTCGACATCCGCCGGCGTCAGCAGCTCATTCGCACCCGCGACCACGATAATCGCGTTGTTACCGGTTGTTTCATCCACCCAGATTGGGGCAACGCCGGTCGAGGATTGGTCGGTAAAAAGGACATAACGCGTGTCAAAGCCGAGGGTTTCATAGTTTTTCAGCGTGTCGCGGCCAAAGCTATCATTGCCCAGCTTAGTGATCATCAGTACTTCCGCGCCCAATTTGGCGGCCATCACGGCTTGATTGGCGCCTTTGCCACCAAAACCCGTTTGGAAACGCGTACCCGGCAAGGTTTCGCCCATTTTGGGTAAACGAGGCGCATAGCTGATCAGATCCATGTTGGATGCGCCGACGACACAAATTTTGGGGCGTGGCATAGGTTGATCCTTTTCAATTGGCTAGATGCGATAAACGCAGATTATGGATGCAAAGGACATTTTGCAACGAATTACACGAATTAAATGCTCAAAACTTCGTCTTAATTCGTGTAATTCGTTGCAAAAAGCTTTATCGCGCTATGTCCACCGGTTTGGACAACTTGCTTTT
This sequence comes from Caldilineales bacterium, assembly GCA_038225095.1. Classification (GTDB taxonomy): domain Bacteria; phylum Chloroflexota; class Anaerolineae; order Caldilineales; family Caldilineaceae; genus JAPLGZ01. The sequence goes on from JBBREZ010000184.1 coordinate 2,299, forward strand.
TAACTGCTGAATGCGTTGATAGGATTCATCGATGCGCGCTTCGGAAATTACGCCGGTGGTCACCAAGCGTTTGATCAGGGCAACCGTGCGGGCGGCGACATCTGCTTCATAGACCAAATTGTTGGCAATCGCAATAATGTCTACACCGGCTTCGATCGTTTTCTGAATTGCGGTCTCAAAGCCGTAAAGCTCACGAATGGCCCCCATCTGCATATCATCGGTAATCACCACGCCTTTATAGTGCAATTCCTGGCGCAGTAGCTTTGTGATCGTCGGCTGCGAGAGCGTGGCCGGATAATCCTTGTCCAGGTTAGCGTTAAAGACATGTGCGGTCATAATCGCATCGGCCTGCTTAGCCGTAATCAGCGCGCGATAGGGTTCCAATTCCGTGCGTGACCAAGTGGTGGTGACATCCACAAAACCGCGATGGGTATCCGCTGTGGCGCTGCCGTGGCCGGGAAAATGTTTCAAAGTGCAGAGGACGCCTTGCGCATGGTGGGCTTCGATAAAAGCCAGCGCCTGTTGCGTGACAATGTGCGGGTCAGCGCTAAAGCTGCGTTCATACGCCCCGATCGCCGGGCTGTTGGGGTTCACATTGAGGTCGACGACGGGGGCCAAGTTCAGGTTAACGCCCATTGCCTTTAAGGTCTGCGCCATCTTGCCACTTTGTGCCCGCGTCACGTCTAGATCGTTCAGCGTCCCCAAAGCCTGGTGCGACATCGTGGCCGGGAAGCCATACGTTTCGCGCAAGCGCGTCACTTTTCCACCTTCCTGGTCCATCGTCACCAACAAAGACGTTGTCGCAAACGATTGCAACGCCGTGATCAACTGCTGCAATTGCTGCGGCGAGGCAATGTTACGCTCAAATTTCGCCGTGGGCACATCATAGTCAAAGAGCACCACGCCGCCCAGATGCCGCTTGCGAATATCCTGTACAATCGCCGAATTCGTATCGACGGCCAAGCCACGAAAGCCGACCATCAACATCTGGCCGATCTTGAAGTCTAAATCGACGGTAGATTGGCCTACGGTGACAGGCGTCATAGTGGCGATCTCCTTGGATGCTGGGAAAGGAGTTGAAGCGGGTGTTATGGGTACAACGGTTGGTGATAGGGGCACAACATCGGCACAACCGGATAAGAGTACGCTCGTTGCCGCAGCTTGACCGATCAATTTGAGGAGTTTACGGCGTGAGTAAAGCGATAAAGTAGATAAGTCCATAAGTGGCTTCAGTTCTAACCTGACAGAAAATTCGGAGCCCATCGCGTTGTTTACAATGGGGTGGGCTCCGAATTTAGTCCTCTACTGCACCGCAAACCGCCGAAACTCGCCGGTTGCGTCCGACCACTCGACATCGACCTGATCAACACGCGCCCACGGCGAACCTTTGTGGAGCCATTGTTCCAGTTGTATGAGCGCGGCTTCTGGCCCTTCGGCCACAACTTTGACGGTGCCATTGGGTAAATTGGCAACCCGGCCAGTCACCTTAAGCCGGATTACTGCGCGTTTGGTGTAGTTGCGAAAAGCGACGCCTTGGACATGGCCGTGGACAATTGCGGTGAGTCGTTTCATGCCACCACCTAGGCGAACATTTCCGTTGCGGTCTCAGCCAAGTTCGCCCAGACTTCCATCGCCTGATCCAGCGCTGCTTGGTTCGTGGCATATTCCTGGCTCAGCCGTTGAATTTTACCAAACTCGCGATTAGCGCTGGCGAGCTGTAAATCCTGTTCCAACTTCAACCCTTTGGCTTCCAGCAGATGAACCTTCTTCTCCGCCTCTTCGATCAGCTTGACGCGTTTGCGCGCCTCATTCTTGATCCCTTTGTCGGAACCCTGAGATCGTCGCACCACGGCCCGCTCTTGCGAAGCCTGTTCTTTCGCCCGCTCGGTTGCCTGTTCACGCGCCGCCACAAACGTGGTATACGGGCCTTCAAAGACATGTAAACGGCCGTCGCGCACTTCCCAGATCTGGGTCGCTAGTCGGTCAATCAGATAGCGGTCATGCGAAACCATCAGAATCGTGCCCTGAAAATTATCTAATACCTCTTGCAATACTTCCTGGGCAGGAATGTCCAGATGGTTGGTCGGCTCATCCAGCAACAGCAGATTGGCGCCTTCTAAGGCCAGCAAGGCTAAAGCCAACCGCCCGCGTTCGCCACCACTGAGCAGGCTAATCAGCTTATAGACATCATCGCTGCGGAAAAGATATTGGGCCAGATAATTGCGTGCTTGCCCAATTGGCATATTGCGAAAATTGAGCAATTCTTCCAAGACCGTGTTATTCGGGTTCAACTTGTCATGCGCCTGGGCAAAATAGCCAACTTTGAGACTCATGCCAAACCGCACATCGCCGGCCAGCGGCTGGATTTGTTGTGTCAACGCGCGCAAGAAGGTGGTTTTGCCCGTTCCATTCGGGCCAATCAGCGCTGCACATTCACCGCGAAACAACTCAATTGGCTGGTCTGCCGTAAACAGAAGATTGCCTGGATAGCCGATCTCAAGCGCGCTGGTGCGCAAGACCAAATTGCCGCTGCGCATGGCGGTTTTAAAGTTCATGTTCAGTTTGGGTGGCCGCACGTTGGGGTTGCGCAAGCCTTTGATCGCCTGCTCCACATCCGCAACGCCCCAGCGGGTTTCGGAAATATTGACCTCGTCCAGCACCTCGCCCCAGTTTTTGCTGAGCAGCAAATTCAGGCCGCCTTGTTCCACCACGCGCACTTCGCGGATCAAGCGTTTCAGCCGACCTTTGGCGCGATCACGCGTGCTATCGCGCGCAATGTTGCGTTTGATGAAGTCAAGTTCGCTGGTAAACTTCTCCATGATCGTCTTAAAATCATCTTCGCGCCGCTCCCAACGCTCCTGGCGCTGTTTCACAAAGGCGCTATAGTTGCCCCGATAGGTTTCCATACCTGTGCGGCTCATCTCCCAGATCACGTTGACCACCTTGTCTAAAAAGTAACGGTCGTGGCTGACGATTAGGATTGTGCCGTCCCAGAGTTTCAAGGTGCCTTCCAGCCACTCAATCGCTTCTACATCCAGATGATTGGTCGGTTCGTCGAGGATCAACAGATCCGGTTTTTCCAAAAGCAAGCGGGCGAGCAACGCGCGCGTCTTTTGGCCGCCGCTCAAAACCTTCAGCGGCGTCTGCCAGTCTTGTTTAGAAAACCCCAGCCCTTGCAATACCTGATCAATGCGCACTTCGTAATCATAGCCACCAGCATGTTCGAAGGCGTCATGCGTCGCGCTATACTCGGCCAATAAAGCGTCGGAGGCATCGCCATGCGCCATGAGCTCTTGCAATTCATTCAAGCGAGCTTCTTTAGCCTTAACATCGGCAAAAACGGTCAGCATTTCGCCAAAGAGCGTATTTTCGCGCTCGGCAAAGGCTTCCATCGCCTCTTGGCGTAAATAACCAATGCGCGTGCCTTGTGCAAAGCTCACACTGCCACCGGACGGCAGATTGAGCCCCGCCAAGATGCGCAACAGAGTTGTCTTGCCAATGCCATTGGGGCCCACCAGCCCAACCTTGCCATCGTTGGGGATGTTGGCGGTGAGACCAAGAAAAACATCAAAATCGCCATAAGATTGGCTTAAATTTGAAATCGATAAAATCGACATAACACTATTCCAAGAACAAAATAATCATGACGAACGGACCACAGGGGTTTCATGAAAATTACCTGTCGCCGTTTTTTGAACTCACAGCTTACCACATTTACGCTCATTTACACCATTTAGACGGCTAAAATTTTTATTTTAGCTAGAGATACCCCACCCGCGCCCTGGGGCTCCGCAAACAGATGGAAAAATCAGCAGGATGCATGGCCGTGCTCAACCAATGTTACCCTGCATAAGAAAACGTTAGTCGAGCAACAGGGTGAACTGCGGCACAGAGTAAGTATCTTGTCGATGGGGCAGATGATCGGGGACTCGCTGGTGTACAGACAGCGTGGCGCACGGGCACAGAGGTTTACACTGTGACAGCGATGATGGGTGGAAAATGAGCAATTAGCGAGGTAGGGAAGAACAGTTGAACACTCTTCTCTACCTCTTACTTTTCACATTGACATTGCTTACGCCGTCTTGCGCTCTTTAAGCATAGCGTAGAAGCTTAAACCACAGTAGTAGACGGCGAACAGCAACGATACCCAGATCAACCAGCGGTCGTGCAGCGGATAGCGGGTGAGGATGATGATATTGATTACACCCCAAATGCAGGCTAATGCCATCGTGAGTTTCTGATGCATCTTCGTGCGCGACGGATAGACATATTTAATCGGCACAAAGACCAGCGCGCTGAGCAACAAGGTGATCGACAAGTTAATCCAGCCATTCAGGCTCATCAAAAACATGTAGAAGACCATAATATTCCAATAGGATGGGAAACCCTTGAAATAGTGGTCGGCGGTCTTGGCGTCATCTTGGCAAAACTGATAGGATGAGGACAGTAGGATCAGCATGGCTCCCACCAGGGCGTATTGGCGCGGTAAAATGTCTGCTTCGTATAAAAAGAACGCGGGGACGAAGACATAATTGAGAAAATCAATCATGTTGTCTAACAGCGCGCCGTCAAAATCGGGCAGGACGCTTTTTACCCGCACCCGCCGCGCCAACAAGCCGTCGAATGAATCGACGACAACGGATGCTGACATCCAGGCAAACGCGAGAATCCACTGATGGTTCGAGATCGCAAGAATGGAGAGAAAGCCCCAAATTGCACCACTGGCCGTAAATAGGTGGGTAAACCAAGCCATGAATTTGTGCAATGTTGAGGGCGACCAGTCATCCTGAGGTGAGTTTTGATAGATATTTTCCATAGTCGTCTTTAACCTAGAAATAGGATTGAGCCAGCTTTAGAATTGATAGGCCAATATACACAAACTCGCCGCCAATCTGTACGCTTCACACAGCAGCCAAAAGCGTGCGACAAGCTTGAATGGCGAGCGAGCGACGGTTCAATTGACACACTTTTCGCCAAGTAACCTTACTTTTTGTAATCTAGCCCTGCGTAATCTGCGACGATGATTGGCGACAAAGACCACTTTTATAAGTAAACCAATCAGCTATAGGGCATATAAGTAATTCTATCACATTCTGTGCAATCTGAACATTCCCAATTTTACTTGGCGAATTTATCTGATCGCCAACCCGCCATGCACCACTCGGCCACGCTGCATAAAAGCGTCGCCCTGGCATTGTCCATAGCGCACTTTGTAAGGCATAGATAGCTAATGCTATACTGGCAGTTGTTATGCGCTTTTTCGGATGAGCGCGCAAAGCTGCGCAATGGATTACTAGGCAAGGTTAGCGGGCCGGCCAAACGAGATGCAGCCAGAACGAATGAAAAACAATGGATCACAGAGATATGACAGAGGATGAAACACGCGCTCGCAAACGAGTGGCGATTGGGCTTGCACCACAGCGACCCACTGCCAAGGCAATACCACAGCGGCCACCCGCTGAACCGGGCTTCGCGTTTTGGCGCTGGTGGCCGGTCTTTTTATTGATCGCAGTGGCTGGTGCAACGGGATTGTTAATTGCCGCCAAAATGGTGAATTCGCCGACGCAGTGGCCGGCCGTACGTCAAAATCTCACGGCGTGGTTTTTTGGACAAAGGCCAAACAGCAGTTTGAGCAATCGGAACGCTCGCTTACAATTCACTGACGATTTCAACGAAAACAGCCACTTGCTGGCTGCCCAGCAAGAGCCGGAACAATGGTGGATGAATGTCGTGCCTGCAACGGGCGTCTACCGCATTGATGTCTGGCCTGGCCACGTAACGTGGAGCACATTGGGGATCCAGTTGCCAGCCGCGTTCAGACTAGAAAGCGCCTTTGCTGTGGCGGCAGCTACGCCAGATGGCTATGGTGGCTTGCTGGGCCGTTATCAAAATCCTGATAATTTCTATTTTTTTGTCGTCGATGGTCATGGGCGTTTTCAGGCCCAGATGCGCAAAACAGGTGTCTTGTACACGTTGCAGCCCTGGACGGCGCTGGCGCAGCTCAACCCTGCTGGGCAGAATAACGTGATGGCGTTGGAGGATAATCAGACGACGTTGCGCCTGTATGTCAACGATGGCCTAGTCTTTGAAGTGCTAGATCTACAGTTGCCGCCTGGTCAGGCTGGCGTCGTCGGCGGGGCAGTCAATCCCCCAACCGCCCAAATCAATGTAGACTGGCTCAAATTGTATAATTTGCCGTAGTGATCAAGGCTGGATGTGCTAGAGTAATTCTAGGTCAGACCCCACCCTAACCCCTTGATCGCTTCGCTAGGAGAGGGGACCGTTCAGGGACAGAACAAGTTACTTCGTCCCTACCTAAACAGTTCCCGCCCAGCAGGCTGCGACGGGGCCTGCGGCAAGACTGCGGCGTGAGCTCAGACTTCGGCGAGCTCAGTCGAGTCGTCGAACGCTCAGGCCCCATGTGGTGCGCTTGTCGAACCGCAGCCGAACGGGCGCGGGAGCCCTTTGGGCGCGGGTGGGGTCTATGCATTTTACAGAGGAATTCTACATGAAGCACTCGATTGCCTTGCAAAATTTTCTCGCCGCCATTGACAGCGAACAGGATGAACAGGCGGAAGCGCAGGCAAGCCACCTGACGGCGGCCGATGAACCGGACTTGCTCAGCTTATTATCAACAACGGATGCCAACCGGCGTTGGTGGGCGGTGCGGGCGCTGGCATTGTGGGGAACACCGACCGCTATCCTAAGTTTGCAAAGCGCGCTGGTGGATGAGGACGCTGCGCTACGGGCGGCCGCCGCCTTGGCGCTGGGTCATCTAGCCACGCGAGCGCCGGCTGCAGTGCGCCCGACGCTGGCTGGCTTAGCGGCAAAACTGGCCGATGACGAAGGCATGGTTCGGCAGGCGGTAGCCGACGCCTTGGTTATGTGCGGTGATGATGCCGTGCCCGCCTTAGTCGCTATTTTACGAAACCAAGCGCAAAGCGGGCATGAAGGTGCGCGCACGCGTGCGGCGTATGCCTTGCGCAAAATTGCCACCATGAAGGCCGCCGGTGCGCTCTATCACTGCCTCAATGATGACAACTATCTTGTCCGGATGTACGCCCAGGAAGGCTTGGACGAGATGGGATTGTTGGAAAATATTTTAGTGACACTGTAATAGACGTTATCGAGATTAACCGCGTTCAGGAGCTAGGTAAACACGTCAACAGGTATACTGGTGACACCTACCGATTTGCCTATTTGCCTAGCTACCGTTCGGCTGAGACGTTCGACGCGACTTCGGCGTGAGCGCTCAGTCGAGTCGCTCACGGTTCGGCTGAGGCTCACCTCGAAGCGTCGAGGCCTGTTGACCAGCAGGGCTGGCTTATTCCCGATAAGGTCTACTATTTACGCTATTTCAACGTCATCCAGCTCAGGAGATTAGATGATGCCCATTGCTGCCCTACCCACTACCATGCGTGTGCCGCGCTTTCTTGGTGGGGGCGAGATTGAATTGATTGACAAACCCGTTCCCCAGCCAGGGCCGGGCCAACTATTGCTCCAGATCAAGGCCAATGCTTTGTGCGGCTCGGAGCGCGGCCAGTTTTATAACGGTTCAGCGGTCACGCCGGGGCACGAAGCGGCTGGCATTGTCGTCGCTGCCGGGCTGCAGACGCAAACGGCGCTTGGCACGCCTGGCGTTGTCTTTTTAATGGATTTTTGTGGGACGTGTCGTAGTTGTAAGCTAGGGCTCACGAATCAATGCTTGCAGAAGCGGGCCGATATGGGCTTTAGTCAAGACGGCGGCTATGGCGTGTATGAATTGGTCAATGAAAATATTTTCTTAGCGGTTGATGCCGATCTGCCCTTGACCGAAGCCACACTGCTGCTGGATGTGATGGGCACGACGGAGCACGCCATTACACGCGCCCAACTTGTCCACCCCGACATCCAATCCTTGATTGTGACCGGCGCCGGCCCGATCGGGCTTGGGGTGCTCGCGATGGCCAAAGTCTTGCTCGGCGCGACCTTCCCCGTGCTAATTGCCGATGTGATCCCGTGGCGGCTGGCTCTGGCGGAACAGTTAGGCGGCAGACCGATCGATCTCAAGCAAACAACCCTCGCCGAAGGCGCGCGCCAACACGGCCTGTCGCGTGTTGACGCGGCGCTGGACACCAGTGGCAAAACCGCAGCCCGCCAGGCCGCGCTCGATGTATTGGACAAACGGGGAGTACTCGTCTGCATCGGGCACGGCGAGCACCTGACGCTGAACGTTTCACCGGATCTGATTGCCACCGAGCGCGCCATTCTAGGCAGCGAGTACTTTTGCTACAACGAACTGCCGGCTAATGTGGAGCGACTGCACAACCATCTGCCCTATTTACGCCAGATCATTACGCACCGCTTTGCGGTCCAAGATATTCAGGCGGCGTTCAACTTGTTCTGGCAGGGTGAAACCGAGAAAGTGGTAATTGAACAATGAGCACGCAGCTAACCAATTCCTCAGAGCGGCTTAAGATTGCCTTGATCGGCGCCGGTGGCTGGGGCTTGCAACACGCCCGCATCTTTGCCGCACGCCCGGATGTCGAATTTTGTGCGATTGTCGGGCGCACCCGCGAAAAAACACAAGCGCGCGCCGATCAGTTTGGCGTCCACGCGTATCTGGACATTCAAACGATGCTCGACCAAGAGCAGCCGGATCTGGTCAGCCTTTCTTTACCCAACCAGGGTCACTTTGTCGCCACCCGTCAGGTAATCGAGGCCGGCGTTCCTTTATTGGTCGAAAAACCACTGGTTTTCAACCTCGCCGAGGCCGACAGTTTGCTACAGGCAGCAGCCCAACGCCAGCTTTTTTTCGCCATCAACTTCAATCATCGCTATGCCAAGCCCATTCAAATGGCGCGCCAGGCCATCGACGCCGGCCGTTTGGGTGACATCGTCTTTGCCAGTTGGCGTTTTGGTGGCGAGGGCGCAAGTGATCACCCGCATGCTAACTTGATCGAAACCCAGTGCCATGCCTTCGACCAGCTAGAATTTCTCTGCGGCCCAATTGATTCGGTCATGGCGCAGATGACGGATAAGACGGGCAAAGGCTACCGCACGCTGGTGTTGGCCCTGCACTTCGCCAACGGCGCGATTGGTAGCCTGGTGGGCAGCTACGATTCTTCGTATGCCTATCCCGACACGCATCGCCTGGAAATCAACGGCACGCTGGGGCGCATTGTGGTGGAAGATACGGTGCGTCGCTACACGTTTCAGGCCACTGGCAACGAAATTGGCGAAGTGTGGCAGGCCGGTTATTTCAACGATCGCGACCGCGAGTTTCATCGCACTTTTGATCGCTATATTGATGCGTTGCTAGCAGCCTTCAAGCGCGGTGAGCCGCCGCCCATTCATGCGCGTGCTGGGCGGCGTGCATTGGCGCTGGCCTATGCCGCCATCGAATCTTTTGAAACCGGCCAGCGCGTGGCAATCAATCCCAATGCGGATCAATAATGAATGCGTTATGCAGAATGAATTGCTTTTCGTTCTATGTCTTCGCTGCTGTGTCAGCTAACCAGCGCGCAGCGGGAAAGTGGCGCAGGTCCAGGCGAATACTTTCCCGCTGCGCGTGATAAACGCCATGTTCACGCTTATCGCATCCGCTCACCCAAATGGGTGCGAATAATTAGGCCATTTCAATGAAATAAGTATCCAGTGTTTGCCGA
>JBBREZ010000185.1:0-11932 GCA_038225095.1 Caldilineales bacterium
CCAGGCATAATTGAGCGCGCCAATACTGCCCGCGGCTAGACTGCTGGCCAGAATCGTGTTGACAAGAAAGTGGGTCTGCTCTAGAAATTCACCCAATATGCGCGGACCCATCAGTCGCGCCACCTCGCGCACACCGGCATCTTTGAGATCGAGCACCAGCGTGTATTTTGCGCGCACGCGCCAGAGGCCGGGCAGTTGCACCAGTAAATGCGCCACGGAACCTGCTACGACACCAATCACAAGTCCATAGATGCCCAAATGCGGCGCCAGCAGCGCTGCGCCCAGAATAATCGCCAGATTATAAAAAATGGGCGCAGCAGCGGGTAACAAAAAGTGTTGCACGGCATTCAGCGCACCCATCACCAGACCGCTGGCCCCAAAAACAATCGTGGCTAGCAAGATCCAGCGCATGAGATGAGTGGTCAATGCTTGCTGCGCCGGCGAAAAGCCCGGCGCAATCACATAGTGGACGAGCGGCATGGCAAAAAGCGCGGCCAAAACGGCCATCCCGATCAACACAAGCGTGACCAAATTAAGCACACGGCTGAACAAGAGCCAGGCCTCGGCCGGTTTGGATTTCGTCCAGTAGGTTGAAAAGGTCGGGATAAAGGCGCTGCCCAGTGCGCCGCCCGCTACTAGCTGGAAGAGCAGATCGGGCAGGCTAAAGGCGGCGAGGTAAGCATCATATTCGGCGCTGGTGCCGAAGCGCGCGCCGATGATCGCCACGCGCGCCAGCCCCAATACACGGCTGATCACAAAGAAAAACATGACGATCAGCGCCGCTTTGGCAACGCCACGATTATCCAATGCTGCCACCGTCACAGGGGAGGTCGGGGCCGGATCGGTGGCAAGTTCAGACGGCTGGGGCCGCCCCTGGGTCGAATCGAGCGATGTGTCCATGACGGCAAATTATACCCTGCTCGCTGGCAAACGCACATTTCGTGTCCACATCGTTGATCCAAACCCAATGGCTGCAAACTAAAATTGTATCTTTGCTTGCATTGTTGGCTAGATTCACGCTTGAGATACGAGCACTTTTGTGCTATAATGAGCCTACAGTTAAACCGTCCACTCAGGACACAATCATTCGTCATGCAGTATGTTTAATTAACCATTCACTGGAGGTTTCTTCTGGATAGTAATACATTGGCCCGTCAGATTATAGATATTGTCGAGGATAAGCAAGCGGCTGACATTGTGTTGCTAGATGTCAAAGCGATGACCTCAATTGCTGATTATTTCATCATCGCTACGATGGATAACGAACGACAAGCCAAAGCGATTGAAGATGAAATGTTGCAAAAATTACGCATCGAACAAAACATTCGGCCCTTAAGCGTGCAGGGCATCGAGAGCAATAGTGGTGGTTGGGTGCTCCTAGATTACGGCGATGTGATCGTCCATCTCTTTACCGAGGAGATGCGCCGTTATTATAACCTGGAAGAACTCTGGAACAAGGCCAACGTGGTTCTAAAGGTCTTCTGAGTTTGTCTGGTCTATTAACTTTGGCCTACTTTTCCCAACGATATCACGAAGGTTTTGTAATGGTGCGTGATTTCTTTTTAGAAATAAAGTCTAGCCCGTGTAGGCTAGACAAAGGCTAATCTAGTGCGCCCCATCCTAGCCTAACTTTACATGAGTTGGTTAGAGAGCAGGAGGTCAAAGTGGCAATCATCACATTACCGCTTGAAGAAAATCAGCTCATTGATTTAGCCCGTCAACTCTCACCTGATGGTAAACGGGCTCTTTTACGCGTATTGCTGCCTGATTTAACATCCTTTGAAGATTTAGTTGAATATGGTCGTGAGCGTATTCAAGCTGTAGCTCAGGCGAGAAATGTACAGTGGCTTGATTTGACCGAGGTCGAAAGAGAACAATTCATGGAGCAATTGCTCCATGAATTGTAGATACGGCACAACCATATGACACCCCGAGTGGTGCTAGATACCAATGTCGTGCTTTCTGGTTTGATGTGGCGTGGCAAAGCGTATCAATGTTTGACTTTGGCTCGAATTGGTCTGATTCAAGCGCTGTATTGCGGGGAAATGCTCGGTGAACTTTCAACAAAGCTGTGTGAAAAGTTTGAGTATTCCGAAAATCACCTTCATGCTGTCTTGTATTCAGTGCGCAGTTTTGCTGAAGTAACCCGGATCTTAGGTGATTTGAAAATTGTAACTGATGATCCAGATGACGATAAATTTCTTGAATGTGCGCTCGTCGGCAAAGCGAACTTTGTTATCTCTAGTGATCATCATTTGCTTAGAAACGGTCTGAAAAGGGTGGATCAGGGACTTTGTAGGTGCGGTTTGTAACCGCACGTTCTCGGTCATCCCCTGATTGTGCGGTTACAAACCGCACCTACGAATTCTTTTCAGACCGTCTCTAAAAGTAAATAAGTACCAAGATCTTGCCATTGTTACACCGCGTGATTTTTTGGACCAAAATCCTAGCCTTCTATAAATTCATCAGTAAATCGTCAGCATTTTATGCGCGTTTATCTTGACCAAATCGGCTGTCGCCTCAACTACAGCGAAATGGAAACCCTGGCCGGGCGGCTGCGCGCGGTGGGGCATCAGACTGTAAACACACCAGAACAGGCACAAGTGATTGTCTTCAACACGTGTGCTGTCACCGCCGATGCCGTGCGGGGTAGCCGTAAACAGGTGCGCCATTTGCACACAGCCAATCCGACCGCGCGCATTGCGGTCACTGGGTGTTGGGCGACGTTACAGCCCAGTGAAGCCAGCCTACTGCCTGGGGTGACGTTGGTGGCTGACAATGGTCAGAAAGATCTGCTGCATACGCTCTTAGAGCCGTGGAGCGCTGAATTGGATGATCCCGACGTTCTGGCGCGGATGCAGCCCTATGGCAACCCATTTGACGCGGCCGCCGATCTCGCGCCTACGCACAACTCAGCAGAACGCGCTGATAATTATATTCCGTTAACCAGTTTGTCCGTGGTCAGCGCAGGCTCAGATATGCCTGCGGTTGATGGCCGGCCCAGCCGCACGCGCGCTTTTATCAAGGTGCAAGATGGTTGTAATAACAAATGCACCTTCTGCATCGTCACCATCGCGCGCGGCGAGAGTCGCAGCCGGACGCTTGCTGCCTTAGTGCGCGAAGTGCAGCAACTGGTGGCAGATGGTACACAAGAGGCGGTGCTCACCGGTGTGCATTTGGGCAGCTATGGGCGTGATTTTGCCAATGGTCAGCGGACGGATTTGAAAGAATTGGTCAATGCGCTGTTGACTGACACTGATATTAAGCGGTTGCGTCTAAGCAGCCTAGAGCCTTGGGAACTGGCCGAAGGTTTTTTTGATCTTTGGCCCCAATGGCCAGGGCGGCTTTGCCCGCATTTGCATCTGCCCTTACAGGCTGGCACCGACCGCCAGTTGCGGCGCATGGCGCGGCGTTGCACCACCGCGAGCTTTCGCCGCTTGGTGGACGATGCGCGCGCGACCATTCCCGATCTAATTATGACCAGCGACTTAATTGTCGGTTTTCCTGGCGAAAGTGACGCGGACTTTGCCGAAGGCATGGCGTTTGTTGAAGAAATGTGCTTCACGCATGCGCACATTTTTCCGTTTAGCGCACGTGAAGGCACGGCCGCCGCGAATTTTTCCGAGCAGCTGCCGACAAAGGTGAAAAAGGCACGGTTACACCAGTTGCATACGGTTGTCGAAGGCACCGGTCGCGCTGAGCGTTTGCGCTTTGTCGGCCAGCAGCGATCAGTTTTATGGGAAGGCGAAGGTCAAGCACTGACCGATCAACCCGGCCGGCTTTGGAGCGGACTCACTGACAATTATTTACGGGTTATGGTGGTTGCGCCCGAGCATGAAAATTTGCACAATCTGATATCTTCTGTCTATCTGGATGAATTACGCGGTGATATGTTGTTGGGAACTATCTGAATTATGCCAGCGAAAGATATTTATCACGACCATGTCAGAAATGCTTTGATCAAAGATGGTTGGACGATTACACATGATCCGTTAGTGCTCAAATGGGGTTTGAAAGATTTATATATAGATTTGGGAGCAGAACAGTAATTAGCGGCGGAAAAGCCAGGGCAACGGATCGCTGTCGAAATTAAAAGTTTTGTCCGACCCTCAGAAATCGAAGACTTAAAGATCGCTTTAGGACAATTTATTCTCTATCACGATATATTGGCGCGTACACAACCGGAACGTATCTTGTATCTTGCGGTTCGCGATGAAGTTTTCTTCAGTGTATTTGAGGAACCGATTGGTAAAATCCTCTTGGAAAATCAGCGTATCCGGCTAATCGTATTTGATAGTGAGACCGAAGAGGTGATTCAGTGGATCGTTTAGCGCAATACCGACAAATTATAAAGGATATCTTATCTAGCTATACTGATATTCATTACGCATTTGGAGATATTCATAACGAGATAATTTTTGATCAAGCGGCTGACCGCTATCTGGTTATGTCTGTAGGTTGGGAGCCAGTCGCTGCTGGGCGTAAAGCCATCAAGCGCGTTCACGGCTGTTTAATTCACATTGATATTATTGATGAAAAAATCTGGGTTCAGCGCGATGGCACCGAACATGGCATTGCAACTGAGCTAGTTGCCGCTGGCATCCCACAACAGCAGATTGTCCTCGGTTTCCGCGCACCGTATGTCCGGCCATACACCGAATTCGCAGTTGCATAGAAAGCGAAAGAAGAGATTGTCCGTCGTATCAATTTCAGGGCGGATGCTGCCTAAGACGCTGTCTAAAAAGGACGAATTGGCCGCCAGACGGGTATGGTAGGTGCGGTTTGTAACCGCACTTGGTTGGGTTTACGTAAATTGTGCGGTTTGTAACCGCACCTACACCGACTTTTCAGACTGTTTCTAAGACGCCAGATTCAGGGAGAAATACGGAATCCGCATTTTCACTTTTAGAACGGACGTTGCTTATATTCCGCTTGTACAGCAGTGGATTGGGTAATAGTGCTGGGGCGTCTTATATAGTTGTTCGCCGGCTACGCATACAGTCATAGAATGAAGCTAACATGGAAAAAAACAAAGATACAAAACTTATAGAGAGCGTAAATACAGGAGGCGGTCCATACGTCGGAAAAGATGTCAGTACTGGCAGAGATTTCGTTGGGCGAGATGTCAACATTACCAGTAATAATTGGTATAAACTTGAATCAGAAAGTGAGAACCCTAAAAGCGGCCAGTTTCCAATCGCGATTGGGGCGGCAATAATTATCTCTTTGGCTACTTTAGCTGCTGCATTTATTCCACTATTCATTGGTGACAGACAAGGTTCACCAACTAAACAAGCGGCTATTCTCACTACAGCTCATGTCGATTTACAACCTACACTCACTGTCATACCTACCAATTCTTGTCAGTTTCAATCACTGATCCTTGGACGTTGGAGTTACAATTCTATGACTATAGTGAATAACGCACGTCCTCAAAATGTGGGTCCAACTATAGAATTTCTTAATGATGGTACATATATTTTTTCTGGCCCATTTTATTTGCCCGTGTTATCCACCTCACTCAATATTACTGATACTTCCTTTATCATAGAACCTTCAACTGATAGCGTTCAAAGTGGCACTTTCGCTTTATTAGACTGTAGCCGTGTCAAGAGAAAGTTAGATGGAGATACCAAGTTTGATGTCTTCAGAATTGAGAAGCTTGATAATGAACAGTTAAACATAGCATTTCTAAACGGCACTAATATTACCTATAGTCGACAATAAGTGTTGAGCCTTTGTATTGCGTCGAACATTGCGTGCAGTTGACCAGGGGGTGATCTCGGCCTTCCATGCAAATTCCTTCGGCGGTGGGGTCTCGTTTACAGTGGATCGGTGCTTTCGCCCCCTGGTCAACTGACGCGAGTGTTCGGCACGCATGCGAACCCTGCGTATTCGCTGATTCTTCCATGTGTCGTATAATGCATCGGTTCGTGAAGCAGAGGTAGAGGAGGCAGGGATGTCCGTCAAGATTTACGCCATTCAGACTGGCTTGGTTCAGATAAAAACGGCCCAACGGGTGAGAAAGCCCGGTGGGTTGCTCCGTGTGTTAACTGACTCTCAATGGACGGAGTGGCTCCCCATCTTCGCCTGGGTGATTGACCATCCCGAGGGTATCATTGTCGTGGATAGCGGCGAGACCGCCAAGACCGCAACGCCCGGCTATTTTCCGCGCTGGCATCCGTATTACCGCAGTTCTGTTCGTATGCAGGTGCAACCCGAAGAGGAAATCGGACCACAGTTGCGCCAGATGGGGATCAGTCAAGCTGATGTCAAAACGCTTGTGTTGACCCACTTCCACACCGACCATGCTGGTGGCCTACACCACTTCCCAGCCAGTAACATCTTGGTCTCTGGCTCCGACTATCACGCAGCACAGGGTTTTGTCGGCAGGCTTGGCGGCTACTTACCCCAACCCTTATCAGCTTCGAGCAGACACAGGTAGGACCGTTCGATCAGCAGTATCGCGTGACGCACGCGGGGGATGTCGTGGTCGTCCCTACGCCTGGACACACGCCCGGTCATGTTTCCGTGCTGGTGAAGAGCGAGGATGTGACCTATTTTCTGGCGGGGGATACCAGCTACACGGAACGTCTTTTCCTTGACCAACGTCCCGATGGGGTGTCGCCCAAGGTCGAGGTAACGCTCGGCACCCTGGAACAAATTTGTCGCTTTGCCACGATACAGCCCTTGGTCTATCTGCCTACCCACGACCCCGAGAGTGTAGAGCGATTACAAGAAAGGCGCATCGTCACCCTGCCTTCGTGAGGAATACATAGGATGAAAATGTTCCTGTGCTTGTGGAAGATCGCTTAACAACGGGTTGCAGCAGACGGGGCTGAGATTCGTTGTTTTGAGCGCCCTCCGTGGCTCGCCCCGCCGCTGAACCCAGGCCGTTCGGCGTTACGCACCGTAGAGGCGGCGATGCCAAGCTAAACAAGAGATGGTCAAATCGCTGGCCTATTTGATATTGACACATGGATAAATTATATACATAATTACAACGATGCGCTTCACTTGGCACGAACCTAAACGGCAAGCGACCCTCAAGCGCCGAGACTTGGATTTCGCTCATGCAGAACAGGTCTTTGCGGCCCCGACATTTACCTTTGAAGATGACCGTAGAGATTACGGGGAGCAACGGTGGGTCACGCTTGGTTTGCTGCGAACAATAGTGATAGTGATTGTGCATACAGAAACCGAAGATGAAATTCATGTGATTTCCATGCGCAAAGCTGACAAAGATGAACAACACTTATTCTTCTCAAACCTTTGATGATCAGGATGAATATCCGAAAGTGACCCAAGTTGACCTGGATCGCGCCAAGTTTCGGGTAGGGCTTAAGTCGGCGCCTCGGCAGCGGCGCGTAACGATTCTCTTGGATACCGTACTTCTTGAGTACTTCAAGGCCAAAGCGGGTGAACGTAGTTATCAGAACTTGATTAATGACACCTTGCGGCAGGCGATCGAGCGCGACGACTTGGAAGAAACGTTGCGACGTCTGATTCGTGAGGAACTACATCGCGAAATCCAGCCAGCTACCCCCTAATCCAACGCCCTCGCCTAAGGACACCGCCGCCGAACATGCGCTGCACTTGACCGGGCTGATCAGCGCCAAGTATCAACGTTTCTTGCCCGCTTGGCTGTTAGTTCGTTTGTCAAGTTGATCGCACCGCACCCGCCGGCAGCACACACTCGTGTTCGGAGGCGATGAACCAACATGGGACATACAAAGCCGCAAAGACCACTTGCACCGTCAATTAAGCATGCCCTACACTAAAACAGCAATGGGTTGTGCTATAATCTGCGAGGATAATGCTTGGAGCCAGCGGATGCACCATGAGGGAAAAGCAACAGGCTACAAACTGTGACCATTGATAAAATCGATGAACGATTGAAAAAGTTACCGTCGGAAAAACTCGTGCTGTTCTACGACTTCGTTTCCTATTTAATCGAACAAACTGGCACACAAAGCGAGTTTGGCCCAGCTTCCGAAGCCTTCCAGACGATGGTTGCTTCGGAAGCTGTTCTTACGCGCGATTGGAATCGTCCAGAAGAGGATTTGGCATGGGCAGATTTGTAAAAGGCGATAGTGATCAAGAAAATTGTCCAAATTCTCAGCACGTGATTGCGTCGGACAGAACACTTGAAACCTGAGTCAAGGCCAAATTCAGAGAAAACGAAGATCAAAAAGCATCTGCCTTCAACCGGCAGACGCTTTTCAATTGGGTGGCAATTCGTGATCTAGGTCAAACTCATCGCGCATCAGTTTGTCAATACAGACCCCAAAAATATCCGCAATTTTGAGTACCATGTCCACACTGGGCTTTTTTCGACTCTGCTCCATCCCCCAAAGAAAGCTTTGATGAACTTCTAGCAAATCGCATAATTGCCTTTGCGATAATCCGCGTCTTTCGCGCAACAACCGCAGCTTTTCACCAAATCTTTTCATAAGTTCACGATTGAGATTTGACACTCATAAAATAGGGTGTTATCATAATGTTATTGACTACCTATGAGTAGTCAATAATCTATAATCAACTCTTCAAAATAACAAAAGAATGGAGGTCAACGCATGGCAACCTACGAACATAAGCAAGTGCTCGCCGATTACGCTAATAGCCGCATCACGCCCGAAATGGCAATTGGCCACAGTTTGCAACGCATTGACAAACTGTATGAAACTTTAGCGCTGGCGAATGCCAGCCGCACCGCAGAACAGACGAAAATCGACGCACTCGAAAAGCACGTCCATACACTGCAAGCAACGGTCGACAATTTGACGGCGCGCAAAGAAACAGAACCGTACATGCGCAAGCCCAATGCGCCACGCCCACTAAGGCCAGAGTAAGCTTGCTCATCCCGGCAAGTCAAGTGTGTCCACGCCGTACACCATCCGCAAAAAGTCGGTTTGCGCAGGCCAATTTATGATACGCTTGTCTAGCTGTTTCGGCAAGTTCATTGGTGCCCTAATGATTGACGCGCGGCAAAGAACATGATACAGTAGAGGCAAAAGTCAGTGAGGTATCCTTCCGTTAATCCTGAAAATAGAGGCAACGATGAACCTGCTGTTTCATTCGACTGAAACCTTTGAGCAAGAGTTACAACAGTTTGACGTATGTTTACGCGAGAAAATTATTCAGCGCGTCAATGAAGTGGCACAAGCGTTCATAGAAGATCGGCAAGTCTTTGCGCAACAAGCGCGCAAACCCTACAACGTCCACCTGAGTAACGGGTTTGATTCTTCTCTGTATTCTGTTGTCGTCGAGCCTAACCTGCGTGTCATTCTAACGGTTGATGAAGACCCATTATTTGACCAGGCTATTGTGACTTTGATTCGGGTCGTGAAGCGCTCTGACTTGTATAATGTCTATACAACGGTTGCCAGCGCTTTGTATCAAAACTTGAATGGTAGCGTAAGCAAACACGGGATTCGCATTGGCTGAGATCAAGGCGCTGCTTGATGCCTATGGGGTGATTCATGAGGCGATGAAGATCTTACCAGATGACAAATTCAAAATTGCGTTTCTGGACGCCCTGGCTGAACTTGAGGATAATGAGGCGCACCGAGCACGTAGCTTTCCGAAAACGCGTTTACACAGAATTACGGGTGTCAAACAAGCAATTTACCGCGCCGACATCGACAAAACCTCTGGTTGGCGGCTTCACGTTCAGTAAATCAATAGCGAGCTTCATTTGAAGGACATCATCGAAGGGCAAAAGCATGATGATGTGCTCAAAGTCATAAAAGCGAAAAAGCATAGATACGAATAGACCTCTGGTAAATGAAAGTAAAAGCAGTATGAGCGATTTATTACAACAACTAGCCGCCTTACAAGCCGAAGCCATCCAATCTCTGGCGCAAACGGATACCAGCGAGGCTAGTGAAGCTTGGTATCGCGAATATTTGAGCCGCCAGGGAAAAATGACCGCCATTTTGCGTGGGTTGGGTCAATTGTCCAAGGAAGAGCGGCCAGCGGTTGGGCAGGCGGCGAACACGGTGAAGGTGACGTTAGAGACGGCCTTGCAGGAACGCCAGACCGTGATTAAGCAAGCCGAAATCGAACGCGCCCTGAGTGCCGAAGGCATTGATGTGACTTTGCCAGGCCGCCCACAAATGGTAGGCAAGCTGCATCCCACCACCACCACGATGCGCGAAATTGTCGATATTTTTGGGCAAATGGGTTTCCAAGTTTATGATGCCCGCGAGGTCGAGACCGACGAGACCAATTTCGGCTTGCTGAACTTCTTGCCCGGCCATCCGGCACGCGACATGCAAGATACCTTTTTCACGACCACGCCGGACGTAATCTTGCGCACGCACACCAGCCCTGGTCAGATTCATGCCATGCATGAGTATGCGCCCAAGCCAATCCGTGTCATTTTACCGGGCAAATGCTATCGCAACGAAGATGTAACGGCCCGTTCTGAGATGATGTTTTATCAAGTGGAAGGGCTGGCTGTGGGGCGCAATATCACCTTTAGCGACTTGAAAGGCGTCTTGCTCAACTTTGCCAACATGATGTACGGCGAGGGTCGCAAAATTCGTTTCCGTAAATCCTATTTTCCGTTCACCGAACCGAGCGTGGAAGTGGATGTCGATTGCATCATCTGCGGCGGCAAGGGGTGCCGCATCTGCAAACACAGTGGCTGGCTAGAGATCTTGGGCGCAGGGATGGTGCATCCGGTTGTCCTACAGAACGGTGGCTACGATCCGTCCGAGTTCAGCGGCTTCGCCTTTGGCATGGGCATTGAACGGCAGACCATGCTCAAGCGCAGTGTCGATGACATTCGTTATTTCTACGACAATGACGTGCGCTTCTTGGAACGGGTTGGGTAGTGGATTTCCACGTGACGATGATTTAGTGAGCGAGTGTAACAAACCCCTATGAGTCGTTCTAGACAGTTTTCACCCCGGCGCGAACTTGGGCGCACGGGGTTTATGGCAACTAGGTTGGCGATTGGCGATCTGGCTGACCGCAGCTTACCATTGGCAACCTGTGTGGCTACCCTGCAGCGGGCGCTTGACGCCGGTTTGAATCTGATCGACACGGCCCCCAGCTATGAAGATGGTTTCTCCGAGCAGATTGTCGGTGAGGCCGTCAAAGGTCGGCGCGATCAACTGTTTATCATTGACAAAATTGATGAATTGGATGCACCCGTCCCTGCGCAAATTGACGCCTCGTTGCGGCGGCTCCAACTTGACCATACCGATGCCTTTGTCTTCCATGGCCTCTCTTCAATGGATCTGTTCCAGCAATTAGCGCAACCGGGTGGCGGTTTTGAGCAACTTGCTGCCTGCATCAAGGCGGGGAAGACTCGCTTCGGCGGGATTTCTTCGCACAATCCGGATGTCTTGCAAGCCGCGATTATGGCTGGATTGTGTGATATTGCCTTGTTTCCGGTGGGACCATTTGTGGATGAACGTTATATCAGCGAAATTTTGCCGCTGGCGAAGGCACAAGGGGTTGGCACGGTCTGTTTTAAGACATTTGGCGCGGGCAAACTCCTGGGTGATACGGCGGGTTACAATCAGCCTTTGCAACTGCGGCCACGCGGCAAACTTTCCTCTGGTGGAACGGACGCCACCCAAGCCGTGCTGCCACGCCTGAGCGTCAGTGAATGTCTACATTACACGCTGACACTTGACCCTGATGTGGCGCTGTTGGGGTTGAGTTATCCGAATGAACAAGATCTTGCCTTCGCTGCGGCCAAGACTTTTCAGCCGCTCTCAAACGAGCAGATGGACGACATCCGCCAGCGCGCGGTGGTCGCACGTCAAGATAAAGGCCCTTGCTGGTGGAACCCCGATCCAGCAGTATAAGCAGCGAATGATTTGACTTTTACCTATAGCAACCTTTTAACTGATGTGACGCCGACGCTCGTCCGTACAGCCACGAACTATCGTGGCCCTACCACTGGTGGGCTGCG
>JBBREZ010000186.1:0-11919 GCA_038225095.1 Caldilineales bacterium
AGCGATGTAGATATCCTCGTCGAATTTACAGCAGATGCCCATGTTGGCCTCTTTGAATTCGTTCGGCTCCAACGTTTATTAAGTGATATCCTGGGTGCGCCTGTTGATTTGGCGACACCGGACGCATTGCGCAAAGAGCTACGTGAACAGATTTTGGCCGAGGCAATTCATCTTGCCTGGAAACTGCGGATTACGGACATTTTAGATGCCATTGCTGCGATCCGAGAGTATACGATGGGCATGGAATATGAGGAGTTTGCGCATGATCGCAAAACCGTAGATGCCGTGCTTCGCAGTCTTATGATTATCGGTGAAGCAGTAAATCATGTGCCAGAAGAGGTGACGCAGCGTTATCCCGAAATTCCCTGGGCAGAAATGAGTGGAATGCGCAATGTCGTTGTTCATATCTACTTTGGGGTCAACCTGCAAATCATCTGGGATACGATTCGCCGCAATTTACCTCTGCTTATCGAATCGTTAGAAGTATTACTTTAAGGGATAGATTGCTGTTTTTGCGAGGATAAATTAAGCATGGCTAAGAGCGAATTTGGCCTGGAGGAACTCATTGCCCGCTTGCTTGCCAAGCTACCCGACTTGCGCGCTCGTTATCATATTGCCACGTTGGGCGTCTTTGGTTCCTATGTGCGAGGCGAACAGCATCAAACAAGCGATCTAGACATTCTCGTGGAGTTCTCTGTGACGCCTTCACTCTTCAAACTGACCGCATTACAGAATGAACTTACCGAGCAAGCTGGTGTACAGGTTGAGCTTACACTGAAGCGGATGCTAAAGCCGCGCATTGGTCAACACATTCTGGCTGAGGTTATCTATTTATGAGCAACCTGGAACAACCTTCAAAATCCTGATGCCTTCTACCATCCTCGCCCAAATTGCGCCGCAACGTAGCACCCAGTACGCCGCGCTGGCCCAAGATTTAGCGGTCCAGGAATTACAGCTATCCCCCCTAGGCCAGCAAATCTCCAACATGCATCTGCTTAGCCTGGGCGGACAGTCTTACTTGAAATTTGAACTGCCCGCTGAACCGGATGAAGCACAACTGCGCGAACTGGACCTGTTGGCTATGACCAGCGCGTTTTTTGTCTATTATGAGCACATAGGCGAGCAACCTGGCCCCTTCTTGCGCCCACTAGAAACCCACTTTCGACCCGCGCTGCCACCGGATCTGATCTCGACCCGCCGCTATCGCGGCAAAACCAATGAATTGTTTACGCACTTTTTGTGTAATATTGCCCGTTTTAGCAGTAGTTTTGCAGATCAGCCTTGGCCCAATTTGCGCGTCTTTGATCCGTTGGCGGGTGGCGGCACAACCTTGTTTACGGCGCTTGTGCTGGGTGCGAGCCAGGTGGCCGGCATCGAACAAAGTGTCGAGGATGTCAAATCCACAGTCGCCTTCCTGCGCGACTATATGCGTGAAGAACGGATTGCTTGCCAGGTGAAGGAAGAACGGTTGAAAAAACTGGGATGGCGCTGGGCTTTTACGATTGGCAAGCAGCCCGCCCAACAATGTACCTTCGTGGCGGGTGAGACAGCCCAATCCGCCGTGCTGCTGCCTGGTTTTAAGCCACACTTGATGGTGGCCGATCTGCCTTATGGCATTCAACATCAAGGGGCATTGATCACTTTGTTGACCGAGGCGCTGCCCGTTTGGACAAGCATGTTGGTGCGTGGTGGTTCTTTGGTGCTGGCATGGGACGCCACGCGCTTTACCCGCACCGAAATGATCACTTTAATCGAATCCGTTGCCCGATTGACGGTGCTCAACCAGCCACCCTACAATAGCTTGGCACATCGCGTGGATCGCGTGATCAAACAGCGTGATGTGCTGGTGGCGCAACTAAATAAGTAATTTATTACACCGGAATTTGAAGTTGATTTTTTTGCTGACTACGCTGCTCAATCGCAGAGAGTTCTTGGTTGGGTGTATGCTGACGCGCCAGATATAATTGGTATTCCGCTTCTAAATTGTTCCACAGTTCTGGTGATGTGCCCAAAGCCGCCGCAATCCGCAGGGCTGTTTCTGGTGTAATTCGTTTTTTACGATTGATAATTTCGCTAATGGCTTGGGGCGGCTTACCGATGATCTGAGCGAATTCGTATTGTGTCCAACCGCGTGCATTTAATTCCATTTTTAGAATTTCACCAGGGGCAGATATGTGCGCTGGCCGCAGTTCAGCATCATGAATCATTTGTGTCACTCCTTTAGTGATAATCTTCAACATTGATAATCCATAAGACACGCTCATCCTTGTCGAGATGGCGTTCTACAATAAGTCGCCACTAGCTTGTTAAGGCGAAGTGAATTTTGATGGCTACGATTCCCTTTTAGCGCCTCATAATTCAAGCTACGTAATGCACGTAAGTCGCGTTCATCCTGGACATTACGAATCACAGACATTACTTTGAAAAAAGCATCTATTACCTCTGCCGGATATTTATATGCATCTATGCGACTGGTATAAAGCAGAGTCAGCTTTCTGTTTTTGAACACAAAACGCAATCTACAGCTCCATGTGTATGTATCTGTTGAATAATAGGCATTGACTTACCAAGCGAGCTGAGAAACTTGATATTCATGCTATGGGTGAATATTTGCTTTAATTTACCGCATACTAGTTGCTTTGTCAATCGCATCTAAGCATAAAATCTCAACCCCACAACCCCACGATTATTCCAAAATCTCTACATAACTTCTCCACATTCTCCTCCTATACTGATAGCGTAATGCATGAATTATCGTTGCCTAAGGCGCTAGCAAAAATAGGAAACTCACTGTGAGCATTGAGCAAAAAGACCAAACCGTAAAACCGCCTGTCATCGAGATCAAAGATATGACTAAGGTCTATGTGATGGGCAAGAACGAAGTCCAGGCGCTGTGTGGCGTCTCGTTAACCGTCCAGGAAGGCGAATATATCGCCATTATTGGCGCGAGCGGGTCTGGCAAGAGCACCATGATGAACATGATTGGCCTGCTCGATCAACCCACCACGGGCAGCTATCGCATTCGCGGGGCCGAGGTGAGCTCATTGAGTAAGGATCGGATGGCCGATATGCGCAATAACGAGATCGGCTTTGTCTTCCAGCGCTTTAATTTGCTGGCCCGCACCAATGCCCGCCGCCAGGTGGAATTGCCGCTTTTCTATGCCGGCGTGGCTTCTGGGAAAGCGGCCAAGATGGCAATTGCTGCGCTAACCCGCGTGGGGCTGGGCGACCGCACCGACCACAAGCCGGATGAGCTTTCCGGTGGGCAACAGCAGCGGGTGGCGATTGCGCGGGCGTTGGTAAACACCCCAAGCATTTTGTTGGCCGATGAACCGACCGGCGCATTGGATTCTAAAACCGGCACCGAAGTGCTCGAACTCTTTGATGAATTACACCAACAAGGGATTACGCTGATCGTCGTCACGCATGATATGGGCGTGGCTGGCCGCGCCCAACGCATCATTACCCTGAAAGATGGCATCGTAATCAGCGATGAAGCCAATCAGCGGCAGCAAGTGACATCGTCCGATAATTACTATAGGCCCACTGCTCCTCATTTTGATGTTTATGATGGGGAGCCACAGGCTAACGAACAACGGCCCAACCGTCAACTGGATGCAACCGCCGAATCAGCGAGTCTGTTGACTCTCTCTGTCCGTGAAAGTGAGCCTGTCCATGAAAATTCTTAAATATTTTGGTGTGGCATTTGACAGCATCCGAGCCAATAAATTGCGCGCCTCCTTGACGATGTTAGGCATCATTATTGGCGTGATGGCGGTGTTGACCACATTGGGCGTGGGCAGCGGCGCAGCAGCGAGTATTACTGCGCAGATTGAAAGCCAGGGCACCAATTTGTTGACAGTCAGCGCTGGGGGCAGCACAGGTGGTGGTGGCGGCGGTAACAGTAGCAGTGGGAGTGGGGCCACCACTACGTTGACGATGGATGATGCGGCAGCGTTGGCGAATAAGAAGCTACAACCAGAATTAACGTTGGTGGCGCCAGAGTATGATTCGAGCGCCACGTTTGTCAATGGCGACACGGATAGCAAGCAACAGGTGATCGGGACCACACCCGAGTACGCCCTTATCCGCAATGTGATCGTTGCCAATGGGCGCTTTTTTACCCAAGACGAGGTGGACAACAGCACAGCCGTGACCGTGCTAGGGGCTACCCTGGCCAGCGATCTCTTTGGCAACGCCGATCCCGTAGGGCAGATGGTGCGAGTCGCCAATCAACCCCTACAGGTGATCGGGGTCTTAAAAGCCAGCGGTGGCGCTGGGTTTGGCAGCAACGATAGCCGCGCCTTTATCCCGATCAGCGTGGCGCAGGGGCGTCTGTTCAATGCCCCCCGCTTTCGCGGCACCTACACCATTTCGAGCATCAGCATCAAGGGCGCCGATAAAAACCAATTGACCCAGGCTCAGCTACGGATCGAACAGACGCTGCGCTTGCGGCATGGGCTGAAGGACAGTGATGATAATGATTTCACGATCTTCAATCAGGCCAGTTTGTTAGAGGTTGCCAACACGATCTCTGCGACCCTGAGCCTGGTGCTGGGTGGCATCGGCGCGATCAGTTTGTTGGTCGGCGGCATTGGTATCATGAACATTATGTTGGTTTCTGTCACCGAACGCACCAAAGAAATCGGGCTGCGTAAGGCCTTGGGCGCTCACGACAATGATATTTTGCTCCAATTCGTGATCGAAGCGCTGGTGCTCTGTACGTTGGGTGGCTTGCTCGGCATCGGTCTGAGCTATGGCATCAGCTTAATCGTCAGCCTGCTCAACATTTCCTTTCACCTGATTTTTACGACAACGGCTCTTTTGCTAGCATTGGGCGTCAGCTCGGGCTGCGGGTTAATTTTTGGACTCTACCCGGCCATGCGGGCCACTAAGCTTGATCCAATCGAGGCGTTGCGCTATGAGTAGGACGGATGGCTAGCGCGCCGGCGCGCTAGCCAAGGAACGCTGTTATTCATTAGTCATGTTACACAGCCCACCAGTGGTAGGGCCACGATAGTTCGTGGCTGTACGGACGAGCGTCTGCGTAATGTGAGTTAGTAACAATCAACGAACAACCATAAAACTGACTGACAGATAGAATGTTTAGAGGCTCACTATGAAAAGATGGCTTAGTATTTTTATCATTATCGTATTACTGGGTGGCGGATATTTATTTGCCACCCAGACTTCGACGGGACGCTCGCTGTTGGGGCGTGTTACAGGCGGCCAAACCAGCACGTTGCCGGCCAGCACCGCCGTGGCGACGGGTGCGAATGGCGCGACAACGGGCACGGTGGAAATTCAGCCAGCTAGCGCAATTGTCAAAGAAGTCAGCGCCTCGGGCCATATTGAATTGACCGGCCAAAACAATGTGGCGCTGGCGGTGGACGGCACGATCAGCAAGGTCAATGTCAGCGCGGGTGATGTGGTGACGGCCGGTCAAGTCTTGGTTGCGCTGGATACAACTGATTTGGAACGGGCGCTGGCACGCTCGCAAATTGCCGTGGATACGGCGGCGAACAAACTGGCGCAAACGAAAAAGCCAGCGACCGCCACCTCACTTGCGTCGGTTGAGGCCAAGTTAGCTTCTGCCCAAGCCGCCCTCAAAGATGCGCAGACACCGCCCAGCGCGGCTGAAATGGCGGCTGCCCAAAGCAGCTTTGCCGCTGCCCAAGCCAAATACAACGATTTGGCCAAAGGGCCAACGCAAGATAAACTGACCCAGTTGCAGGCCGACATTAAGCGCAAGCAAGTGGCGTTGGCCGAAAAGCAACGGGCCTATGATAAAGTCAAGTGGCGTAACGATGTGGGAATGACGACGGAATCGGCCGATCTACAATCGGCCACCATCGATTATGAATCGGCCAAAGCCGCCTATCAAGAATCAGTTGCACCCGCAGCAACCGCCGATCTGCAATCAGCGCTCAGTTCGATTAAGAGCGCCCAGAAAACCTTGGACGATCTTAAGAAAAAGCCGAATGCCGCCGGCATTGCCAGCGCCCAAGCCAATGTGGCCGATGCGCAGAAGAATCTTGATGATACCAAAAATGGTGCCGATGCGTTGGTCATCCAGGCCGATGAGCTTGCCCTCCAAACGGCGCTGGTGAACTTAGAAGAAGCCCGCAACAACCTGGTGCGAACCAAAGTCGTCGCACCGATTAACGGCACAGTGTTGTCGGTCAATGCGGAAATTGGTCAGCAGACCCCCAAAGGCACGGTCGTGGTCACGCTGGCTGACCCCAAAAAATTGAAATTGACCATCAGCGTGGCCGAAGCAGACATCAGCCAAATCAAACAAAGCCAGGCGGCGCAAATTACGATCGATGCGTTTCCGGGCAAGAGTTTTGCTGGTCAAGTCAGCGATATCTCGCCGGCCAGTTCGTCTACTTCCGGCTTGATTGAATATCCGGTCACTGTGCTGTTGACCGATGCAAAACTGGCTGGCGTCCGACCGGGTATGACCTCCGTGGCCAGTATTTCTGATACCAATGTCTCGCTCGCCAATGGTTGGTTTGTGCCGACGAATGCGATCAAACAGCAAGGTAGTAATAAAACGGTGACAGTGCTCCGCAACAACGTCTCGACCCCAATCAAGGTGTCGCCAAGCACGGTGCAAGGGGAATGGACGTTGGTGAAGGCGCCCAGCCTGCAAGCTGGCGATCAAGTGGTAGGTTCGGTGACGACGAAAATTAGCAATAATCAGCGTAGGTTTGGTCCCGGCAATGAGTCACAAGATCGGGCCGCACCCTAAGCGGTAAAGTCGTACAAAATTGTAGGGGCGTGATTGAATCACGCCCCTACGGAATTTAGGAAGTTTACCTGATTTCTCAGTAAGCAGAGCATCCAATGAGCAAACAAGCACAAGCTTCACAATGGTTAAAGCAAAATATACCGTTTAAAACCAACCCGGCTAGTCGCAGTGTGCTAGCTAGAGAAAGACAGCGCTGGCTCAAGCTGGCGAACCTTCTGCTGCTTGCCCTGCTTGTCGGTGGACCAAGTTTGAGTGGATGGAATGCACGCGTCGTGTACGCCCAAGCCACCCCGCAACCGGTTGAGATTGGCAGCACCGGGCGTGTGGCGGTCGTTGGCGTCAATCCCGCGCCACTTTATGCCGCGCCGGGTGGCGCTCCGTTGCAGACCTTGACCCCAGGCACACCGGTCACGGTGACAGGCCGCAGCCAGGACAGTCAGTGGATCCAAGTCGACGATAGCACTTTGGGCAAGGGTTGGATGGCCGCCCAACAACTGATTGTCTTTGGCGTTGACAGCTTACCCGTAGTGGCCGTAGCGAGTGCAGCCGTGGCTAAAGCCCCAGCCCAAACTGCGGTCACACCAGCAGCAGTGCAAACGACTGCTACGCCAACGGTGACAAGATCAACCGTGGCTACTCAGGCGAGCCCCAGTACGCTTGCCGTGACGACGACCATGGCCCCGGCGCTAGTTGCGGAACCTGTGATCACCAGCAGCACGCCAACGACGGGCAGCACGGCTGCAAGCCTGACGATCACCGCCTCCGGTTTGAATGTCCGCGCGGGTCCTGGTACGAATTACCCGGTGGTTACCAAAGCGACCGCGGGGCAGACGTATGGGGTGCAGGCGCGCAATACCGCTAGCAACTGGCTGCAAATTAGCTTGGCGGGCGAACAGTTGGGTTGGGTGTCTGCCCAATATGTAAAACTCACCGGCACGTTGAGCGCATTGCCGGTCTCAACAACGGTTAGCGCCGCATCGGTCAGCCAACCTGCACCAACCACAGCCGTTACCAGCGCTGTTGTCGTCGCTGCGCCTGTTGTGCAAACGGCAGTGACAGCGCCCATCAACCGGGTAGCGCCAACCAATGTTGCCACGGCCAGCGCGGCGGATCTCCAAGGTACACTGGCCTTCGAAACCAGCAATGGCGGCGCCATCTATGTTTATAATCTGGCGAGTGGCGCCTTGCATCAATTGACCAGCGGCTACGACCCGGCCATCAGCCCTGATGGTCATAAAGTTGCTTTTACGCGTGGCGGCGGGGAAAGCGGTCTGTATGTGATCAACCTTGATGGTAGCAACGAACACAAAATTTACAGCGGCAACGAGTCGCTGCGCTCGCCCAAGTGGAGCCCCGACGGCAACTGGATCGTCTTCGGCCACGTGTCCGCCACCTATTTATGTTATCAACTGGGACCGCAGTGTCTCACGCGCACTGATTTGAAAAAGCGACTGCCGCCTAGCATCGCCAATGATTCGGGTGCACTTAAAAAGTTTTTGAAGGATGCGGATGCTGAAGCCAACACGAATGCGCTTTTGGGCATCGCTCGGGTGAACGTGAATGGGCAGGAGTACCGGGATATTGTTGCTTTAAACAGTGCTAGCTCGCCCGACTGGAGCAATAGCGGCATCGTCTATCAATCGGCGGATGGTTTGCAGAAGACGGCGGACAAGTCCGATGCGGTCAACCAGCTTGTACTTGGCGAACATTATGTGCAAGACCCAGATTGGCAAACCAATGGTGGGCGCATCGTCTACCAGTCGCGGCAAGGTCCACACTGGGAGATTTTTACCGTGAATGATGACGGCTCTGGCGAAGTGGCGCTCACGCATCCAGAAACAACGTTGGTAGATGCGTTGCCCAGCAATGTCGCGCCGGCCTGGAGCCCTGATGGGCAACACATTGTCTTTCTGAGCAATCGTGAGGATAATCATGAGGCTGGTGCGTGGCGCATCTGGGTGATGAACGCCGACGGCAGCAACCAACATCCTTTGCCAATCAATGTGCCGCTTGACTATGGTTACACGGATGAACAGATGGTCAGTTGGGGGCAATAACAGCAATTCAACGAGTGCGTTGCACGGGTCAGACTCAGACCCGCATGCGAAACAACGTGTGACCCGTGCGATACACTCGTTCAATGAGTGAAGTTTTTCATTACCTGGAAATATATGATTCTTGCACAGACGGACGAAAACGGCTATAACACCACCATGCCAATCCAACGCATTTTGATGGTGGATGACGATAAAGAAATTGTGCGCGTCGTGCGCGGCTATCTGGAACAGGCCGGCTACGAAGTGCTAGTGGCGTATGACGGCGAAGCTGCCACGCACATGTTGCGTAGCGCCCATCCCGATCTGCTCTTGCTGGACTTGATGTTGCCCCATCGCGATGGCTGGGAAGTGACTCGGCTGATTCGGTCGGACCCCGCGCTCGCCAACATCCCGATTATTATGCTGACGGCGCGTATCGAGGACACCGACAAAATCTTGGGGTTGGAATTGGGTGCAGATGATTACATCACCAAACCATTCAACCCGCGCGAGGTATTGGCACGCGTGCGGGCGCAATTGCGGCGCACCCAACGGATGAACACGACCCAAACGCCACACCTATTGCAAGTGGGCAAGTTGCGCATGGACGTGGAGCGGCGCGAGGTGCGCGTGTACGACGACTTAATCGAACTCACACGCACTGAATTTAGTTTATTGCAGGCGCTCATGCACAACCCTGGCTACGTCTTCACCCGCAGCGAATTGATCGAAAAGGCGCTCGGCTACAACTACGAAAGCATCGAGCGCACGCTGGACACGCACATCAAAAATTTGCGGCGTAAAATCGGCGATGACCCGAAACAACCTACCTCGATTCAAACCGTCTATGGCGTCGGTTATCGCCTGGCCGAGGCGCCATGAGCAAATTACCCACCAACCGCCTCTGGTTTCAATTGAGCGTGGCGTTTAGCTTGGTAACCTTGATCATTGTGGTCGCCGTTATCGCCAGCAATGATTTGTTAAGGCCGCGCTTCGATCCTGAGTCCATCGTGCAAATTAGCCCGGATCAGCGCGCGATCTTTGAACAGGCTAGTGCGCGCTTTCGCACCCAGGGCATCATCCTCTTCTTGACCATTGGCAGCTTTATCGGCATTCTTGCGGGCATTTGGATGAGCCGCCGTTTGACGGCCCCCCTAGAGAAACTGGCTGCCGGCGCCTTGGCCATCGGGCAACGTGACTTAGGGTATCGGGTTCCCGTGCAGGGGAGCGCAGAGATCAAAACATTGGCGCACTCCTTCAACACGATGGCAGCCGCCTTGCAGACGGCTGAGACCCAACGCCAAAATCTGCTGGCCGACGTGGCGCACGAGTTGCGTACACCGCTTACCGTCTTGCAAGGCAACTTGCGCGCCCTTCTCGATGATGTCTATACGTTAGATAAAGCCGAAGTGGCGCGTTTATACGATCAGACGCGCCATTTGATCAGCCTGGTCAACGATTTGCACGAATTGGCGCAAGCCGAAGCCCGCCAACTACCGCTGCTGCTCCAAACTACCGATGTCAGTAAAGTTGTTCGCGCCGCGGCTGATATTCTTGAACCGGTCGCAGAAGTTGAGGGGATTACATTGCAGGTGACAGTGCCGCCCGCAGCGGTAATCGTGCAGGCGGATAAAGCACGGCTGACACAGGTGTTGCAAAATCTTTTAACCAATGCACTACGCCATACCAGCGAAGGCGGTTGCATTACATTGGCAGTCACGATTGCCAATCGCGAAGCCGTGGTAACCGTGCAGGACAACGGCGATGGCATTGCCATGGAGCATCTGCCGCACGTTTTTGATCGCTTCTATCGCTCGGATCGCGCCCGTGCACGTGACAGTGGCGGCGCCGGGTTGGGGCTGGCGATTGTGCGCGCGTTAGTAGAAGCGCACGGTGGCCATGTGGATGCGTTCAGCCGTGGCGTGGGCCAAGGTAGTACTTTTTGTGTTCACTTGCCGCTGAGCACATAGCCGCAGAAGTAAAAACATAACTGTTCAGGCTAAAATACTACAACAGATTCGGTTCGTCCTTTCCGGCGCAGTTCAGTTCCTTCTTCGTCGCCCAAACCATGCTCACGGACATGATGGTGCAGACAATTACGCAGGGTGTTAAGCCCGAAGATGCAGTAAAGCAAGCGGCGGATCGCATTTAGAAGATCGCCGACGAACAGGATGCTTTGAAGAAGTAAAGATTTATCAGCTGTCAATCACAGTGCATTCAGGAAAATGGTATGACCCCTAAAGTACTCGCAGAAGGCGCGCTGATCTTTTGGTTTCACAGCTATGACGCCCGTTAGAGGATCGAGCTAGTGTCCATGTGGGCAAGGGTTCGCAAGATGATGAAAATGATGCTAAAATCTGGCTGGAACCTTCCATTGAAATATTTCGGGCTGGGCAGAACTTGCGAAAGCATGAACTAAACCGCGCACTTAAAATTATCCGACAGAATCATGACTATTACTGGAGGCATGGCATGGTTATAAGTGCAGAGCAAATTGAAGAACAATTTCAGGTCAAGCGCTATAAAATTCACTATTCCATAGAGGATTACACATTTCCACGTGATGCGCGTATTCATCAGGTTTCATTTGCGGATGAGCGAATCAACGTAGAATTAACCGACGGGCGGCTGCTTTCTGTGCCATTGTCGTGGATTCCTACCTTGTACAATGCGACGCCGACCGAGCGGGAAAAATATACGATCAGCCGAGATCGGACTGTCATTATCTGGGATCCAGACAAGTGCTCCATTAACGATGAGATTCGGATTGATGATTATCTGGGGCGCTGATTATCTGGGACTATGTCAAGCAAAACCCTGATAGAGAAAACATTTAAACTCCATACCATGCGGAGGCAGCATTCTCTAATGCTGCCAGTGTCGCATTAGAGAATGCGACCTCCACATTTGTATGACTTCTATTTGTTTTCTCTATGAGAAGTCTATTTTAGCGAGCAACGTTACCCTAAACGCTGCGCACCGATTATCAATTATAGGAAACGCCCCGTAAAACCCAATGTCTTTAGCTTTGGGATATAAGGGGCTATCATTGTCCGCTTGGCTACTACCAAGCGAGGCTTTAGCCTGACCCAGATTGCCCTTCTCTTCGCGTTGATGTTGCCGTCCTTG
>JBBREZ010000187.1:0-11880 GCA_038225095.1 Caldilineales bacterium
GGACGGGACGCAGGAGCGGGGTTGCGTCGCGCGATTTCCTGACGGACAACCGGCGCCACCTGGGTTCCCAGCAGTTCAATCGCATGCATCACCTTCGCGTGGGCGATGCTCCCGACGCCAAGTTGCAGCAGGAGCCGCTGATGGCCAAAGATCGTGTGCTGAAACAGAATCTTCTCGATAATTTCAGCAGGACTGCCCACGAAGTCGGCGCCGCGCAACGTGCGCGAGGCTTCAAGCTGTTGGCGGGTGGTGGGCGACCAACCGCGCTCGCGGCCAATCCGGTTCATCATCATCGTGGCGGTGGGGTAATAATCATCCGCCGCCTGTTGGGCATTGTCGGCAAGCAAGCCGTGTGAGTTAATGCTCAAGGGCAGTTGGGCGGGATCATGGCCGACCTGGCGCGCCGCGTTGCGATATAGTTCGGCCACGGGCGCAAAGCGCTCAGGCATGCCGCCAATAATCGCCAGCGCCATCGGCAGCCCTAGCGTGCCGGCGCGGATCGCAGACGCCGGGGTGCCACCAACCGCAATCCAGATCGGGAGTTTGGATTGGAGCGGACGGGGATAAACGCCCAGATCTTGCAGGGGCGGTCGATGCACGCCCGACCAGGTAATCCGTTCCGATTCACGGAGCTGCAAGAGCAAGTCTAGCTTCTCGGCAAAGAGATCATCATAGTCTTGCAAATCGTAGCCGAAGAGCGGAAAAGATTCAATAAACGAACCTCGCCCCGCCATGATCTCGGCGCGACCATTGGAAAGCAGATCCAGTGTAGCAAAGTCCTGAAAGACCCGCACCGGATCAGCCGAACTCAACACAGTCACCGCCGTTGACAGGCGGATGCGTTTGGTGCGCGCCGCAGCCGCCGCCAGGATCACAACCGGCGAAGAAGAGACGAAATCGGGGCGATGATGCTCACCCACGCCGAAGACATCCAAGCCAACCTGGTCGGCTAATTCCATCGTTTCGATGAGATCGTGTAGACGCTGGGCCGGGCTAATCGTCTGCCCCGTCGCCGGATCAGGCGTTCGTTCGGCAAAGGAATAGACGCCGAGTTCAAACGCCGGGACGGTTGGCGGGTTAGCGATGGATGGGGTTGGCTGCGTAGCCATAGAGTACTCCTTTTAACGTAACGTTGATCTCTGTGTTGCAAGGCGGCCGCCAGTGAGCCAAGACTCGACATAGCGCCGCCATTGGTTTTGAATGGCAAGTGACGCACCATTATACCGCTGATTGGCCCGGTCGGATGTCAGTTACGTTACGTCGGTATCGATCAACCAATAGAAGTCATCCAAAATCGTAGGCACCGAGTGGGTACCCGTGCTCGCTGCGCCTGCTGTGCAGACCACAAAGCGCAGCAAGCAGCGCCCCTACGGCAATAAAGATCATTCCGCCAAGGCCCGCGCAATGCGTGCGTCAGCCGGTTGTTCACCGGGTGTGAACGGCTGCCCGGTCAATTGTTCATAGGCGGTGAGGTAGCGCCGGGCCACCTCGACGATCACCTCATCGGTCAGGGGCGGCGGATCGCCATCCCCGAGATAGCCCTGGGCGGCATACCATTTGCGCAGATACTCCTTGTCAAAGTTATCCGGTTCTTGCTCGCCGCCAATTGACGCCGCCGACCAGTAACGGCTGGAATCTGGCGTGTGAATTTCGTCGATGACCAGCAGTTGTCCGTCCAGTAGACCAAATTCGTACTTCGTGTCCACCAGCAGCAATCCGGCGCGTCGCGCAATGGCCTGGCCGTGCGCAAAGAGCGCCAACGCCGCCGTTTCCACCTGCACCCATATTTCTGGCGTCACCAAGCCCTGTTCCACAATCGCAGCGGCCGTGATCTGCTCGTCATGCGCGCCAGCCGCGGCCTTGGTTGTCGGCGTGATCAACGGCGTCGGCAGCGGATCGTTCTTGCGCAAGCCATCGGGCAGCGCAATGCCATAAGGTTTGCGTTCGCCTTTGGCATACATCGTCCAGAGTGAAGTGCTGGTGACGCCCGTAATATAGCCGCGCACCACCACTTCCACCGGTAAAGGCTGGGCAATGCGCACAATGCTCACGTTGGGATCGGGCACCCGGATCAGATGATTGGCGACAATGTCGCGCGTCTGTTCAAACCACCAGGCGCTCAACTGGTTCAACACCTGGCCTTTGAACGGAATCAGCCCGAGCACGCGGTCAAAGGCCGAAAGGCGGTCGGTTGTAATCAGCACCAGTGAATTGTTGCGTTGATAAATGTCACGCACCTTGCCGTGCTGTTTTGGCCCATAACCGGCCAGATCGACGGTTGACAAAGTGTGAGGAATGGCGGCCAGCAGTTGCTGCTTGCTTAACATTGGCGTACTCCTTGTTCAAATAAACGTAGCCCGCTGTAACGCATGCCGCCGCCAGCCCCGCGCCGATGCCAACGCGGATGTTGCCACCCAAAAATATGATCTTCGGGATGGGGCATCAGGCCGAGAATGTTGCCCGCTTGATTACAAAGCCCCGCAATGTTCAGCATTGACCCGTTTGGATTCAGGGGATACACGGGAGTGTCACCGGCCGCATCGACATAGCTCAAGGCAACGTTGCCAGCCGCCCACAGTTGCTCACCATCGCCGATAAAGCGGCCTTCCCCGTGCGCTACCGGGCAATAGATCAGTTCGTCTAGCCCCTGCGTAAACAGACACGAACTGTGCGGGTTGGGGCGCAGATAGACCCAGCGACATTCAAAGTGGCCGCCTGCGTTATTGGTCAACGTTGCCGTGCGCGCATTCGTTGCTTGAAAGTGGCCGCTTGGCAACAAGCCCGCTTTTACCAGCGCCTGAAACCCGTTACAAATGCCCAACAGCGGTCGTCCCGTGGCGGCAAACTGGGTCAGATCATCACCTAGCCGCTGGTGTAGATCGAGCGCCCAGAGTACGCCTGCGCCCAGGTCATCGCCATAGGAAAAGCCGCCGGGCAACACCACCATCTGGTAGTCCAACAATTGGCGTTCGCCGCCCAACAATTGGTTGATATGCACAATTTCCGGTGTCGCCCCGGCCAGTTCACAGGCCAACGCAGCGTCGCGGTCGCGATTGGTGCCATTGGCGTGCATGATCAACACGCGTGGTTTGGTCGTCGCGGGACGACCGGTAGTGGCGCGCTGAGCGGCGGCTGGAAGAATTTTGTTGGTGATGGCCTCATCTAAGGCTGGTGCCAGCGAACCGCGCCAGGCGCGTTCGAGTTCGCTCACGTCCGCCTGTACGATCAATTGACCGTTGACGCCTTGCACCTGCAAAATTGGCGTCAGTATCGCGTCATTCACAACGCCAATCTGCGCCAGCGGGACATCGGCGAATAAGGCCACAAAAGCGGCCGCATCCGCTGGGCGCACTTCGATCACAAAGCGGCCCGCCGATTCCGCAAACAGACGCACGTCATCCGAGCCGGCCGTGCCAGCTACTTGTTGCAGATCAATGGTTGCGCCCAGCCGCCCGGCCAGACACATTTCGGCAATCGCCACGCCCAAGCCACCTTCGGAGCAGTCGTGGCAGGCCTGCACCAGTTGTTGCCGGATCGCCTGATGGATCGCACGCAAGCGTTGCAGCGGGTTCGGCACCGGTTGCGGCGCGCTGGCGGCTAATGGATCGACATAGGCGTCTGGCAAATCCTGATAGTGACTGCCGCCCAATTCAGCGTGCGTATCACCAACGAGATACAGTAAATTGCTGGCTTGCTTCAAATCCATCGTGGCCGTTCGGTTGACATCGGGCACGATACCCAGCGCCGAAATCAGCAGCGTGCCCGGAATCGCGTGCGGACGGCCATCTGCGCCCAAATACTCGTTGTTCAAACTGTCTTTACCCGAAATAAACGGCGCGCCATAGGCCAGCGCGGCGTCATAACAACCCTGCACACACTGCACCAGGCTGCCCAGGCGATCCGGCAAGGTTGGCTTGCCCCAGCAAAAATTATCCAATAACGCGACCTGATCGGGGTCAGCGCCCACACAAACCGCATTGCGCATCGCTTCGTCAATCGCAGCCCACGCCATGGCGTACGGATCAATTTCGCCATAACGCGGACAAAGCCCAACCGACAACGCCGCGCCGCGCACCGGTTTCCCGTCCGCAGCCGGCGCATTGTCTACGGTGCCCAGCGGCACGATCACGGCGGCGTCACTCGGCCCGTGGTTCGCAACGCCCACCAATGGTTTCACCGCCGTCCCGCCCTGCACTTCATGATCGTAGCGACGAATGATGTCTTCTTTGCTGCGAATGTTGGGGTGCGCCAGGAGGGCGAGCAGCGCAGGCGTGAGATTGGACCCCTCCTTCGCCGGTTGGGAGGGAAGAGCGGGTCCCTCCCTAGCCCTCCCCTGCTGGGGGGAAATAATAGCAGCGTCTAGTAGGCGTTGCGGGATGCCTTCGTGCAAAAAGTTCATGGATAGGTCAGCGACTAAATCTTTGCCATAGTGTAAACGCAGGCGACCACTTGCTTCGAATGTACCAATGCTCACGGCCTCGACATTCTGGCTGGCGCAAACTGCTTGCAACGCCGGCCAAGCGGTCGGGTTCACGGCCAATACCATGCGCTCTTGCGCCTCGCTCAGCCAGATTTCCCAAGGACGTAGGCCAGGGTACTTGAGCGGGGCGAGCGCCAAGTCCACTTCGGCGCCAAGTTGACTGCCCATCTCGCCCACAGCCGAGGCCAACCCACCGGCGCCGCAATCGGTGATCGCGGTATAGAGGCGGGCGTCACGTGCTTTTAGGACGACTTCCAACACTTGCTTCTCTTGGATCGGGTGGCCGATCTGCACCGCGCTGCCAGCAATGGTGCTGGTGGTCTGGTCCATCTCCATGCTGGAAAAAGTCGCGCCGCGGATGCCATCGCGCCCCGTGCGCCCGCCGAGCACAATGATCAGATCACCCGGTTGGGCCGCGGTTGGATGGCTATTGCGGGGCAGCAAGCCCAGGCAGCCACAAAAGACCAACGGGTTCGACGTGTAACCGCGATGATAGAAAATCGCGCCGTTGACGGTCGGGATGCCCATTTTATTGCCATAATCTTCGACGCCATGCGTTACCCCGGCGGCAATCCGTTGCGGGTGGAGCACGCCCTTGGGCAATTCGGCTGCGGGCAGATCGGGCAGGCCGAAACAAAGCACGTCGGTATTGGCAATTGGCCGGGCGCTGATGCCTAAGATGTCGCGCACTACGCCGCCGACGCCGGTATGCGCCCCGCCGAAGGGTTCCAGCGCGGAAGGGTGATTGTGGGTTTCCACTTTAAAGGCCAAATCCCAATCGTCATCGAAGGCAATCACGCCAGCATTATCCACAAACGCCGAGCGCACCCACGGCTTGTTGATGCGTTCGGTGGCGCCCCGGATATAAGTGCGCAGCAAACCATTGATAATTTCTGATGGCTGGCCGTCTGGCGTGCGACAGGTGATTTGCGCCCGGAAGGTTTTATGCACGCAATGTTCGCTCCAGGTTTGCGCCAGCGTCTCCAATTCGACATCGGTGGGCTCGCGCGCTTCTTGTTGATAGTAACGGCGAATCGCCTGCATTTCAGCCAGATCAAGCGCCAGCCGCCGTTCCTGGCTGATCGCAACCAGCCCTGCGTCATCGGCGTTGCGCACGGCTATCTTCTCGACCGTGGCGTCCGCCGCTTGCGTCGGGACAAAAGGCGCGCTAATGCGCTCATCAATTACAAAGCGCTGAATCACCGGGTTGGCAAAAACGCCGGTTGCGATCTTCTGAAGTTCGGCTGCGCTCGCGGTGCCAGCCAGCCAATAACATTGGCCAGTGGCGGCGCGTTCCAGTTGCGTAACGCCCAACAGATGCGCCGCCCGCACTAAATTTTCGGCCAGCGGGTCCGTGACACCAGGCAGCAGGGTCACCTCGATCACATGATCGGCGGTTGGCGCCTGGTGCGTGTCAATTGTTACCACGTCAAACGTTTCGGTCACAGGATCAACTAAAAGTTCACGGCTGATCTGCTGAAGCGCGGCTGGTGTGAGTGGCCCCTGGAGAAAAAACAGCCGCACCTTCTGGCACGCCGTCACGCCGCTGCCCAATTGCCGGATGGCAGGCAAATTTTCCTGCTCATTGATAAAGCCTGCCTGCGGACGGATCTCCACGCGATAAATTTGCATCTGAGCCACCGACGGATTGGGAATACTGACTGAGTTCATGCTGGCCTCTTGGTTATGATGGAAAATACGGCAACGAATTGCGCGAATTCAGACGAATAAATACTCGCATTCGATGAAGTTCATGGAAAATAACTCATGTTGCGCAATGGAAGGCAAAAAACCTGACGCAAAGGCGCAAAGTAACGCAGAGAACAGCGAAAACAAGCGCGGAAAAAGTTATCGATCGTATGTTATACCAAAGTCAAATTGTTTAGCGACGATTTACCCCATCCTAACCCTCACTGCCAGTAAGGGAAGGACCAGAAGGTGTGCAGCGCACGGCAATCACATTAGGTGTCCAGCCAAAAAGTTAGCTTGCCGTGCCATGCACTCGCCTTCCCTTACTGGCAGTGTCCCTCACCCTCCCCTGAGAAGGGGGGGGACCGTCACTCCGTCAACGAAAGATCAGTTCCTCCCCAGCAGGGGGAGGTTAGGAGGGGGTCTACATCGCCGCCTGCAACTGCGCCAGCCGTTCGGCCAGCAGCGGCTCATCGTCGGCGCGCAAGGTGATGTGACCCAATTTGCGCCCTGGGCGTGGCGCTTTATCGTACAAATGCAGATGAGCGCCCGGCACTGCCAAAACGGTGGCCGAATCAGGCAGCGTTCCGATCAGGTTGACCATTACGTTATGCCCAATGGCTGTCGTTGCGCCAAGGGGCAGCCCCAGAATGGCGCGCAAATGATTGGCAAACTGGCTAGTCGTCGCGCCCTCAATCGTCCAGTGGCCAGAGTTATGCACGCGCGGCGCCATCTCGTTTGCCAACAAGGTTTGGCCCACTTGAAAAAACTCGATGGCAAGCACCCCCACATAATCCAACGCTGCCAACACGCGGCGCGCATACGCTTCGGCCAGTGCTTGCAAGTCCGCGCTCAGGCGTGGCGCCGGCGCGCGTGAGATCCGTAAAATCCCGTCGCGATGTTCATTTTCAATTAACGGGTAGAAGGCCAGTTCGCCTGTGGTGGAGCGGACGGCCAAGAGCGAGACTTCACGGTCAAATTTGACCCAACCTTCGAGAATCAGCGGTGCGCCCTGTAGGTTAGCCCAGGCTGCGTTGACATCAGTTGGTTGGCGGAGCACCGCTTGGCCCTTGCCGTCATAGCCCATCCGGCGCGTTTTAAGCACCGCTGGTAGACCAAGTTGGGCCAGGGCGGCGTCTAAATCGGCGCGGCGGTCTACAGGCAGAAATGGCGGGGTGGGAATGCCTAATTGGCGTAAAAAACTTTTTTCCACGAGCCGATCCTGAGCCGTCGCCAATGCCTGCGGGGGCGGATAGACGGGATAGTTTTGCGCCAAGAGGTGCGCCGTCACCAGCGGAACATTTTCAAATTCGTAGGTGATCACAGCCGCACCATCGGCCAGGCGTGCGAGCGTGGCCGGCGCTTCGTAATCACCTGTGATCAATTCGCAGAGGGCGCCGGCGGGGGCATCCGGCGCTGGGTCAAGACAACGCACATGCACCCCCAACGGATAACCGGCCAGCGCCAACATTCGCCCTAATTGTCCACCGCCCAATACGCTGACAATCATGAAAGAACCTCGCGGGGATCAGGGTGTTCGAGCACAGCTTGCGTCTGTTCCGCCCGATAACGCAGCAAAGCCTCGCGCACGGTGGGGTACTTGTTAGCTAAAATAGAACCAGCTAATAACGCCGCGTTAATTGCACCCGCACGGCCAATCGCCAGCGTACCCACCGGGATGCCAGCGGGCATCTGCACCATTGAAAGCAACGAATCCATGCCATTCAGCGCATGCGACTGGATCGGCACGCCGAGCACGGGCAAATGCGTACGGGCTGCGATCATGCCGGGTAGATGGGCCGCGCCACCTGCACCGGCAATGATCACTTCCAGGCCACGTTGGTCCGCACTCGCGGCGTACTCAAAGAGCAGCTCTGGCGTGCGATGCGCAGATACCACACGCACTTCATGCAACACTTGTAGTTTATCCAGGGTGAGCACGGCGTTTTGCATCGTCTCCCAATCCGAACGCGATCCCATGATCACGCCAACCAACCATTGCATACATTTTCCTTTATGTGACAAAATTGGTAGACAGTAGACGGTAAACAGTAGGCGGTAGACAGCCTTTTCTACTGTCTACCTTATTCCCAGATTACTTCTATTTGATTTGTCCTTTAAGCGTTGCGGCCATGACCATTCGTGCTAGCAAACTTTATCCCTTCTTATCACCAATCTAAGGCCAACAAGCGCGAAAACTGATCAGGAGTCGTTGTGCCACGAATCCGAGTGCGGCGTAGCTCAAACAGATCGTCACTCTTTTGCGTTGCCCCTTGAATGGTCGTAATGCCGGCCCAATAATTGGCGCTTTTGAAGATATCGATGGTCTTCTGGTCATATTCACCAGCCGGGTAACAAATAAAACGGGGGGCCACGCCCAGTTCGGCTTGAATGGTTTGCAGGCTGCCCAATGCCTGCCAAACCAGATAGTCTTTATCCCGCCCGCGCAGGCTCACATGATTGCGGCTGTGCGATTCAATCGACATCCCTGCGGCATACATCGTGCGCACCATATCCCAGGAAAGATAGGCTGGCTGTTTGCCATCAATAAAATCGGTGATGATAAAAAACGTCGCCTTCATGCCATGCGCCTGCAAGATTGGAAAGGCGTTTGCATAATTATCCCGATAGCCGTCATCAAAGGTAATTACCACCGGCTTCGGCGGTAGCACTGTGCCTTGCGTCAAATTTGCCACTAAATCGTACAAACTAATCGTCGTGTAACCCTCAGCCTGCATCCGATCCAGTTGGGCCGTAAACAGGGCCGGCGATACGGAAAGATCCTTGCGAATGAGATTGGCATTCGCTGGTGGTTCACTTAGATAATGGTACATCAAGATCGGCACTTTAGTGGTACGCGCGGCGCTGTCTGGCGTTGGTTGACGAACCGGTGATGGGACCGGGGTGGCAGGCAAGGCGAGGGGTGGCGTGAGGGTGGCCGTTGCCAACGGCCCCGTTGGTGTGAGCGATGCCGCAATCAAGGGTTTCATAACGACAATTAACGCTGTTGATGTCATCCAACCAGGCCCCCAAATGGTGGGCGAAATATACATAGTCGCA
Organism: Caldilineales bacterium; assembly: GCA_038225095.1. Classification (GTDB taxonomy): domain Bacteria; phylum Chloroflexota; class Anaerolineae; order Caldilineales; family Caldilineaceae; genus JAPLGZ01. The sequence goes on from JBBREZ010000187.1 coordinate 9,230, forward strand.
GACGGAATCGTCGTGGCGGATGGTGTTACGGTTGCCGGTGGCGTCGCTGGCAAGAAGGGAGTAATGACCAAAGCTACCTGTTGGGCCCGCGCAGCCAGTGATGGTATGGGCAAAGCGCTGTGCCGGGTTGGCATTGCGGTTGCGCGCGTAACCATTGTCGGTGCGAAGATGCCAGTTGTTGTAGACTGCAACAAATTGGGGGACAAACTTGGGGGCAAAATTGTGGGTAATGATACTTGGCTTGGATCTGCGCTTGCGCCACAACTGGTACAGATCCATAGAATTAAAGTCAAAACAGAAATCCGGCAGACAAAATCTTTGTATAATATTTTATGCATAAAATATTGCTAATATTCTACTAATGTATTAATTATTCGACCTAAAATGATGCCAACTTTAATTCGAGGTAAAATTGCATCCGCTCCTGTGAGCGATGCAATTAATTAAATCTAGTTAAAAACAATTTTATAAGTAGGTTAACAATTTTCTCATTGTCAATCAACTAAGAAATGATCTACTTATCAGCGATTAAAACAGATTATTGAAGCTAAGAGCAAATTGAAAGTATTTTATCAGCTGGATAAATCATAAATTACGTCATGCTTTCATTCATTCTCTTGCATTTCTACCTGGATCAGTTGACAAAAGACATTGAACAACTTATACTTTACAAATAATGAAGCTCGATATTCCATGAATCCTTACTGTGCTTCATCCGAATCCAAACTATCATGACCAAAGTATTATAACATCTTATATCGAAGTGAGTATAGTTTTTTGTAACAAGCAAAACCATCTGACCAAACAAACCTAATAACCTGATTGCTCTATTTGTGCAATGCCAAACGTTTGTGTGAGTAGATTGTTTCGAGAACAAAAGGACCCCGACCCTAGTTTTCTTTGCATCGGATCGAGTAATCAGCATAACCATCAGTTGGTAAGGATCGCATAACGAACAATTTGTTTCTATACCATAGATACAGGGGATTCCATGTACAGAGAAAAAATACGCGAATATTATGATCATTTGAGCCGCAGTTATCGTAAAGTTGCTGACTACATCATGAGCAACTATTACGAAGTATCGTTTATGACCGCAGCGCAGCTTGCCTATGCTGTGGGTGTAGACACAACCACTGTCGTTCGTTTTTCGCAGCGATTGGGCTATAATGGTTATCCAGATCTGCTGCACGATATTCGTGCACAGGTTAAATCTGAGATTTATGCCGCCTACGAACCAAAAGACCTTTCCCCGTCCGACCCAGCGGGTGCATTTATCGACCGTGCAAAGCAAGAACAGCACAACCTGAAGCAAATGTTGACGCACAACCCGCCAGAGCATATTGAGAGCATTGCCGCCATGTTTGAGAAGGCCAAGCATGTGCTGCTAATTGCCGAAGGGTATGCCGAAGCCATCGCTGAGCTAACCGCACAACAGTTACGCCATCGTGGCATTTCTGCGGAAGCCGTTTCAGACGATCCCGTAAAAAAAGCCGCCACCCTCATGAACCTAAGCGCTGGCACCCTGGTGATTGGCGTCAGCGCAACCGAATATGGTGGCAGTGTTGCGCGTGCGCTGGAATTTGCGCGCGCAAAAAATTGCGCCACATTGGGTGTCGTTGGTTCACTGGCTAGCCCGGTGAATCGGATGTCCGACAAAGTTATCTTTGCGCCCACCGATGTGGCTGGCCCACTGCCTAGCACCATCGCGCTAGTGGCTGCTTTGGCGGCGTTGGTGCAAATTGCCAGCAAGGACAATCCCGCTTCGGTTGATCGCCATTTAGACTCGTTCAAGCAGGCTTATCAATTTTTGACGCAGCCAGAAAGTTCGACGCCATCCGACCCGATCAACGAAGAAATCCGCAATTAAGGCAGCTAGTGATTGATGACAGAATGACGCACAGCCTAGCTGTTGTTGTTAATCTGTCATCAATCCTCACTTCATCAATCCTCACTTCATCAATTATAATGGACCCAGAAATCTAGACAGTCAAAAAGGTAAAAATAAAGTCTCAAGAGACCATGCGTAAACACTACAGTGCTACATTTAAGGCAGAAGCGGTCAAAGAACTGATGAAAGAAGAAAAGACCATCAGTCAACTAGCAGCTGAAATCGGGGTTCACCCAACGCAACTGAAAGAATGGAAAAAGATCGTCCTGATGGGTCTGCCCGACTTGTTTAGCCGCGAGGGGAAAGCAAGCGAGCAGAGCCAGGCCCATGAGCAACAAGTCAACGAACTGTATAACGAGATCGGCCGACTGACGACCCACGTGAGTTGCGCCTAGTGGGCACCCGAAAAAAAAATCTGGCCTCAACCTTGAGTCGAAGTGAACGCCTGATGCTGGTGGAACGCGACGAAAACGAGTTGCCCCTCAGTGTGCAAGCCGAACTCTTGAGTCTGAGCCGTTCGAGTCTCTATTATCAGCCGGTTCTCCCTTCAGCCGAGGAGGTGGCGCTCAAACATCGCATTGATGCGATCTATACGGATTATCCGTTCTATGGTTCGCGTCGCATCACGGTCCAACTGCGGCGTGAAGGAATGACACTCAATCGTAAAGCGGTCCAGCGCCACATGCGCGAGATGGGGATTGCTGGCATCTGTCCCGGCCCGAACTTGAGTCAGCGCAATCAGGCGCATCGGATTTACCCA
>JBBREZ010000188.1:0-11865 GCA_038225095.1 Caldilineales bacterium
AGACGAATGGACATCAAGCACAGAGCGTTAAGCCGGCGCGACTTTTTGCGTGTAACCGGTTTGAGTGCAACGACGATCGCCTTGGCTGCATGTGCGCCTAGCGCAGCGCCAGCGGGTGGTAGCCAGCCAGCGGCAGATAAAATTACGCTGAAGGTGCAGGCCAACCCCGCTGAGGAAAAGCCGCTGGCCAAACCACTCAAAGATAAATACCCGAATCTTGACGTTGAATACCTCTCGATCACGGGCATCGACCATGAAGAAGTGGCGAGCAAGATCTTGTCGATGGTAGCAGCGGGCAATATTATTGACTTGGGTTACGCCGCCACCGAGGCTACGCAATTGTATGCTGGACAAAATCTGGCGCAGGCGTTGGATGATTTTGTCAAACGCGATGCCGGTGAACTGGCTGAGTACTTTAAAGATGTGCATCCGTCGTTGATCGAGGCCATGATGTATGAGGGTAGCCTCTACCAACTGCCACACGACTTCAACGCCGCCAACATGTACTATAACACCAAATTGTTCCAAGACGCTGGCATTGAGGCGCCGAAGGCTGATTGGAGTAAGGATGATTTTCTACAAGTTGCCAAGAAGATCACCAAGAAAGCCGCCGATGGTACGACCGAAGTCTTCGGTTATGGCTGGACGAACCGCTTGTGGGGTAGTTGGATGCCCTGGATCTTCGTGAATGGCGGCAATTTGTTCAGTGAAGACAAAGCGCCGGGTGGTGATTGGTTATGGAATCAATTTTACAAAGATGATGCGGCGGCGAAAGATCGCAAAGGCGGCTGGCGCTGGATCACACCTAAGGCGAACGATCCGGCCAATGTGGAAGCGCTGGAATTTGTTGTGATGCTGACCAAAGAAGGCGTAGCACCGGCCACTGAGCTGGGCGGCGGCCAGAGCTTGCAGGGCTTCTTTGCCGACAATAAATTGGGGATGACACCCGCTGGCGGCTTCTGGGCCGGTGGTTTGCACAATGCCGGTTTTAAGAAAGGCAGTTTTGATGTGCAACTCTTCCCGAAATGGAAGAATCAACGGCACCAATTTGGCACGGGCGGCCATTTTATGTTTTCGCAGTCCAAGAACAAAGAAATGGCTTGGAACTATGTGAAGCTGCGCGAAAGCAAGCTAGGTATGGAACTTTGGTATGCCAACTCTGGCATTGTCACCACGCCATCACGCCGTTCGATGTTGAATGAACAAGCCTTTGCCGCTACGGGTCCTGAGCACTGGCAGGTCTTCTATGACACATTGGACAAACATCCAGACACTGGTCCGATCCCAGCACCGCCCATTTCCAACCCAATGACGACGCTCTTCACCAACTATACGGGCAAGGCAATGAACGGTGAATTGCAGCCGCAAGACGCCTTAGATCAGTTGCAGAAAGAGTTGGAAGCCTTGGTTGCGCGCTCGCCCAAGATTCAGTACCCGAACGTCAAAAAGTAACTTATGTTATGCAATAGAAGGCAAAAAACCTGACGCGAAGGCGCAGAGGCGCAAAGAACAACGAAAACAAGTGCGAAAAAGGTTCTCTATCCGGCAAGCACGTTTATATGTTGCATTAATTGTTTTTTCTTTGCACCTCTGCGCCTTTGCGTCAAAACTTTAGCCGTGCGTAACATGCGAAAGTTCGTGGACAACTGCGCACGGTGGTTTACTATCAGGAGTCGATTATGCAAGCGACAACAGCGACCCAAGGGTCAACCAAATCTCGCGCTGGCTTCATCGCTGGATTAACCGAGAATACCTTGGCCGGCTTGGCGCGGCGTAAGGCTTTGATGGGATATCTTTTTCTGCTGCCGACCATTTTGGGTATTCTGATCTTTACCGCCGGGCCGGTGCTTGTCTCGTTTGGGCTAAGTCTATATGATTGGAATGTGTTCACACCCGCTGAATATGTTGGCGTTGCCAATTATCAACGCCTGATTGCTGATACGCATCTGCTGACCGGGTTTTACAATACAGCGCGTTTTGTCGTCATGGCCATCACCTTGCAAATTGTGCTGGCGCTTTTGCTAGCGTTGGCCGTGCGGCAACGAATGCGCACCTGGATGCGCTACTACTTTCGCACGGCCTTCTTTTTGCCTTTTCTGTTTTCTGGCACGGCTACCGCCATTGTGCTTGCCTACCTGCTACATAAGGAGTTTGGCGCCGTCAACTATTATTTGGGGTTCCTCGGCATACCGCGCATTCCGTGGTTAATTTCGTCGAGTGTGGTGCTCTACACCCTGGTCATGACTTACATCTGGCAATACATCGGTTTTACCTTAATCGGTTTTCTGGGCGGTCTAAGCAATATTTCGTCTGAAGTACTGGACGCCGCTGATGTCGATGGGGCGCAAGGCTGGCGACGTTTGTGGAACATTACCTTGCCCATGATCAGCCCCTCAATTCTGTTTGCGGCGGTGGTTGGCGTGATTGGCGGCCTGCAAATTTTTGACCAACCTTATGTCATGACGCGTGGCGGCCCCGGTGACGCCAGCCGCACTGTGGTGATGACCATGTACGAGGCGGCTTTCAAGAATCAAGAGATCGGCTACGGTTCTGCAATTGCCGTGATCTTGTTTATTGTGATCATGGTTGTGACGGCGATCCAGTTTGGGTCTAGTCGGCGCTGGGTATTTTATCAGTAGTGACGATAGACAATAGACGACGGACGACGGGTGATCAGTCGTCATTTTTCTTAGGAGTATCCTATGCAATCGACAACTACGTACCCTAATCCATCAAAATCAACGCGTGTACCCGCCAGGAAAAGCTTCTGGCAAGATTATCTGCGCTATCGCCTAGGCTATTGGTTAGGTCTGCTCGTCATGTTTGTTGCCAGTGTCATCGTGCTTGCGCCGATTGTCTGGACGATTTCGACCTCGCTGCGTACGCCAGCACAATCGTTTAGTGTGCCGCCGCAGTGGTTGCCCATCCATCCCGACTTTAGTAATTACCAGGAGGTATTTACTCGGATTCCCTTCTGGCACCAAATTTTCAACAGTTTCCTGGTGACGGCCAGCATTGTCATCGGCCAATTGATCACGGCGTCAATGGCCGGTTATGCGTTCGCTCATCTGCAATTTCCAGGGAAGACTGTGCTCTTCTGGTTGGTCATGGCGACGATGATGATCCCATTACAAGCGACGATTATTCCGGTTTTCGTGTTGATCAGCAAGCTGAACCTCAACGATACATTGGCTTCGTTGATTTTGCCCGCCTTGCCCACAGCCTTTGGCACATTTTTGCTGCGCCAATATTTTCTACAAATTCCCAAAGAGTTTGAAGAAGCGGCGTTAATCGATGGCGCTAGCCTTTGGCATATTTTCACCAGCGTCTACATGCCGCTGGTCGCGCCTGGCTTGGCGGTGTTGGCGGTGTTGAGCTTTAATGGCTATTGGAATGAATTCTTTCGTCCGCTCATTTTCATGGTCACTTCCGAAAAGTTTACCATTCCACTTGGCCTGAACGACCTGAAGGGTTATATGATGACTGGCAGCATTTCCATTGTGCTCGCTGGCATTGTTTTATCAATTATACCGGTTGTGCTTGTCTATATCTTCGGGCAGCGCGCCTTGATCGAAGGGATCATGACCGGTGGCTTGAAAGGCTAGCCGGGCAACAGAATACTGACGAATGTCGACCGACCACGGAGAACATTCGCTTAGCTGTGGTCGGTCGTCGGTTGTCTATGGTCGCTTTGTGGCGCTAGTAGGCTAGATTGGAGACGTTTGAAATTCGTACAAACGACGCATTTACCCAAAAGACAGAGTTGGCGTTACAATAGGGCTGAATGCGTATATTTGGCAATACGAAGGAGGTCATCTATGGAAGCTGTTGTAGAGCCGCATTCCGTTTCCCCAGAAAGTCTTGATCGCTATATTGATATTACACCCGATGTTTGCGGAGGACGCCCGCGGAGTGCTAGACACCCTATTACGGTTATTGATATCGCGACTTGGCGGCTAAAGCTTGGCATGGCTTTAGAAGAAATTGCGGGGACATACGATTTACCATTAGCAGCCGTGTACGCAGCGATGGCTTATTACTTTGATCACAGAGTTGAAATTGATCGCCGCGCGCAAGAAGATCGAGACTTTGCCGAAGCATTGCAAAAGCAGTATCCGTCACGCTTGCAAGAAAAGATCCAGGCACAACGCAATAACTTCTCCTACACTGAACTGTGACCGAACCACTTCGTTTTCACCTCAATGAACATGTCGATCCCGATTTGGCGCGTGCATTACGCCGAGTTGAGATTGATGCGACAACGACCACTGAGGCAAATTTGCATACGAGCAGCGATGATGCACAATTGAACTTTGCTTTGAGTGAAGGGCGCATCTTAATCACGCATGACCAGGATTTTTTGCGGGTTGGCTGCCCAGGGCCGCACGCATAATGAGATTGCCTTTGGTGCTCAGGGGACGCGCACGTTGAGTCTGATGATTGAGATGCTTATAGTAATGCATGGCATCTACACAGTAAGTGAAATGGTGAATCGAGTGGACTATTTGTAAGCACGTTCAGTTTCACCAAGTGGCCTGGGCGTTTGAAGGAACTGGAACTTTTCTCTTGAAATTCTATAAACAAATTGCATCGTTTTGCCTAGCGCTTCTCATCTTGCTATTGGTCAGTTGCAGTACTGTACGCCAGTCTTCCGAACCAGTAGCGCTCACGCCCATGCCATTGCTCACCCGCACGGTAGCTTCGCAGAACATTCAATCAGCCACAACGCCAATTTCTGGTAACACCTTGCGAACGTTTTCCACGGTTGACCAGTTAGCCAAGGTGATCGTTCCCGCGCGCGATCTGCGCGATTTGACGCTGCGCTTGAACCCCCAGATCAATGAAATTCCCCAGGTTGTAAACAGCAAAGCACCCGACTATCAGATCGGTGACCAACTCACCTTTTGGGTGCATAATTTAGATACCACAAGCAATATTTCAATCACCGCGCAACTGGTCTATAAAACTGATGTTGCTTATGTCTGGGTGGAAATCGGCCAAACTCATGAGCTGGCCTCGATCAAACAAGCCATCGACCGTTTCAGCCAGCAGAGCTATCCGGTCGAAGTCAAAACATTTGGCAGTGAATTATATCCAGGAATTGATAACGATGTGCGGCTGCATATTTTGCACACCATAGGCGTGGGCAATGGCGTTGCCGGTTACTTCAGCAGCGCCGACGAATATAGCAAGTTAGCAAACCCTTTTTCCAATCAAAAAGAGATGTTTTATGTGAATCTGAAGTGGCTCAATATCACGCACGACTACACCACGTATGGCACTGTGCTCGCCCACGAATTTCAACACATGGTGCATTGGGCAAATGATCGCAACGAAGAGACCTGGATCAATGAAGGCTTGAGCGAATATGCGCAAGATGTGGCGGGCTATCCAACCGACCTGGTTTTTGTCACCGGCTTTCTAAACGTGCCAGATACGCAACTTAACACCTGGAGTCCAGATTCTTCGCAAAATATCGTCCACTACGGCAGCGCTTATTTATTTATCCACTATTTGACGCAACGGTTTGGCCCAGAAGTCGCGAAGGCATTGGTGGCAAACCCCGCCAATGGCATTGAAGGCGTCACCGAGGCGCTCAGCGCAATCGGCCATCCGCAAAATTTTGATGCCTTGTTTGCCGATTGGGTGGTAGCCAACTATGCCAATCAGCCGGATGCATTAGGCTTGAAAGATGTGTATGGCTATCGCAATTTGAAGCTTTCTGCACCGGCGCTCGACCAAACCATCGATCATTATCCAACCGCCATCAAAGAAGCAACCGTGCATAACTATGCAACGGACTACCTCAAGTTACAAGGCGCTGGCAAGATCGTGATCGACTTTTCTGGCCAGATTACCACGCGCCTGGCCAATACGGCGGCGCACAGTGGCCAATTTGCCTGGTGGAGCAATCGCGACGATGATTCGGACAGTTCGTTGACGCGCCAGTTTGATCTGAGCAAAATTGCGCCCAGCACACCGATTACGATGGCGGTGGCCATGTGGTGGGACATCGAGAAGAATTACGATTATGGCTATGTCGAAGCCAGTCACGACGGCCAGAAATGGCAGATTCTGCCGGGCCAGCATACCAGCGCAGATAATCCAAGTGGCAATAGTTTTGGCCCTGGTTACACAGGTCAAAGTCTGGCGGTGGATGGCAAAACGGCGCAGTGGAGCGTTGAACAGTTTGACCTGAGTTCTTTTGCTGGCGGCCCCGTGCAAATTCGCTTTGAATATGTCACCGATGATGCTACCAATGGCAGCGGTTGGCTGATTGATGACGTACAAATTCCGGCCTTGAATTATACGGCAGATTTTGAGCAGGATGTGAGCGGATGGCAAAGTAACGGCTGGTTGTTGACCGATAGCCAGCTCACCCAAAATTGGCTGGTGCAACTGTTAGAATTCAAGGGCACCGAGTTGACCGCCGTGCGCCGGGCCACCATTGACGCGAACGGGCACGCCCAGATTAAGGTGGATGCGCTCGGCAACGGCAAAAGTGCCGTGCTCGCCATCAGCGCACTTGCGCCCGTGACGACCGAACCGGCGACCTATCAATTGCACATTGATCCATAAAAATAAACATGAAATGATAGCCGTATGAGCCCTAGCGCCCGTGCATTAACACCCCGTTCATTAACACGGAGTGCAGTCTACCTGTTGTTCTATCAACAAGATCGCTTACTAATGCTGCGTCGCTACCAAACCGGCTTTGAAGACGGCAACTATAGCCTGGTGGCTGGTCATCTGGAAAACCAGGAAAATGCCACCGCAGCCGCCATGCGCGAAGCACACGAAGAAGTAGGCGTTATCATTGCGCCGCCAGACCTAGAATTTGTCCACGTGATGCACCGCAAGAGCGAAGACGATCTGGTCTATTTTGACTTCTTTTTTATCGTCCATGCCTGGGCAGGCGAGATCACCAACTGTGAGCCAGACCATTGCGACGATTTACGCTGGTTTCCCGTGGCGCACTTGCCGCCGAATACAATTCCATACATTCGTGCGGTGCTAAGCGATATTGCCAATGGCATAAAGTTTAGCGAGTATGGTTGGAACGTATAGATCAACAGCCTAAAGCGTGCGCTGCACGCGGCTGCTCACCCATGCCGTAGCTGCGCAATTTAGTTTTCCTAAACGTCGTTTATTTTATGAGTTATTATCCCAGAATACCTGCATTGAATAGGCAACAGTGGGAAACTTACTAGCCAGCTTTCGATCTTCAGTCACACAGGCAACACCAAATTCTGGTGCCAGAGCAATATATTGTGCATCATAAGCGCTGGCACAAGATTGGGAGGCTAAACGCAACACACTGATTGGGTCAACTACTCTTCCCTGACCACCAAATAGGTGTAGCGCTGTATGCCAAATTTGTTCCGCATCAGTAAGCTTACCGCTACCGTGCCGTACCAAGGTAGCAAGCACATTTAGAAATTCATGTCGCCACAAGGGTGGCATACACCAGTTAGCGTCCTTTTGAAAGATCTGTTGGGCAAGCGCAGTTTTTTCACCATCAATTAGGCCAATCCAGAAAAATAAATAACGATATAGGGATCGAGACCTGACAGGTGGAAAAGACCCCACCTGTCAGGTCCGTTGATAAGTTCAGCCCGTATACTTATTTATTTGGAATGGCCTTAACAAATAAGCAATGGTGTTCACATCTGCCACTATCATGCTCTGTCCTCGCGCTTTGCCTGGTCAAGCCACTCATCAGTCAATGGAAATTGACCAACAAACGGTTGTGGCAGTGACGGTTGCGCTTGTTCGGGTGTAGTTAAGGCAATCTCGAGCAGGCTCAACGCTTCTTTTGCCATGCTTCTTCGATTTTGCTGAGCACGCTCTCTTAGTTTACGATGTAATTGGTTAGGCAAGTCTCTAATCAGCAATCCAGCCATAGCGAATTCCTTTGCTTGAAATATCATGATGATATCATCATGATATTTCAAGCAAAGGTTTGTGTCAACACTTACTCTGAACCACTTATGAAACATCAAACGATTCTCGTTCTTGACTACGGCAGCCAATATAGCCAACTGATCTGTCGCCGCGTGCGCGAGGCCCAGGTCTATGCGGAACTGGTCTCTTGGGATTGCGCCGCTGAAGCGATCACGCGCTTGCAACCGACCGGCGTTATTCTTTCCGGTGGGCCCAACAGCGTCTATGCGCTGAATGCACCCACGTTGCCAACGGCCGTGTTAGAAAGCGGCCTGCCGATTTTGGGCATCTGTTATGGGCTACAATTGTTGGCGCATACACTGGGCGGTCAGGTTTCGCCTGGGCGGGAAAAGGAGTATGGCCCAGCCTTGGTCGAAATTGATCAACAGGCAGCGCAGGGCAATCCACTCTTTGCCAACTTGCCCAGCACGCTGCAAGTCTGGATGAGCCACGGCGACCGTGTCGAACAATTGCCCACTGGCTTTCACGCGATCGCCCACAGCGACAACTCACCCTTGGCCGCGATCGCCGACGAAGCGCGCCGGATCTATGCCATTCAATTTCATCCCGAAGTGGTGCATACGCCGCAGGGCAAGGCGCTGCTCGAAAATTTTGTCAAGCGTATTTGCGGCTGCACCGGTGACTGGACGCCGGGCAACTTTATCCAGGAGACCGTGGAGCGCATTCGGCAGCAGGTGGGACCAGACGGCCATGTGATCTGCGGGTTGAGCGGCGGCGTGGACAGTGCCGTGGCTGCAACGTTGGTGCATAAGGCGATTGGTGACCGCCTGGCTTGTGTGTTTGTGGATCACGGCTTGCTGCGCAAAGATGAAGCGCCGCAGGTGGTGGAAACTTTCCAGCAGCACCAGGGCATGCATCTGATTGCCGTAGACGCTAAAGAGGATTTCCTGAGCGATCTGGCCGATATCACCGACCCCGAACAAAAGCGCAAACGCATTGGTGCGCGTTTTATCCGCATTTTCGAGGCAGAAGCGGCGCGTCTAGCCACAGCCTGGGGCGTCAATTCACCAGCTTTTCTGGCGCAGGGCACGCTTTATCCCGACGTGATCGAATCGGCTGGCAGCGATGAGACGCGCAACGCACGCACGATCAAAACCCATCACAACGTGGGTGGGCTGCCTAAAGATATGACCTTTCAACTGATCGAGCCGTTGCGTATGCTCTTTAAGGACGAAGTACGCACGGTGGGCGAAGCGTTGGGTCTGCCCGAAGAGATTGTCTGGCGCCATCCATTCCCCGGCCCTGGTCTCGCCATCCGCATTTTAGGTGAAGTAACCTGGGAGCGATTGGAGACCTTGCGCCACGCCGATGCCATCTTTCTAGAAGAATTGCGCAAGGCCGGGCTCTATCGCCAGACCAGCCAGGTTTTCGCCGTGCTCTTGCCGGTGCGCAGTGTGGGCGTGATGGGCGATGGGCGCACCTATGGCAATGCGCTCGCCTTGCGCGCCGTTACGACCGACGACTTTATGACCGCCGATTGGGCGCGCCTGCCCTATGACTTGCTGGCGCGCGTGAGCAACCGGATTGTCAACGAGGTAGACGGCGTCAACCGTGTGGTGTATGACATTAGCAGCAAACCACCGGCGACGATTGAGTGGGAATAATATTTCATTTTTATGAAACTCCCCAACCGAACGCGTGCCTATGTGCCAATCACAAAGGTAACGGACTATTGGCTATCAGAGACGCACAAGGATAGAAAATCGAAGCAAAGCTGCTACGGGGATTGGGCTTTAATCAGACAAATGTCGAATTACTGGAACGAAACCTGATAGCCATCGCTCAGTTTGAAGAAGTAAACGAAGTAGTTTCGTCAGCATTTGGTACAAAGTATATCATTGATGGCTCGCTGGCAACACTTGGTGGGAAGTTTGTAAAGCTACGAACGGTTTGGATAATCGAGGCAATGCAATTAGAACCACGTTTTGTGACTGCCTATCCTCTGGAAACCGAGTAACAGGAGATATAAAATGTTACAGGAATTAGATACAGTGGTTTTGTTAAAAAACATTGAAGAATACAGCTTAGTCAAAGGGGACACAGGCAAGATAGTCCATCGTTATCAGAATGGACAGGCATTTGAAGTTGAATTTGTGCAGGCAGATGGCTCGACGATTGCCCTACTTGCGTTAACTGTAAATGATGTACGGCCAATGCACCGTGGAGAGATCCTACATGCGCGTGAATTGGCGCCTGCATAGCTTTAAAATGCAACGGTTAATCACTTTCATCATTTTTCTGGTCGCCATCCTCGCCTTATTTCCGCTTTACGCACATTTCAAAACCACGGCGGCGCCGATCCCACCGGGCGTCTATCTAGGTGGATTGGAACTGAGCGACCTTAAAAACATCCCTGAGATCGAGCAACATTTAGAAGGGGTCTATGCCGCGCCGATTGAAGTTGATTTTGCCGCTGAGCAGTTGGCGTTGCTACCCCAGGAAGTTGATTTCCACCTGAATGTGGAAGAAATGGTAGCTGAGGCTGGAAAGTATCTGCAAGGGCCGCCGTTTATCGATATTGCTGTGCGTGAGGCATTAGGTTTCACGCAAAAACGGCGTGATGTTGCGGTCCGCTTTACGCTCAACACCGCTAAACTGCGCGCTTGGCTCGTCAATGCTGCTGCCGAACACAATCGTGAACCGATTGGCGCCCATGCCTTACCACCCCTGGAACGTCGTGATACCATCTCACCGACGCTTGCCATCTCACAAACCAGCCAGGTAGAGTTTGCCAAACAGGCATGGCGCTGGGAGCCAGGCATCCCCGGCTATACACTAGATGTCGAAAAAAGTATCCCGCAAGTCATCGCCGCCTTAGCGCGTGACCAGCAGCGCGTTGCCCCGCTGGCGTTGACCGAAATTCCACCAGCGCAGCCCAACATGGTGGATCTGACGCAAGTGTTGAGCCACACCCTCGCCACTTTTCCAGGCTTCGCCGCCATCTATGTGCACGATTTACAAAACGGCATGGAAGCGAATGTAGATGCCGATGTCGCCTTCTCAGGGATGTCCACGGTCAAGTTGGCCTTGGTTACCGCGCTGCTCGAACAGGGCAACAATGCCAGTGCGGCAAGCGGCCAAGCCATTGATCTGGCGTTGTATGAAGTGGATAACCAGCGCGCTAACCAGTTGTTGGGCCAGTTGGGTAACGGTGATTTGACCATTGGGGCAGGAAAATTTACCGATTTTATGCACAGTCTGGGTTTTGTCAACACCTACATGCAAACTGGATTTGACGGCCCAACGTTGTCACCACTTGCCACACCGGCCAATCAGCGGACAGATTGGAACACCAAGCCGAACCCCAACCTACAAACAACGGCCGCCGACATGGGGCGCATTCTATCTGCGCTGGTGGAATGCACGCAAGGCAAGGGGCTGTTGTTACAGCACGATCCAAAGCGCTTTACGCCGCAACACTGTCTGTCCATCCTCTTTTACATGAGCCATGACCAGTTGCAAGATTTAATCTGGGCCGGCCTGCCGCAGCCGCAACAGACCTGGATTGTGCATAAGCACGCACGCACAGCCGAAACGCATGGCGATGTCGCGCTGATCTGGGGGCCGACTGGTCCCTATGTGCTCAGTATTTTTCTCTATCAAGCCAACTGGTTAGATTTACAACTCAGCAACGCGACCATGCAAGCCATCAGCCGGCTCACCTGGGATTTTTTTGAATTGCAGAAAACGCAAGGCAGCAAGCCCGTGCCACCGCCGCCACGGCTAGTCCCACCGCCTGGGTATACGCCAATTGATAAGTACATGCCCACTACGGCCAATCCGTCAGGGCAATAAGCCATCAACGCTCACCGATGAATGAACGCTAAAATTTGTTTCGGTCACGGGTAGTTCGCATCCTCAGATGCGTCTCTTTTGCCGGTAGGGACGCATCTGAGGATG
>JBBREZ010000189.1:0-11765 GCA_038225095.1 Caldilineales bacterium
ATTGGCCGATGGCAGCCGCGAAGGTGGTCTCGTTTTCTAATACTCGCGGTTGCCAAAAACCGCAACTGAGGAACGAAATTTATAGTTATTGGTGGCAAGACACGAGTATGAGTAGCCAGGAGAGTAGAAGATGGCAAAAAGAGAAAAGCGCGAAAGACGAGAAAAAGAAGAACGCGAAGAGCTAGATGAGCGCGTTGTCCATATTGCACGTACAGCCAAAGTTGTGAAAGGCGGGCGACGTTTCGCTTTTCGCGCTGTTGTTGTTGTCGGCGATCAAAAAGGCCGTGTGGGTGTTGGTGTTGGTAAGGCGCGCGAAGTGCCTGATGCAATTCGCAAGGCTTCTGATCGGGCGCGCAAAGGGATGGTCTTGATTCCTTTGCTTGGTTCAACCATTCCCCATGCAGTGCAGGCTCAGTTTGGTGCAGGCGAAGTTCTCTTGAAGCCTGCTAGCGCTGGCACAGGCGTTATTGCTGGCGGTGGCGTGCGTGCTGTCGTTGAAGCATGCGGCGTCAGTGATATTCTAAGCAAGTCATTGGGCAGCGATAATATCTTGAATGTAGTTCAAGCAACGTTCGCCGCATTGCAACAGCTTCAAGATTTCCGCAAAGAAGCACAGAATCGTGGCGTGGATCCGAAAAAGCTTGCACCTTTCTGGTATAAGGAGGAAATCTATGCCGCCTAAGACACTTCAAGTCAAACTAATCAAAAGCCCGATTGGCTTTGAGAAACGGCAAAGGGCGACGCTCCGAGCATTAGGCTTGCGTAAACTGCATCAGACGGTAGAAAAGCAAGATACGCCGGCCATTCGTGGCATGATTACAGCGGTTTCGCATCTGATTACTGTTGAAACAAACGAGTAAGCCTAGTTGCCTGTTGCCTTGATGCTTATTTTGAATAAATTGAGCTGAGAGATTAGAAGATTTATGATTTTCTAATTTTCTCGTTGCTTATTGTTACTGAATGTTGGTTTGTAACATTCAGAATATATGTAGAAGGATAAAAATTATGAAGCTCCATGACCTGCGTCCCGCAGAGGGTTCGACAAAAAAGCGTAAGCGAGTAGGTCGCGGCACGGGTTCCGGCAAAGGCAAGACTAGTACGCGTGGCACTAAAGGCCAGAATTCGCGTACAGGTGGCGGTGTCAGGCCAACTTTCGAAGGTGGTCAACTTCCTTTAGTCAAACGCCTACCCAAGTTGCGCGGTTTTACTAATCGCTTTAAGGTTCACTACATTCCAGTTAACTTGGATATTTTGAATCAATTGTTTGATAGTAATATGGATGTGACACCGGAAGCTCTATCCGCGGTAGGCTTGTTGGGTAATGCTAAAAACCCGGTTGTCGTGCTTGCACGCGGCGAAGTAGCAAAGCCGTTGCATCTCAAGGTGCATCGCATTAGCGCAATAGCACGCCAGAAGATCGAAGCGGCTGGTGGCTCTGTGGATATTTTGCCCGTCATTGTTAATAAACACATGCCACGTTCCTGATTCATTGGATCTAACACGATAAGGTTAGCCTTTTGCATGGACAGCTAGTTCTAGTTTCTATGGTTAACCTAGGTGATTGCCAAGAAGGAAAATTCTCATGCTCGAAGCCGTACGTAATGCATTTCGGTTGCCGGACCTACGTCAGAAACTGCTGATTACATTCGGTATCCTTGCCCTTTATCGTTTTGCCGCTAATATTCCACTGCCAGGTGTTAACCGCGCGGTTCTCGCCAGTGTTTTTAATGGCAACAACGATACTGGCATGTTACTGAGTCTGCTTAACTTTTTCAGTGGCGGCGGTCTGTCGCAAATGGGTGTAATGGCGCTAGGGGTTTACCCATATATTACTGCATCCATTATTATGCAGTTGCTTACACCTATCATACCTTCCTTAGAAGAATTGAGTAAGGAAGGCGAGCAGGGGCGTCATCGGATCAACCAGTACACTTATTGGCTTGCTATTCCATTGTCGATTTTACAGGCGATAACGCAATCCACAATTCTTAATCGCCAACAAATTGGTGGTGGTGTGGTACTACCGCACTGGGGATTCACCGGTGCTGATTTGCTACCATCTTTGACGATCATTATCGGCATGACTGCAGGTACAATGTTTGGTGTCTGGTTGGGACAATTGTTGACAGAGCAAGGGATTGGTAATGGTACTTCATTAATTATCTTTTCCGGTATTCTTGCCAATATTCCAGCTCAGATCCGCCTGCTTTCACAAAACGTGGTGCTTCTGATTCTTTTCCTGCTTATTACTGTATTTACGATTGCTTTGATCGTATGGGTGCAAGAAGGACAACGCCGAATTCCAGTGCAATATGGCAAGCGTGTCCGCACGATGCGTGGCAATCGTATGATGATGGTGGGTGGGCAAAGCACTCATGTTCCCATGCGCGTCAACACAGCGGGTATGATTCCATTGATTTTTGCACAAAGTTTGTTAATTCTGCCAAGTACCATTGCCAGCTATTTTGTGACAAATACAGGGTGGGTGGGTTCAATTGCACAAGTAATTAGTACATGGCTTGGACCGGGACACGGTTTTTACTGGTTGATGTACTTCCTGTTTACTGTCGCTTTTACTTACTTTTATACCGATGTGATGTTCCGCCAACAGAACTTACCAGAAACACTTCAAAAGCAGGGCGGTTTTATCCCAGGTATTCGACCAGGACCCAGAACTGAGTCGTATTTGAATGGTGTTTTATCGCGGATTACGCTGGTAGGTGCGCTCTTCCTCGGTTTCATTGCGGTGCTGCCATTTATTGCTGGCTCAATTGCTGGCGTTTTCCTGGGTGGTGACGCGTCTGCGCTGACGAATAATCGCTCTTTGATCATTAGTAGCACTGGTTTGTTAATTGTTGTCGGTGTGGTATTAGACACTATGAAACAAATCGAAGCGCAGTTGTTGATGCGTAACTACGAAGGTTTTATTCGGTAGTAGAGAGTTTCCGGTTTAGAGGAAGTTGTATGGACGCGCAAAGACGCACGTATTTAGTGCTATTAGGGGTACCAGGTGCTGGTAAAGGTACTCAAGCCAGAATGTTGGAAGAATCGTTTCATTTACCTCAGATTTCAACGGGTGATATTTTTCGATATAATCTTAAAAATCAAACCGAGCTAGGATTATTAGCCAAGAGTTATATGGATCGTGGTGATCTGGTTCCTGATGAAGTGACTATTCGGATGGTGCAAGACCGTTTGCAAAAGCCTGATGCAGTGAATGGTGCCGTTTTGGATGGATTTCCGCGCAACTTGGTTCAGGCGAGTGCACTTGACGAAATGACTGCTGCCTATGGCGGCATTAGCTTAGTGCCCTTGATCAACCTTAGTGACGAAGAGGCAATGCTTCGCATTACTGGACGGCGCGTTTGTCGTACTTGCGGGGCGGTTTATCACGCCGAATTCAATCCACCTAAGCAGATAGGCATCTGCGATCTTGACGGCGGCGAGCTTTATCAACGCGATGACGATAAGCCAGAGACGGTGCGTAATCGATTGTATGTCTATTATAAGCAGACTTCGCCGCTTATTGGTTATTATTTTGCTAAATCGTTATTGACTGAACTTGACGGTGCTGAATCGATTGATATGGTTAACGAGAAGCTGAAGAAACTGGTTATCCAAGCGATGCAGGCTAATTAGATTGAGGCTTGGACATTGTGGCGTTTTCTAAGGTGGATAAAGATGTTTAGAAAGAGTGGCAGCGCACCTTTGCGTCAGCAGCCGCAGAGTTCGGTGCGACGAGCAAGCCAACCGATCCTAAAGAGCCCACGCGAAATTCAAATAATGCGTGAGGCCGGTCGTATTGTTGCACGTGTCCATGCCGCATTAAAAGAGGTGATTCGTCCTGGCATTAACACGTGGGAATTGGATCGCATCGCGCTCGAAGTTATGCAAAAGTATGATGCCTCTTCTGCCTTTTTAGGATATCGCGGATTCCCTGCCCATATTTGTGCTAGCATTAATGAAGAATTGGTGCATGGCATCCCGAGCAAGAATCGGGTTCTTAAAAATGGCGATATTATTAGTATTGATATCGGTGCGCGTTATCGTGGTTTCATTGGCGATAGTGCATGGACATACGCTGTGGGTGAGATCAGTGAAAAAGCAGCCGAGCTGATGCGTGTGACTGAAGATAGCTTATATGCTGGAATTAAGCAATCAAAAGTTGGCAACCGAGTTGTAGATATTAGCCGTGCCGTGCAGCATCATATTGAGGACCACAGCTTGTATGTGGTGCGCGAGTATACAGGACACGGCGTTGGCCGCCAGATGCATGAGGGGCCGCAAGTGCTAAACTACGTAGCTGGTGATCCTGATGGCAACTATGTTTTGCCAGCAGGTGTAGTGATTGCGATCGAGCCTATGGTGCAGCGCGGTACGTGGCAAACACGCACGTTGAAAGACAAATGGACAGTTGTGAGCAAAGATCGTAGCCTAACTGCCCATTTTGAACATACGATAGCTATTACTAATAATGGTCCTGAAATCTTGACGCTTCCGTGATATTGTGTTAAACTAGTCAAGTTGCGCTGAAATGATTGCGTCAGCGTGGCTGCTGTAATGCAGCAGCATCGCAGAGATTGATGGAAAAGTTAGGGAGCAGGCTAATTATGAAAGTGCGACCATCTGTTAAAAAAATGTGTGAAAAGTGTAAGGTTGTGCGGCGAAGGGGCGTAATTTTTATCATTTGCACAAACCCGAAGCACAAGCAACGCCAAGGTTAATAAGCGAAGTTGTTGCAAGCCCATGGGAATTAATTGGTATCGCTGCTCGCAACCTTACATAAGTCAGAATTGAGTTATTGCTCGAAGCGAGCAAAAGGATAGCACAGGCAGGAGTAAGGAGAAGTTTCATGGCACGTATCGCCGGCATTGATATTCCCCGCGAAAAACGCGTAGTGATTGCCCTCACCTATATTTATGGGATTGGCAATGCAACAAGTGAAGAAATTCTGGAAGCAACCCAAGTTGATCCGTCGACGCGGGTCAAAGATATGGATGAAACCCAGGTTACTCGGTTGCGTGAGTATATTGACCGCAATTTTGTCGTCGAGGGTGATCTGCGGCGTGAAGTGAACATGAACATCAAGCGCCTGATTGAGATTGGTTGCTATCGGGGTTTGCGTCATCGCCGTAACCTGCCTGTGCGCGGTCAACGAACTCGCACGAATGCTCGTACTCGCCGTGGTGTACGTCGTACAGTGGCTGGCAAGAAGCGCGTGGCACGCAAGTAACATTTATTGTGTTGCTTTGCCTTCATCGGTTGTACAGCGACTAATCAGAGTAAGTAAGCATTTTATTAATTTGTTTTGTATAAGGAGCGGTTATGGCTCGACCTCAGAAACGACGGGACCGGCGAGTAAGCACCAAGCGTGAAAAGAAGAACGTGCCGAGTGGTCAAGTTCATATTCATGCTTCTTTTAATAACACAATTGTGACGATTACTGACCAGACTGGTAATACAGTTTGCTGGGCCAGTAGCGGCAGTAGTGGCTTTAAGGGTAGTCGTAAATCAACACCGTTTGCGGCTCAATTAGCAGCACAGAGTGCTGGTAGTGCTGCACGCAATGATTTTAATATGCGCGAAGTGGACGTGTTTGTAAAAGGACCAGGGCCTGGCCGCGAAAGCTCTATTCGATCAATTCAGTCTTCTGGTTTGATCGTACGTTCTATTACAGATATTACACCGTTGCCTCATAATGGTTGTCGGTCGCCCAAAAAGCGTCGCGTCTAATTGCGATTTTTGTTGTTTTGTGAAAAATGAATGATTGAAATTTGAGACAGGTGTGTGCAACTGTTGCACCACCTGTTTTAATACAGGAGTGAAATCTGATTCATAGACCGCTGATTGCTAAGAAGATATATTACATTGTAGTAATTTATTGCCTTGCCAAAATAAATCAGTGGAACCGCACGAAGGCTTTGGAGGAAAAATGGCAAGAAATACAGATGCAGTGTGTAGGCTGTGTCGCCGCGAGGGGTTAAAGCTGTTCTTAAAAGGAGATCGCTGTCTTAGCCCAAAGTGCGCGATTGAAAAGCGCAACTTTCCGCCTGGTGATCATGGCAGTAAGACAACTTTTCGCCGTAAGGTATCCGATTATGGCATGCAGATGCGCGAAAAGCAAAAGGCACGCCGTATCTATGGCGTGATGGAAAAGCAGTTTCGGCGCTATTTCAGCGAAGCTAGCCGCCGCAAGGGTATGACTGGTGTAACCTTGTTGGCAATGCTAGAAAGCCGTCTTGACAATGTGGTTTATCGGTTAGGCTTTGCTGACAGTCGGCCCCAAGCCCGACAACTGGTGCAGCATGGGCATTTTCAAGTGAATGGACGGAAGACAGATATACCTTCGTTTTTGGTCAATCTGGGTGATGTAGTGGCTGTGCGTGATGGCAGCCGCAGCATGACTTATTTTAAAGATCGCGCCCAAATCATGCAAGGTACTCGAAGGACGCCGGCATGGTTGAACCTGAGTGTTGCAAACATGAGCGGTTCAATGTTAAATCAGCCTGGCCGAGAGGATTTTGAAATTCCTCTTAATGAACAGTTGATCGTCGAGTTTTACAGCCGCTAAGTGTGTCACTCGGAGGCTCATAGAATCCATTGTTGATTCGAAAAATTGTGCCGCCGGTTGGTTTATATACCGATTTTGTGCACAATGAACACCAGGGAGGGATGCCCATTGCTAAACATGGTTCTTCCGAAAATTGAGGTAGCGGCTAGCTCACAAAACTATGGCCATTTTGTGGTGAGTCCGCTGGAAAGCGGTTATGGAATTACGCTAGGTAATGCGTTGCGTCGTGTTCTGTTGTCGAGTTTGACAGGTGGTGCGGTTACTTCTATTCGGATTAGTGGTATTCATCATGAATTTTCGCCGATCCCGCATGTTCGGGAAGATACGACGCGATTAATTTTAAATATTAAGCAGATTCGTCTTCATAGCCGCAGCGAGGATCCAGTTCGAATCCATGTTGAGGTTACGAATGAAGGCCCAATTACTGCGGGAGATCTGATTTGCCCGCCTGAAGTTGAAATTGCTAATCCTGACTTATATTTATTGACAGCCGATTCTAATGATGTTGATTTGGACATTGAGATGGTTGTCGAGGTTGGTCGTGGTTATAGCCCTGCCGAGGAACGTACACGTCTGCCGCTGGGCGAGATTCCAGTGGATGCGATTTTCAGTCCGGTACGCAAAGCGGCTTATCGCGTTGAGCGTACTCGTATTGGTCAACAGACAGACTACGATAAACTCAATCTTGAAATCTGGACAGATGGTACAATTTCTCCAGAAGAAGCGTTGCATAAATCTGCCAACATACTGGTACAACATCTGACGCTCTTAGGTGATAATGTACCCTCAATGCCTGAGCACACCACTCAGGAAGAACAGGGCATTCCAAGTCGTGTTTATGATGCGGCCATCGAAGAGCTAGAACTAACTGTACGCGCCTATAACTGTCTCAAGCGGGCTGGCATTACAAAGGTCGGCGAAATTCTTAAGCGTATGGAAAAGGGCGAAGAAGAGATGTTGGCCATTCGCAATTTCGGCAAGAAATCATTAGATGAACTAGTCGATAAATTGCGAGAGAAGAATTATTTAAATGTGCCGGGCGTCGATCTAAGCGCTTTTTGGGGGAGTAGTTCATCTTCTTCTGCTGATGATGAACCTGAGCCACTCGCTGAGGATGACGACGACGCGGATGAAGCGTAATCACTAGCCTTTGTGTATAGTTTTCAGTAAGTAGTGGTTATTGGTTATTTTATATATTCTGCTTACTGATAACTGCTAGCGCAATGTAAGTTGCGTTAGTCATTGTTATCACAAAGTAAACTTTGGTAGGAGTTCATATCATGCGACATCAAGTTGCTGGACGTATCTTAAGCCGAGATGCCGGTCATCGTAAGTTATTATTTCGTAACCTGATCAGAGATCTGTACATTCACGAGCGAATTACCACTACGGAAGCTAAAGCACGCGCAATTCGCGCCGAAGCGGAGCGTTTAATTACCAAGGCTAAACGCGGCGTTACCGGTAATCGAGTGCATGCCCAGCGTCAAGTTGTAGCTTTCTTGAATGATAAGACCGTTGCTAAGAAGGTATTTGATGAGTTTGCTCCGCGCTACGCTACTCGTAACGGTGGTTATACCCGTATGATTAAAATTGGTAAGCGTTCGGGTGATGCCGCTGAAATGGTAGTTCTGGAACTGGTTGATTCAGATGCATCAGCCTAGATTGTAAGCACTCAATTTGAGTATGCAGGTAAACCAGACGATTATCCATGTTTGCTGCTTGGTTGCTTATGATGGGACTGATTATCACGGTTTTCAGTTTCAGTTGGGTGTACCAACTATTCAAAGCACATTAGAGGCGGCGCTTACTGCACTGCTTAATGTATCGGTTCGTATTACCGGGGCTGGCCGCACGGATACTGGCGTTCATGCCAGCGGCCAAGTGATTTCCGTTCAAGTGCCTTGGCGTCACTCTGTGGCAGATCTGCAACGGGCTTGGAATGCGCATTTACCGCCATCCATTGCTATCCGTCAATTGCAACTGGCGCCGGAAGGATTTCATCCCAGGTTTAGTGCAGATGCTAGAACCTACCGATATACCATTTATCAATCTGATGCAGCAAACCTTCATTCCGTGCCGCGCCGTTCGCCTTTAACCGATCGATTTGCGCTTTATGAAACTAGGTTATTATCCCTAGACAAGCTACGTGAGGCGACGACGTTTCTGATTGGTGAACATGATTTTGCTACCTTTGGTCAGCCATCACAGGGCGAAAATACTGTTCGACGTTTGTATCAGGCTGATTGGCAGATGGTAGAGGCAAATTTACCGTTGATTAGCGAATATCCCGGTAAACGTTTTGTCTTTACCGTGAATGCGAATGGCTTTTTGCGTCAGATGGTGCGTAATTTAGTTGGGTCATTACTAGAAGTTGGTGTAGGTAGATGGGTGCCTGAAGATGTTCGGCTCGCCTTAATGGCTAGAGAACGTGCTCACTGTGCATCACCAGTGCCTGCGCAAGGGCTAGTGCTCGAATCTGTAGAATATCCAAAGCATTTGGGTTTGTTTTTGAACTAACTGGTTCGTCTATGCGATGTAGGCCTTTCATTGACTAGTCTTAAAGTATAGTCAAGCGGCAAACTTTTCGTTGAACGGACGAAATTAATTTTGAGGAGTGATTAGCGTGAAGACATACAGTCCAAACGCCGAGGAAGCCATGCAAAACCGCGAGTGGGTAGTTGTTGACGCCGCGGGTCAGACATTAGGACGATTGGCTTCTCAGGTTGCAAGAGTTTTGCGTGGCAAACACAAACCTACGTTTAGCCTGCACATTGATACAGGTGACTTTGTCGTTGTGACGAATTGCGAACGTATTGTGGTGACTGGTAATAAACTGGATACGATCCGGTACTATCGCCATTCGCGCTATCCGGGTGGTTTAAAAAGCCGCACGATGCGCGAGCAATTGGTAAAGTCGCCTGACGTTGTCATTTTTGAGGCGGTAAAGGGCATGATGCCAAAGACGAAATTGGGACGCGCCCAGATGAAGAAATTGCGCATTTATGCTGGCAACGAACATCCGCATGCAGCGCAACAGCCCACACCGCTGTTGCTCGAAGGAGAGAAATAATGGCTCAGTATATAGAAGCAATCGGTCGGCGCAAAACGGCCACAGCGCGTGTTCGTTTGTATCCTGGCACGGGTGAAATTGTTGTGAACGACAAGCCCATGCAACAATATTTTGGCCGAGATTTAGATCGTATGCTCCTGCGTATGCCACTAGCGCTAACCGGCACCGAGAATACTTTTAATATCAGCGTTCACGTTAATGGCGGTGGTGATAATGGTCAGGCTGCGGCTGTCCGGCTTGGCATATCGCGAGCCCTGTGCGAGTCTGATATTAATTTGCGGCCTATGCTGAAATCGGCTGGGTTGCTGACACGCGACGCGCGCGCTAAGGAACGTAAGAAACCTGGTTTGAAGCGTGCCCGTAAGGCGCCGCAATATACCAAGCGGTAATATAGGGTTCGTTAGATGCGTTGGTGATGACCTTTGGTCATCCTACGTACCCACACAGCGATTGTGTAGCTCCACGCAATCGAGTAAACTGAATGAGTAAATAAAACCTCTATGATTTGAGTTAATGTTGGCTCAAGTTATAGAGGTTTTTGTTCATGAGTCAACTTAGCATGATGATCCGTACTGGAATTTTGACTGTACCCCAACCAGATGAACAGGCTGTGCAGGTGGTAAGCCAGCGTTTACAGCAAGTTGTGCCTGGAGCGATCTTGGTACAAGAAAGTAGTGCCCGTAGCCAGCGCAACTGGATCGAAGATATTTTGCGGCGTTGGTGTGATGAAGAGGAACTTGATCTGGTCATCACGATTGGGGGGACTTTTCCCGCTTCAGGTCCAAGTGCAGACGAAATTGTGCCGGAAGCGACGTTGGCCGTGGTGGAACGCTTGTTGCCTGGTTTGGCAGAAGCAATGCGGGCTTACGCACAAATAGAGAGCGAACTAGCGCTGTTAGACCGCGGGGTAGCGGGCATTCGTGGGCGCTCTATCATTCTAAATCTGCCAGGTGGCGCTGCACCGGCTGCACTTTTCTTAGAAGCTGTGGTTGAATTGATTGGACCGCTGGCTGCGCATTTGCAGGGTGATCCTGGCGCCCCACGTTTGAGTGATGTGTTGGAAACTCAAGCGAACGAGGCGGATGATCTAGCTGTCAACTTACCCGCTAGTCAGGCCAAAGGACTTAAGGCTGAGGAATTTGCTGCATTTTTACAGCGGGGAACAAAGTCGAACAAACCTGTAGAATAATCCAAAGATAGGGCAAGACGAATTAATCTGCATCTTTGGATTATTCTACAGGTTTTTATTTTGCCATAACCAGTTCGGCTCGGCGTTGCTCAATCGCGTTGAGCAATTCGCGATAGGAATCAGCAAACTTCTGAACGCCTTCACTTTCCAGTTCAATGGCCACTGCTTCCATCGAAATACCAAGCGCTTTAAGCTGCGCAAACACAGTAGCGGCTTCAGCTGCGCCTATATCAATGGTGCGTGCTGCTTTCCCATGATCCCGGTAGGCATCTAGCGTCTTGGGTGGCATCGTGTTGACCGTGTGAGGGCCAATCAAAGGCTCCACGTAGAGCAAATCTGGATACTGCGGATTTTTGGTGCTCGTGCTTGCCCAGAGCGGACGTTGGACTTGCGCCCCAACAGCGGCTAATGTTTGCCAACGCTCGCCAGAAAATTTAGCCTGGAATTGTGCATAGGCGAGTTTAGCATTGGCCACGGCTGCTTTACCCATCAGCGCCTGTGGTTGCGTCCCATTATTGGCTGTGATTTTTTCTAAGTGCGCATCGACATTGCTATCTACCCGGCTGACAAAGAAGCTGGCAACCGAGGCAATGTGATCAATCGTCTGATGGGCCTTCATGCGCACTTCCAGCCCTTGGAGATAGGCTTCTTTGATCTCGGCATACCGTTCTAGCCCAAAAATTAGCGTTACATTAATATTAATGCCGTCACTGATCAACTGACGAATCGCCGCAATGCCAGCTGGCGTGGCTGGCACTTTGACCATGACGTTAGGTCGAGCGACGGTGGCAAAGAGCCGACGCGCCTCCGCAATCGTGGCCGCCGTGTCATACGCTAAATCTGGCGCCACTTCGATGCTGACCTAGCCGTTGTGCTTTGCCGTGCGCTGATAAACGGGATGCAACACGTCCGCCGCGGCTTGAATGTCGGCAATG
>JBBREZ010000190.1:0-11754 GCA_038225095.1 Caldilineales bacterium
CGCGCCGTAAATCCAGATTAACAAAAAGAAAGCAATGTAAATGTCGTCACGGATGTAGCGGCTGTGAAAGAGCAAACTCGGGCTGATGGTCAGCATCACACTGGCGCACAAAGCCCCCGTGCGGCCGATATAACGCCGGAAGAACCAGGCCATGCAGACAACGCCCACGCCCGCCAACACGGGCATTAAGCGCGCCGTTGCATCGCTGTCACCAAACAGAAAATAGAAAAGCGCATTGATGTGGAATAAAAATGGGCCATGCATCATTGGGTTATGTTCGTAACGGCCCTCATTATACAAATAATACGAGTAGAGCGCGTGCAAACTTTCGTCGTGGCTCATGGCGCGCGCACCTACGTCATAGATGCGCAACACAAAGGCCACCACCACCAACCCAATCCAAGTCACCGTCTCCCAGTTGATGCGGACAGCCGACAAGAGAGGACGATCAAATAAAGTAGTGCCCAAGGTCTCGCCGCTATCATTCATGCCAGCAACAGCCGGTTCAGTGGCGGTCTGCGTCAATATTGCTTTTTCTTTCATAGCAACCTCCTGCTTACAACATAAACAAACCGCTTCAGCGCAAAGATGCACGTTTTCTGACCTTGTGCTTTTGTGTCTTTGCGTTAGATTTTTAGGATACCCCACCCCAACCCTCCCCTAGGAAGGGAGGGAGCCGTCACGGGACAGCCGAAGTGACTCATTTGGTCCCTGATGGCGCTGTGCGAACAGTCCCCTCCCTGTTTTGGGGAGGGTTAGGGTGGGGTCAATTCTTACTGCGCCGACGCTGGCACCCATAATACGACTGAATCGGTCGGTGGCAGCGGCTTCGCCTCACGATAGATCACCCAACGCAGAAAAGGCCGCACCCGTTGCGCCCAATAAAGATTGGGGTCGGTTTGCGCGGTTTGCTTTTTTGTGTCGGTATGAAACAAGGAAGGCGGAAACCAACGGATATGCGCATTGTAACGACTGCCCATATAATTGGGCAATAAATCTCTGGCATCAGCCTGTGCGGCTAGCGTGACGACCAATGGTGGCGTTTGGGCATCGGTCACACCGGGCGCTAAGACCCAGGTTAACTGGTGCATATTACGCAAATACCAGCCAATTACCGGGTCAGGTCGCTGGGCCATTTGCACCTGTAAGGGCGCTTCGTCTGGATCACCGTTGCGTTGCGCGCTCAATGTAGCCATGTCCAGGACGAGCCGCCGCAGATCGGGATGGGTAGATTCAGCAAAAAAGCCTTCTGGGTGCGCCACATCAAAGCGCTGATTTAGTTGCCAACTGCTCGCAACGGTTACCAACAACAACAATAAACCTACAAAGCCACCGATAAAAAAACGAGTTTGCCTGCGCTCTGACCAAAAGGCAAAAGCCACGACCAAGAGCAGGACCAACCCAAACACGGTCAATGTGGTACGGCCCAATGTAGCATCAATCTGGCGGTGAGAAATAAAAGCAATCGCCCAAAAGAGGGTAGAAATCAAAAGCACAATTAACATGAGCACGACCAACAGCCCCTCACGCCAGGCAAAATTGGATCGATACTGATGTAGAATGATATCAACCAAGTGGGCAGTCGTTAACAACAGGGGCAGCCCGACCATCAAGAGACAAAACGGATTACGTCCCGGCAGCAGCGCCAGAATTAATCCACCCACGAACCACAAAGTTAGGAAAAGCGCCCACGGGCGAGCTGGAATTGGCCCTGCTTCTGCACGCGTCGAGCGCTGGTTAAACCATAAGTGGCCCAACCCGATCAAGCCAAAAATGAGCAGCAAAGGTTGATCGATCAGTAAGCGCAAAAAAGGCCAAGTCAGTGGATAGCGAAGATCGCTACGGCCAAATAATTGACCGAACCAGACAGTCAGGCTCGTACTGATCAACCCCATTCCCTCCGGGCGCATCAGCCAACTGGTTGCCCCCAGCACAGCCGCTGCGGCAAAAATGAGCCCCATGGAACGGGAAAAGCCAAAACGGTTGATTGGCCGTGGCTCATCTGTCTCCCCTGCTGCTCGAAGATAGAAGCCACCGAATAAACCCACAAAGAGGAGTATGAGCAGCAAGAAATTCCAAGCCTGCGCGCCGCTGACGAGCAATAGACCCGCGCTCGCCGCCACGATATTTTGCCAGCGTCTTCGATCTTTATCGTCGGTGGGCAACACATACAGGCGCGTTAAGCCAATCAAGGTGAGCAGGCCGAAAAAGACGCTTAAGATAGCGCCGTCCGCCAGTCGACTGAAAGCGGTCATCCAGGGATCAACGGCCAACAGTAACACCGCTAGCATGGCCGTTGTACGGCCCAGCCAATCGCGCCAATACCAGATCAACCAGACAACGCCCACACCAACGACGGCGGGGATCGCGCGCGCCAGCGTATCACTGCCGCCGGCCACCCAGAATAACAGTGTATGCAACGTGTAGAGCAAGGGGCTTGTCGGCGAAGGTGGATCAGGCGCGTGCACAGCCGACGCAATTAACCAGGCGGGCCAGGCATTGGCGGCTTCCAAGGCGTTGAGTGGCTGTTGGCCCAAGGCAAAAAAGCGGATGCCAATCGCGATCAGCAGCAACGCGCCGTACAAAGCACGTTCCACCGTCAACCAACCGATCAGCAGCGGTGCTGCGCTTGGCACTTGGGGTTCGACAAACGGTTCTTCTACTGACTCTTCGATGACGTTCATATCGATGACCGGCATAGGGTTCATAGTTTTTTCTTCATATAACACGAAATGACCATTCGTGCTTGGCGATCTGAAAAATTGCGGTACACCAGCTTACTGATTACGACGCTGATAAATGCGCACGTCGCCCTGCTCAAACACCAACGCCGCAGCGGCGCGCAGGCGGGTCTCAGCATCCGGCGTCATTTTATACAGTTCACGTTCGACCGGTCCCACATACACATAATCAATGTTCCACTGGGCTAATGCCTGGGCAATGTCAGCGGTTGAACCAGTGCCGTAAATGCGTTGCAACACATCACCGCGGCCTTTCGCCATCTCGCCATAGGCTTTGCCGCGCCACTGTGACTCATGCCCGCCCCAACCATGCAAGGTAGGCCGTCCCGTCAGCGTGCTAATCCGATTGTCGCTGGCATAATAACTACGCCCTAGCGCTTCTACCACCAGCGCATCGGGGGCCGTATGAATGCGCACCCATTGCACCGCCGCCATCTCATTGGGGTTGTTCCAAGCGATATAAGCCGTGGCATCCAGTGTTCGCTTGTCCGCCGTAAAATTGTTGGTCTTGGCCGTAATTGCGCCGATGGGAAAAAACAAGCCTAGCGCGATCGCAAGCAAACATAGTCCGCTACAGGCAACCGCCAGGGTGCGCGCCTGCGTACGCACGCCACCGAGCGTTTG
The DNA here is from genome assembly GCA_038225095.1 of Caldilineales bacterium. Lineage (GTDB taxonomy): Bacteria > Chloroflexota > Anaerolineae > Caldilineales > Caldilineaceae > JAPLGZ01. Next base: position 3,366 of record JBBREZ010000190.1, read on the forward strand.
CAAAGTCGTCACGACGGCATAGCTGCTGCTCAACCCAAAGAGTAACCAACCTTGGTAATAGAACTTAAAAATCGTGTTCATACGCGTGCCAAAGTTATCACGCAAATAGACAAACTCGGGCGCATAGACCAGCAGCAAACCAATCGCCGCCAGCAAGAGGGCGAAGACCAGACTCTGTTCGCTTTTAGCCAGTTCATGGCGCCCATCCAGCAAAAGAGTGGCGAAATATTGCCAGAGCCAGGCGACAGCGAGGGCCAACAGTGCCCCTAACACCAGAAAGGTCAAACCCTGTTTACTCCAACGCGCCAGAATAAAAGGCAAATAACTGGTGGCGCCTTTGGGCAAAGCCATACTGTCGACCCACGCCTGGCCCTGTGTCGTCTTCAAGGCCAACATTGTGCTGAGCACCAAAAAGAACAGGGGCGCGCCATAGATCACGGCAAACGCGCTGATCAATCGCTCGCGACTCGGCTGAAGTTTGGTCCAGGCGAGACCAAGCAACGCGCCAATCCCCAACAACGCATAACCAAACATCAGGAAAAATTGAGTAAAACGCGTCGGGTTAAATAAATTCGGAGCAAAACCACCGGCCTGACTTTGCGCCGTCAGAAAATAGGGCAAATAGATGATGCCCATCCCTACCAGTAATAATACGCTAAAGATGCCGGCGAATACCCAGACGCCACGCCCTTGAAAGCGGTTCCCAGGCCCAACCACAAGCGGCAAGCTGCGCACAATGACGGCCAGAAAACAGCCGCTTACTAACAGCCAGTATGGTGGAAAGTCCCACGTATTGAGAAAAACCAGCGCACCGGCGGCGATGATGATCAGCAAAAAGCCGGGGGCTGCCAATGGCACGCTGCGTTGCACCAGTTGCCAGAACGTTGCCAGCAGTGACAAATTTTCAACCGCTGGCTCTTCCGCCGCTTGGGTAGTCGTCGCCAATGCACGCAGTGGAAAACGACTAAAAAAGAGATTCTGCGCCAACGCGATCACCAACAGCACGATTGGCATGCCCAGCACATGCGGGTGATTATCGCCCAAGGTGTAACTAAACATCGGAAATTCATCGATCACTTCCAGATGATCGCCGGTCAGCGTTACATCTTCGATCACGCGGCTGGTGCGCCAGGCGCTGCCCCACCAGTCAAAATTGGCGTGCCAGTTGCCGTTGAGCGGCGGCGTTTGCGGAAAATGATAGACGGCAAAAAAGTTAGCCAGCCGCGTGACGTTTATACCATTGGCGTAAAGCCATTCAAACAGGCTCCACAAATTACCCGTCACCCCAACCGCCACACCGGCGAGCAAACCACCAATCATAGCCGTGCGTGCGCTTTGCCCGGCGTGCGCCAACAAGTTGTAAACCACCCCAAAGCAGCCAATCAGCAACAGGCCAAACCAACAGGCCTGCCCCAAATTGTAGGCAATTTCCGGCGGCTGGCCGCTCAAGTGACCCACGGTCGTTAGCAACCAATAACCGAAATAGTAGTAGCTGATCGCATAGCCGCTCAGCCAGGCATCATGCGGTGGAAAAGTCGGGCTAATCCAGATGCTGTTCATAAACATCAGATCCATCGGCTTTTCGGTATGATTGGCCGCCGGGTCATAGCTGCGCACCACTACCCAAGCCGCAAACGCCAACAGGAAAAGCGCTTCCACCGCCACCACATTGCGCCAGGGGATGTTCGCTTTGCGCGTCTGCCACAACTGCTGCAACCACGACCGCCCGAGCATCCAACTAGCCACGCTGACGATTAAAAAGGCCAGCCACGCGCCGCCCGTCTCGTTGCGCAACAGGCCATAACTTGTGCCAAGCCAGAGGGTAAAACCCACCAACAGGATGCCTAAACTTTTGGCAAAGGCATAACCGCAATCCGGCAAGTTGGTAAAGAGCGCAAACGTCAGCGGCGCGACCAGCAGCGTGAGCAATTGCACAATGATATACCAGGTAATAAACTGCGTCAGCATGGGAGATTCACAATTCGACTCACGGTTGCCAGTTCTCGGTGGTTGCTAGGATTAGGGTTATAGCAAAGTCAGTTTGGCAAGCAGAGATTTACCCCACCCGCGCCCAAGGGCGGTAGCCTGCTAGGCGCGCTCCCCTAGGAAGGGAGGGGACTGTTCGCACCGCGGGCACACAGCGCCATCAGGGGTAGACGATGAGTCAATTCCTCCCCAGCAGGGGAGGCTAGGAGGGGGTCAAAATCTCCGCTTGCCAATTTCACATCAGTTTAACAAACAAAAGTTATGTCACATAAGTAGTAGCGACACCGCGCGCTGCGAGCAGCGCCTGATTGGTGTTTAAGGTTGCCATTTTAGTTTTGTCAACCTCGGTCAATGGCATCGCAGCCGTCGCTAAACGGAGCAGGTTATAGATTGCAGCCGGTAGGTGCGCCGTCACCTGCGCAGCCTGGACCGTCGCACCTACACTGACAGTCGCAAAAGGCGTTGCATTTTGTTGATGCGCAACTTGAATGTCCCAACCGCCATAGAGTTGCGGCGTTGCCGTCGCGAGCGGATGCTCAAAGGTGGGCGTAGAGGCGATCTGATGTTCCTGTTCCGGGTTCCAGGCCAAGAGCATAGACAGCGCGACCAACAATAAAATCAGAATGCCTGCGCCAGCTAGCTGGAGGGCAAATAGACGCGGCTGGATCAACTGGCGCAGGTTTGTTTTCAGCCAAGGCGCGTGCGAACGCCATCCGTTCAGCGGTGTTAGCGCAATTGGTTGGTCTCTGCTACGTTGCCCTGGCATGAAGGCCGGTTGCAACGGTTGCGTAGCCAAATAACGCAGTTTGTCGTCCACCAAACGATGCACTGCCTGATCCATCGACGTATAAGCCGCCAACGTTTCGGTGCATTCGGGACAGGTGGGCAAGTGTTGATCAACCTGCTGACGTGCGTGCCGATCTAATGTAGGATAAACCGTCAACTGTGCTTGGATTTGCGGATGTTCATTCATAATCTATTCACTCCCATCATATACCTGCCGAAACAGCGCGCGCGCCCGATGGAGACGCGTCTTCACGGCACTTTCGCTAATTTCCAACGCTTCGGCGATCTCGCGCACGCTAAAATCGTAGCCGCTGTAGAGCAGCAAAGGCGCTCGATAATCCTGCGGCAGGGCAGCCAACGCGCGTTCCACCGCGTCACGCGCATCAATGGCGGCTTCCACACCCGACCAAGCGGTTGATGGCCCGTTTTGCTCGGCAGCAGGCCAGGGCAACCAGGCAAAACGTTTGCGCCGCTTGCGTTCATTCAAAGCAATATGCGTGGCAATCCGGTAGACCCAAGCGCGCGGATTGTTCACCTGAGCCAGCCGTTCGCGCGTGTCATACAGGCGCAGAAAGGTCTCCTGCGTCAAATCGTGGGCCAATGGCCAATCCCCTACCAGCGAATGAATATAGGCGCAAACCGGTTGCGCATACGCGGCAAAGAGGTTGGACACCTGTTCCGCTCGATCCACACCAGTTGCCAATTGCGGCTCTGGCACGGAATCCGGCGCGGCGTCGACGGTCATGCCAGCCACCACATTGCTTGCTTGAAGGCTGTCACGCTCCGCTCCCGTATGCAGTGGGCCGCTTAAATTGACGTTCCCTGTTATATATGTCAATTGAGTCACGCGTTTGGTTACAACAATTAACGGATCACGAATTGTAACTACTCAGCCCTTGTGTAAACAGATAAATCGGTAAACACGTAGACAGGCCATGCTACCTGTTTCCGTCCCATCTACTGATGGGCGTCTAACTGTTTACCTAGCGTAGCGCTCCACCTCAGTAGTTATCACAAATTTATAACCCGTACTCTACTCCATTATTTCGGCAGGTAAAGTCCTTGTGGCGTCTGGGCTAATTTCCCCGGCACCGCATAGATCACAGTGCGTTCGTTGCGAAAAATCGGTATGATCACGCCGGTCGCGGCCATTTGGGCCAACTTCTTCACACCATCCGGATGGCGATCCTGTTCGAGTTGACCAGCATAGATTAAGGCAATTTGTAACTCGTCTATGATCTGGCGCGTCCGTTCAACATCTGGGGTCGACCAGAATTCACAAAGTACACCCTGGGGGCAATCGCGTTTAGCTACATCATCACTATAACGTTGCTCTTGTTCATGCATTCCTAAAATACCACTCAGACCAGTGGTAGAGGCTATTCTTGTCCCACCTGCGCGATAGTAATCTTTTTCCGAACTTTCTATGATTACTGCGTTGCCGCGCACATGGTCAAGCAGCCACTGAATCGCTTCCCAATCATACTTTAGCTCGATTGGTGTGTTCGTCTCGGGCAACGTATAAACGCCCTGCCGCATGTAATCCAGGCCATTGAGCGTGCCAAACGCGGGTTGCCAACCCATCAACCGTTGCTCCAAGCGCGCGGGCGTTCCCCACACCGGATAGGCTAAGCTGACCACGAGTAGAAGTAAGAGAACCATGCTCCAACCAAAACGTAACGGCCAAGCATTACGTGTTTCTTTTACAACAGGCGAAGGTGACGAGATCTCCTCGTCCTGCGCAGTGGCAGTATCTTCTGCCACTGGCTGCAATGAGCGCGGTTTCTTCGCCTTCCGGGTGGAGCGAGCCGAAACTAACCCGTTCCAGATCTGAGGGACAGCAATCGCTGCGCCCACGCCCCAGATCACCCAAACCTGGCTAAAAAACTTAAAGAGCGTGTTCATCCGATACCAGTCACCACCCTGCAAAAAGTCTTTCAAGTAGATGACCTGCGTGCCGGCCAACACGGCCAATCCGGTCGCCGTCAAGAGCGCCACAAACAAACTGCCCGGATCGGCTTGTCGTCCGCGCCGCCATAATAACAGGATGGCGACGCCCAGGCATAACAGGCAAAGCGCCAACACGCTGCGTTGCCAAAGCAGCGAACCCGCCGACATCAACAGCGAAAGCGGCAGCAACGCCAAACCAAACAGATAACTAGCACTTGGCTGCACCAACATGCGATGCAGATAGAGCAGGCGTGGCAGCCGGTCGAAGTGACGCAAGGCCAGGCTCAACCAGCGTTCACAGCCAGTGGGTCTGGCATCCAAAGCTGGCGGCGCGGCCATGACCGGCCGGCGTGCCGGTTGGGCCGCCGCATAGATCAGCCAACTGATCAGCATAAAGGCCAGGAAGCCCCAAATCAGTAGCCAGGTACCCAGATCGTCGCCTTCTTTAACGAGACCAACGCCGTTGGCGCTGACATTTTTGTAATGATGAAAAAATGGCTGGAAAAGCAGATAGGCACCGCCCAGATAACCAACTGTCACGGCAATCGTCAGCAGCCAGTTGATTTTGCCCTTGCCACGGTATTGGCTCACCAGGAAAGCCAGCACACCCAAGCCAAAATAGGTGGGCAGTTCCCACAAATTGATGCTCGCCAGCGCGCCCAACAAGAGGGCAAACGTCACTAACACCGCCAACCCACGCGGCCACGTTTGCCGCCAATCAACGGCGTAATCGCTGATCAGCACCAACGCCAGACCCAAGAAGAGCGCAGCCAGCGGCATGCCAATCAAATGGGCGTGCAAATCGGCAAATAAGAAGCTCCAATACGGGAACTCGTTGATCGAATTGGGGATTACGCGGCTGGGGTCCCAAAAATTATAGCCAGGCAACGCTGCTTTATGCGCCAACACAGTTTGCAAGCCATAAAACGCATTGACAAACGTCTGGACAATGCCAATCGCGCTCTGAAAATTCTTATCGCTCAATTTCGCCAAATTACGCACAATCTGCGCAAAACCGTCCAGATTGCCCATGATGACGACAAACAACGGGGCCAGCAGGGCCGAAATGAAACCGGACCGCCAATTAATGTTAGCTGGCCGCCGGCCGATTTGGAGATGGGACACCGGCGTGAATTTCGTTTCAAGCGCTTCACTGGCCATGAACACCTGAGGCTCAAGCTCATCACCATTTTGGAAGATCACACGGTGGGCGGAATAGGCCACGGAAAACACATTCACAACCGTGAGCGCAAATAGGGACGGGATCGCCAAATTGAAGGCGACTTCGGCGTAGATGCCGGTCAGTTTGATCAAATACGCGACCAAATAAAGCCCAAAGTAGTAATAGTTGATAAAACCACCCGCAAAGTGCGGATCAACCGGTGGAAAGGTCGGGCTGCGTAAAATGCCGTTGAGGAAGGCAAATTCCATAAACTTTTCGCCACCAAACCACGGTTGCCAGATGTCTGGGTTCTTCATGCGAATCCACACAAAGCAGAGATAGGCCAGCGCAAATAGCCCTTCGCCCGCCACGAGCAATAGCCAGTTAGCGCGCAAGAAAAGCCGAATTTGTGACCATTGCCAGATCGCGACGGCGAGCCCACACAGCGCTAAGATAGCCACCGTCAACCAACTGTTCACAACCGTATTAAGCGCCAACCCGTTGCTGGCCAGCCACCAAAGCAGCCAACCGCCCAGCAGCCAACCGAACATTCGGCTCAATAAATAACCGCGATCGCGCAGGGGTTTGAAGATCACAAAAACCAACGGCCAGACCGCCCAGCCCAGCACAGCCAGCACCAACCACCACCAAAAGATCGCCAGGGGGACACTGGTACTCGCTCGCGGGTTCCAGCGATAATTGTCCACCAACGGCAATGCAGCCAGCGGTTTCGTCAACAACAGGCTAGGGCGGTCGGTGATTGATTCCGTGGGCTGCGCGGCATCATCCTTCATCACCAGCGCGATCACCCGGTTGATCAAGCCGTGGTTTTCGCTTTCCTGTGTGCTGCCTAATCCAAGCAAATTGAGCACTGGATTTAGCGCCGAACCCTTGCCGACATAGCCCGGCTTGGCGTTTTCCCACAAATGATCAAAGACGGCATCATACTCGGCATCGCTCAGCTTGCGCACTTTCTTGAAGATTGTCGCCTGGGGATGGTCGTATAAACTCCAACTTTCGTCGGCGCTGCGATCTTGAAATTTGAAGCCAAACAATTGCGGTGGTGAAGTTTGGTCCAAGACCATTTGAAAGCCCAAACTACCGTCCCACATCGCCTGATAATAGCGCGTCGTCATCGGGTAACGTTCGGGCAATTCGCGCACGCTGCCATAAATGCGCTTCGAACTGTAAGCCACATAATCGGCCTGGCTCAGCTTTTCCTTCAGGATCGCATATTTTGCAGCCGTGTCTTCCTCGTAGGGGCCCCAGTCAATATTGGTCAGACCCGTGGCGCCCATATCCATGCCTGGTTCACCCGGCACAGCTTTGGGCAATGGATCGTCCCACTGTTCCCATAAAATGACTGAACCGCGCGCGGAATTTTGATAAATCCAACGACTTGCGCTAATCCAGGTGTGTTCATGCCCGTAAACGCCATTGACATATGCCGCCGACCAGAAGAGGCCGCCGCCAATGCCAACAATTACCAAGATCGTGGCCAACGTGCGCGCCAGCAATGACGAACTCCCAGGCTGAGGCGGAACCGCGACCACAGGGATTTCCTCGCGCGGCGTCTCGCCCCAATCTACATGCTGAACTTCTAATTCGTCGGTTACCGCTTGCTCCCTAACTCCCTGTCGCATTTGCCACAAACGCCAGACCAAGCCAGCCGTAAACAGCATGGCAAAAGGCAACACGGGGCTCATATAGCGATTAAATTTCGCCATAAATGCGCCAGTGAGGCCAAAGTAGGGCAACACCCAACTCCAGAGCACCAAATTATAGAGTTCGAGTTCGGACAACCATTTGCGCCCAGCCCAGCCAAACGATTGGGCCAGCCAGGTGTAAAGTAGGCGGTAGATGCTCACCACCAACAGCAGCAAAGCGTAGAGGGTGCCAAGCGTAGCAATAATCCCTAGCGGCCAGCCCATCCCCCAACGCAATTGCTGGTTGATAAAATAGAGATAAGGCATGGTGTTGCGATATTGGCGCGTAAAGGGCATATCGGCGATGCCGCGCACCATGCGCCCTTGCTCCACCAACGTTGCCTGTAAGAAGCTGTGCCAATCGAGCACCGCATAGGGGCTGGCAACAAAAAAAGTGATCGCCGCAATGCACAGGGCGAGCGGCGCACCTAGCAAAGCGGCAAAGCGAATTCGCCCATTACCCAGGCGATTTTCCTGTTCACTGTGTTGCACATCGCCCCAAATCGCCAAAAAGGCCGCCACAACGGGCACCGCTAAAATCGGTAGCGCACTAAACTTAGACGCAATTGCCAATCCAGCACCAATTCCGGTTAAAACCGCGGCGCGCAACGTCCGCTCTTGCACCATCATGACGCCGCCGAGCACAGCGAGCACCGTAAAGGTCGTGCTCGCCGGATCCATGGCGAAAAAATGGCTCAATTGCACGGCTTGCGCGGTAAAGGCGTACAAAACGGCGGCTAGCAAACCGGACCCAGCCCCGAAAATTCGGCGGCCTAATAAGAAGAGCAGCAAAATGGTC